>JAZSRY010000032.1:0-127609 GCA_045538735.1 Oscillospiraceae bacterium
GACTGGGGTGTGGGGCGGGAGAACGGCGAACTGACGGAGGTGGACTGCTGCTACGGCAGCTGTGTCTACCAGCCCAATTGCCCTGTTGCCAAGGAAATTGACGCACTGCTCGAATAATCAAACAGTAAGGGAGGGTTCGCAACCCTCCCTTATTATTTTTGTTTGGCTGCCGGGGACGGTTGCCGCATCATTGCTCCGCCCGATTCCTTCGAGTGGTAAATTGTGGTTTGCATTGCAAATGGAGCGCCGCAGGCGCGAGCCTCCCTCTGATGAGGGAGGTGGGCAAAATCTTTGATTTTGCTCGGAGGGGTTGTCAATCCCTCAGTCAAAAATCAGAAGATTTTTGACAGCTCCCTTTACACAAGGGAGCCTTGGGCGCTGCCGTGCCAGTGAAACAAACTCGAATTTGGAGGTGTGAATATGCTGATAAAAGTTGGCAATTTTGAATTTACTGAAGTATGGGATGGCATATTCTATAAGAAGCTCTCCTGTTATCCGCAGGTAACGAATTGGGAAATTAGAAATATCATTGAATTTATAGAGTATGAAAAAAAGTACGGCAGAAAATGTAAAATTGAGTGTGATAATGAGGACACATTGCGCACAATTTTGGACGGCATCGAACATAAAGAAGTATATTTATCTGCACCACGCCCGAAGCTGCTGACAGAATGCACAGCTTGTCCGTATAGAAAAGGTTGCGTCACGGACTATGTATGCCACACAACATCCATTGACAATGCCATTAAAATTTTCGAGTGTGGCAAGTTGTTGTCAGCACTTAAAGCAAGAAAAGTTTCTGTCGAGGAATTGATGCGTGAGAGTAGAAACGCGGCAAATGACCCTGCCGATTACTTTGAGTACATCATGTTTGCATGGGGAAATTGCCAAGCAGGTGACAGGCTGGTTATGGAACGAGCTTTGGGTCGTTTCCCGAACGAGAGTGACCTGAGTGTTCATTTTGAGCCAGGTGTGCGGTTTTATTTCCAGTATGAACAACTGCTCTCTCATCCAAACGCTATATGTGATGGTGTTTTGCCAGTGAAAGTCAAGGATGAAGTCGTCCTCTGCGATTGGGTTCATAAAATCGTGATACCGGTGAAATTAAAGAATGCCCTTGCCTCATATATACCTGCCAATCTAAAGGATAGGATTATCTATATCGAAAATGATTGCAAAGATATTTGGGATTGGTCTGAAAAAGTATATAGCATTATTGAAAAGAGTGCTGACATATAAATTCCAATTTGTCTAATAGAACAGAGGATATTCCCCCTATCCTCCGCATATAAAAAAGCCTGCGCAACCCATCAGGGATTGCGCAGGCTTTTTCTTATTTTATCTTTTTGCCGTCTTCAAAGGCATTTGCCACAACATCTCCCAGGGAGAGATAAGTATGGTTGACAGGGTCAAAGCATATGGGCTTAAGCTTTTGGGGGTCTATTTTCCCCTCTGTAAGCACGCTTTCATCGGCAAGGATATTGACGATTTCGCCAATGAGCAGCTCGCTCTCAGTGTCGTAGCTCACAAGGCGGCACTCAAGGGTCATGGGAAGCTCGTCGATTATGGGCGCGTCCACCCGCTCGCTTTTTGTTGCGTGCCAGCCGCAGCGGAAAAATTTATCGGCAACTGTATTGCCTGAAACTATGCCCACATAATCTGCCTCCACGGCATTTTTCTCATCCGCCATGCTGACGGTGAAAGCGCCTCTTGAGAGAATATTCTTCATGGTCTTATGACCCTGACTCACATAAATGGCTATGCGGTTTATATCCGCTGCGCTGCCCCATGCCGCATTCATTGCGTTGGGAGTCCCCTCCTCATCATAGGAGGCGATTATAAGCACGGGCATGGGAAACAAAAAGGGCTTTGCCCCGAAGGATTTTCTCATATTTTACCTCCATAGCCTGACCGATATAATCCGAACACGCTCCGCGAGGCGGATTTTAGCGCCAGACTTCATTTCATTCTTTGGTGGGCGACAGCCCACCTGCATCATTCAATTTTGCCTACCGACAAAAATCCGCTCTCGGGGAGTCGAAGATTTTTGAGGTCATATGCTAAGACGGTGCAAGGCGGCGGCTTGCAGAAGGGCTTAACAAGCTTCCCTCCTCGCAGCATAGCTGCTGCGGTCGGTGGCTAAAAATATGCCGCCGATATATTTTCTTAACGCCCCGACTTCAAAAGCCGACAACGCGGCAACGGATATGCCATCAAAAACGTATTTGGACTATGTCGGTCAGGCTACCTTCCCGAAAGCATCTTCAATGTAGCCTATATACATATAGTGGGCAGGATGGGAGGAATAGACCCCATCACGCCATTTTTCGGGCACGCAGCTGACATCAAACTGCTGGGCGAAAACCTTTCTGCATACGAAGGTCAGCTCCGACTGGGCGAAGCCCACACCCTTTTCAAGCTTAACGGGCGTAAGGGTGGTTTTTGCCAGCTTGTCGCCGTCTCTGCCTGAGAGTGTGCCGAGGATTTCAGCATCCCTTCGATTTGCCTCAGGGAGAAAGCTTATAACGAAATAGTCGTTTTTCTCCATAAACTCAAAGGTATAGCGGTCGGGGCGCACATAAATGGTCACCGCGGCGCCGGGGTGTTCCCAGACATTGCCAAGCATACCCCAGCTGAGGGTCATGCAGTTATAATCATCAATGCTGCCCGCGGACACGATTGCCCACTGCTCACTGAATTTTCTGAAAACATCATATCTTGCGTCCAGAAAATTTTCTTTTGTTATCTTTTCTGCCATAAGAGTCAACCTTTCTTAGTCTCTTCTGAGAGCATCAATGGGATTGAGGTTTGCAGCCTTAACCGCAGGCACAAGGCCGAAGACAAGACCTATAATCATAGAAAAGACCACGGAAATTACTATTGCAGGAACGGATATTGCTACAGGGATTCCATTGGTTTTGGAGATAAGCTCCGCAAGGGCGATTCCGATTACAACGCCGATTATTCCTCCGAGGCTTGTAAGCACCGAGGCTTCCGTGAGGAACTGGAAGCGGATGCGGCGCTTCTTTGCGCCCAAAGCCTTTTTAAGACCTATCTCATTGGTGCGCTCCGTGACAGAGACAAGCATTATATTCATAACGCCTATGCCGCCTACAAGGAGAGAAATGCTTGCTATCCATATAAGCTGCTGATTGGTGGAGGAGCTCATCTCCTGAAGCTGCTGAGCCTGCTCAAGAAGATCCTCGCTGCGGTAAGAGAAGCGGCTTCCGCTCACTTCTTCTCCCTCGGTTTCCGCTCCGTCTTCGGGAATTTCACCGCTTATGAAAGTATCGCCCGCTATCTGGCTCTTGCTGAGGTAATCCGCAACGCCTTTGCCGGCCTTGGTCATGGCATCGGTGCTTTCCGCACGGACGGCAACACTCTGGGGCTCATCGAAGCGGTAAACTATGGGCCAGCTTGTATAGGGCATAAACATTGAGCCGCCCGAAGTATCAGTATACATATAGTAGTCTTCAAAGCTGGTGATATGGGGAACAAAGGCAGTCCCCTTTTCCACCATTCCTATAACGGTGAAGGGCTCTCCCTGCATCTCAACGGTTTTGCCGATGGGGTACTCGCCGGGGAAAAGGCTGGCAGCAGCCTTTTTATCGATGAGAAGTACCTTGCGGAAGGCGTCGAAGTCCTCAGAGGAGAAATTCCGTCCGTAGCTTATATGGTAGTCATTGACCTCCATATAGGCGCTGTCCACACCGAAGACGCCGCCGCTGAAGCTCAGTTTTCCCGCACTGACGCCATCGCTCCACTGGCGGGAGGTATAAAAGGAGACCTTTTCAACACCGTCAAGGGCCTCAAGCTCACCTCTCACATACTCCTCTATAACGGAGACCTCTGCGGGAGGGCTATTATAGCTCATATCGTAGACATAGCTATCCTCATAAAGCTGTACGGTTACAACATTGCTGCCGGAGCCTATTAGGTTTTGCTTTATCTGCTCATTGGTACCTTTAATGGTGGAAACAATAGTGATGATTGAGGCGATGCCTATTATGATGCCCAGCATCGTAAGGACGGAGCGCATTTTGTGCCCCCAGATTCCCTGGAAGGCAAGTCTTATATTTTCCATAGCTGCTCCTCCTTAATATCCGTAGAGGGTTTCCCAGTTGCCCTCCTGAGTGGGAGCGCCTTCCTTAACTTCCTTTCCGTAGGGGAAAGCAAGATAATCCTCCGCGCTTATGCCTTCAACCACCTTGGAGTATTCACCCCAGAGCATACCGCCAAGACGCACTCTGCGTTTGACAAGAAGTCCGTCCTCGCCACGGACATAGACATAAGTGGATGCACCCTCGCTGATGACAAAGGCATTATTCACATAGAGGCTGCCGCGCTGTCCCTCATTCTCTCCCTGGCGGAGAGTTGTGGAGACATAGTAGCCGTCCTGAAGCATGGCGGATTCATCAATAAACACTTTATAGGGATAGTAAGAGACATTCTGGGAGCCGCCGTAGTAATAGTTGCCATTTTCCTGGGGGAAGGGCTGGATTTCCACGATGGTGCCTTCATAGCTCATGCCGGTGTCCCAGCTCATAACATCAACCTTCTGTCCTACGCTGATGCTCTCAAGGTCAAGCTCGCTGACACTGCCCATCACATAGTAGCCTCCGCCGCCTGAAAGCTTCATGAGGGGCAGACCTTCCATTCTTGCGATCTCCTCATCCATGAGACCCTGCACGGTGCCGTCGAATTCAGCCTCGATTTTGCCGTCATCGGCCTCCTTCTCCATGATTTTGTACTCAGCCTCGCCCATTTTGATGGAAAATTCAAGCTCCTTTATCTCGGCCTGCTTGGCAACGCGCATACTGTGGATTTCCGTTGCAGTGAAACCGGAGTTCCAGATAATATTGCTTCCGCCGCCTCCGCCGCCGTGGACAGGGGTGAAATAGGTAAAGCGGTAGACAGTGCCCCCAGGACTTATAACCTCTCCGTTTTCACCTTCCACCGCAGCGCTTGTGACCTTCACGAACTTCAATCCGAACTCCTGGGTCACTGCGCCTTCATTGCTGTCTTCCTCCGTATGCTGGAAAACAACATATAGGCTGTCAACTCCTCTTCCGTAAAACAGAGCCTCAATCATAAGCTCGTCCACCATTGCCTTGCTCCGAAGCCAGCAGTAAAGAGGAGTGAGAGAGGTATCGCCCTTGCCTTTATAGACAACATAGTCCTTGCCCTCAAGCTCCAGATCGGAAATTTCCGTTTCGGGCTCTTCAGGCTCCGCCTCAGGGTCGGGAGTGGGCTCAGGCATATAGTAGATGGGGACATAGCTGTTTATAACAGCCAGCTCACGCTTTGCGGTCTGGAGGTCAACCTTATCCTGCTCAACGCTGAGCCACTTGCGCTGAAGCTCTATATCGCTGAGAGTTGTGTCATAGGTCAGCAGCACATCGCCTTTTTTGACGCTCTGACCCTCTTCCACCAATATTTCCGTAACGGTCTGGGTGGCGCTCAGGTAAACGGGCTGCACCTTGTCGGTTGTTATCTGTCCGCTGCTCTCTCCCGAGCCTTCATAATAATCCGCCATTCCCGAAAGACCTTCGGCAATGCTGTAAACATAGACGCTCTCGGCATTGAGCCTGGGGAGATATACATAGGCGCCTGCAGCCGCAGCAATTAAAATTGCTGCCGCCACTACAAACCATATCCATACTTTTTTCTTCTTTTTGGCCTTATTCATCGCCGCTGCCCTCCTCCGAATCCGTTATAAGACAGCCGTCGAGAATTCTGTAAATCTTATTTGCTCTTTCGGCAACAGCCTGCTCATGGGTGATCATTATAATGGTCATACCGTTTTCGCTGAGGCTGCGGAATATATCCATAATTTGATTGCCCGAGGCGGTATCCAATGCGCCTGTAGGCTCGTCCGCAAGCAGCAGACTGGGATTTGTCACGATGGCTCTTGCTATTGCAACGCGCTGACACTGTCCACCGGAAAGCTGATTGGGCATAAAGCTCATTCTGTCCTCAAGGCCTACGCTTTTAAGTGCCTCCGCGGCTCTTTCGCGGCGCTGGCGCTGGGGAACTCCCGCATAAAGCAGAGGCAGGGCGACATTATCCAGAGCCGTCATTTTGGGCAGAAGATAGAAGTTCTGAAAGACGAAGCCGATATACTTATTGCGGATATCCGCAAGCGCATTATCGTCCATAGCGCCTATATCCTGTCCGTCCAGAAGATAAGTTCCCTCACTAGCCGCATCAAGGCAGCCGATAAGATTCATAAGGGTTGTTTTGCCGCTGCCCGAAGGCCCCATAATTGCAAGATATTCTCCCTTTTCAATCTGAAGGCATATGTCCTTCAGCACGGGGACAGAGTTTTTCCCTCGGCTGTAGTTTTTATAAACATGCTCTAACTGCAAAATCATTACTGTTCCTCCGCACTGCCGGCAAAATCGGAAACATTGCGATAGCTTACCTGTGCCCCCTCTGCGCAGCCGCTGTCAGCGGGGTCTGCAACATAGTCTTCGGCGGAAAGACCCTCCAGCACCTCATAAGTGAAGTCCATACCGTCATACATGCCCAGCACAACGCTGCGAAGAGTCAGCTTGCCGTTTGCATCGGCCACATAAAGCTCTGCGGTCATATTGCCCGCCTCGTCATAGTTGAATGAGGCGAAAAAGCTTTCGGGAATCCAAAGACCCGCTTTATCCATAGCAGGTGCTATCTCCACATAGAGGTGCTGTCCAAGAAGGAGGCCCTCGGTGGTATCGGGCTCAACAAAAAATACATAGTTGGTGCTGTCTGTCATAGGGTCAACGGGACCGTACCAATAGTCGTTCTGGTTTTCGGAGGGCTCATCGGTATCGATGCTTGTAACAGTGCCTTCCCAGTAAACGCCCGCTTCAACCCTTGAATATGCGCGGACTCTCACGCCGGGCATAAGCCCCGCATTTATGTTCATCTCATTGAGGCTGCCCTTTATTTTATAGGCACCCTCCTGCTGAATGGTAATATAGCTCTGGGAGCCTTCTTCCTCGTTTATGGCACGAACCGTGCCGTCCACGGGGCTTACCACATCCACATTCTGCAGGGTTTCCTCGATATCGGCAATGGAATTTTCCTTTGCAATCATTTGGTACTCAATCTCAAGAATGCTTGTTTTCAGAGTGTTTATTTCCAGAGTGAGGCGGGACTTATCCACCTCGTTATAGGTGCGCTGAAGCTGTATTTCAAGCTTTTCAAGCTGCTCTTTATAGCCGCCCAGCTCGTTTTTCATTTTCTCCAGCTCAAGGCGCTGCTTCTCCAAATCCAGTTCAAGAGCTTCCAGGTCATAGTTGAAAAGCTTGTCTCCCGCCTTAACGCTGTCGCCGACGGCAACAAAAAGCTCCTCCACGGTTTTGGTGGAGTCCCTCTTAATCTCGGTTACATTCTCGCTGACCACCATTGCGGCATAGCGTTCCCCTGCAACAGCAGCCGCAGCAAGAGAATCGGCGCGCTGAACGGCGATTCCGCCGTCTTCCTGAGCGCAGGCGCAAAGAGCAAGGGCCATTGCGGCGGCACAGATTAAAGAGACAATTTTCTTGAGCATTTCGGGGTCCTCCATGAGAATTTTATATCAATTATATCATACCGCGCCGGGGCGGAATATTCAACATAATCGGGTTTAAGATTTTATTAAACTTTTTCTATTATCTGATATATAGACGGATTTTTCACACGAAAGTTGCAGCATTGCGCAAAAAGAGATATAATCATATCAAAGGAGAGATCGTCCATGAATTATAAGCTCATTGTTTCTTATGACGGAAGCCGCTACGACGGCTGGCAAAAGCAGGGCAACACCGATAATACCATTCAGGGCAAGCTTGAAACCATTCTCAGAAGTATCAGCGGCGAGGACATTGAGCTTCATGGAGCGGGACGCACCGATGCGGGAGTTCACGCTTTGGCACAGGTGGCATCATTCCGCCTTTCCTCTCCCCTGGCTACCGAATTTATCACGGAGCAGCTTAACCGATATCTCCCCGAGGATATTGCCGTTTTGAGCACGGAGGCTGTTCACGAGCGCTTTCACGCACGATTAAACGCAAAGGGCAAACTTTACCGCTACAGCATTCGTCTGGGCGGCACACCCGATGTTTTCAAGCGCAGGTATCAATATCGCATTGATGCCAAGCTTGACATAGATTCTATGAAAAAAGCGGCCTCCCTTCTTGAAGGCTGCCACGATTTCCGCGCTTTCTGCTCCAATAAGCGCTATAAAAAATCTACTGTGAGAACTATCCACAGCATAAATATTTCCCTTGAGGGGGCAGAGCTGAATATAAGCTATCACGGAGACGGTTTCCTCTATAACATGGTGCGCATACTCACAGGAACCCTTCTCGAGGTTGGTCTCGGAGAGAAGAAGGCTGAGGATATCCCCGCCATTCTGGAGTCTCTGGACAGGCAAAAAGCAGGCAAAACCGCTCCCGCGCAAGGGCTTTGCCTTGTAAGTGTTGAATACTGAAAAAACGCTGTAATCCTGTTTGGATTACAGCGTTTTGTTTTTATATGTGAATTACACCAAGAGTAATAAGACTTACTATGATTGCGGCAACCATGACGCCTGCGAATATTGCCGGCATCGATTGTTTCAGGTTCATCCCCATAACGGCTGCCACCAGAGCGCCTGTCCATGCACCGGTACCGGGAAGGGGTATTGCCACGAGAATGAGGAGACCCCAGAAACGGTATTTTTCAACCATGCTTCTTTTGGATTCCGCTCTTCTTTCAAGGCCTTCTATTATTCTGTTCAGCCAGGGAATTTTCCGCTTAAGCCACTGGAAAACTCTGGTGGTAAACATTATCAGAACGGGAATAGGCAGCATATTGCCGATAACCGATGCTATTGCGGCCAAAGTTACATTCAGTCCCATTGCGGTGCCAAAGGGAATGCCTCCGCGAAGCTCCACAACAGGGAGCATGCTGACAAGCATGGTGAAAATAAACTCGCCGCTTATGCTGTTGTTAAGCCATTCCAAAAGATCCATATCTGCCTCGAAAAAGTAATTAATAAATCAACGTGAAAGGTATTATATCAAATTTATGAAAAATTTCAAGTGGGCATTGCTGCGCGCTTGCTACCATAGGGCTGATGTGGTATAATTTCAGCAATATATTTTGAAGGAGTTACTGTTATGGCTTCTGATTTCAGACATGTATTCTCCCCCTTTCAGGTTAAGGGTGTTGAGTTCAAGAATCGTATAGAAAGCGCTCCCATCTCCCCCAAGCTCACCACCACGGACGGCTGCATAACCACTGAATTTCTGGAGTTTTTCCGTCCCATCGCCAGAGGCGGCCCTGCCGTTGTAACCATAGGCAACTCCGCCATTGACCTTTCCGAGTCTCAGGATGAGACCCGCCATGCCGACCTCGGCAACGATGACGGCATTCTCGGTCTCAGCCGCTTTGTGGATATGTGCGATAACTACGGCGCACAGGCCTCCATTGAGGTTAACCACTCCGGAATGGATGCTGTTTATGACTTCACCCATAAGCCCCCCTACGGTCCCAGCGCCTGCTACACCGCAGACGAGCTCCGCCGCGCAAAGGAGGCAGGCCGCGAGCCCGTTGCCGTCATAGAAATGGATCAGGAGAAGATAGACGAAACTGTTGAAAAGTTTGCCGATGCTGTTCTCCGCTGCAAGAAGGCAGGTTTTAAGATGGTACTGCTCCACGGCGGCCACGGCAACCTCATTCCCCAGTTCCTCAGCCCCTTCAGCAACCACCGCAGCGATAAATACGGCGGCAGTCTGGAAAACCGCGCACGCTTTCCTCTCGAGGTGCTGGAAGCAATACGCAAAAAGGTTGGCCCCGACTTCATCCTTGAATACCGCATCTCCGCAACGGAGTTTGTTGAAAACGGCATGAACGCCGATGAGACAATCGAGTTTGCCAAGATGATTCAGGATAAAATCGATATCCTCCATGTCAGCGCCGGAATGCGCGCTGTTGCCAACAAGATTCCCTTTATGATGCAGCCGATGTATCTCCCCCATATGTTCAATGTCCATTTTGCCGAGCGCTTCCGCAAGGAGCTCAGTATCCCCATAACCGCTGTTGGCTCTATTATGAACATTGAAAACGCCGAGATGATTCTCTCCAATGGTTGGGCAGACATGGTTGCCATAGCCCGTCAGTTCCTTGCCGATCCCGAGTTCATCCGCAAGGGCGCCCGGGGAAAGAGCGAGGATATTTGCCCCTGCATCCGCTGCAACTACCACGGGCGCGTTACAAGAGGCAAGGGCATTGCTTGCGCCGTCAATCCCCTCTGCGGAAGAGAGATGCAGTTCCCGAGAGGTGTTGAAAAGGCCCCTGAAAAGAAAAAGGTTGTTGTCGTTGGCGGCGGCCCCGCCGGCATGCAGGCAGCCCGCACCGCCAGAGAAAGAGGTCACGATGTTGTCCTCTTTGAAAAGGAAAACCGTCTGGGCGGCAATCTCATCCCCGCCAGCGCTCTGGACTTCAAGCACGATGTCCGGGACTATATGAATTGGGCCATCCGTTCCACCGAGGCATCCGGCGCAAAGATAGTTCTTGATACCGCCGCAACTCCCGCTCTTATTGCCGAAGAAAAGCCCGATGCTCTCATCATCGCCGCCGGTGCAACTGCCTTTGTTCCTCCCGTGAAGGGCATTGACGCTCCCCATGTTATGTGGGCTCCCGAGGCAGATATGGGACTTCGCAAGGTGGGTAAAAATGTTGTTGTTCTCGGTGCCGGTGTTGTGGGCTATGAGTCCGCCGTCGCTCTGGCCGAAAAGGGTCACGATGTCACCATCATCGAAATGCAGAGCTCCGCCGTAGGTCTTGTCAGCGCAGGCGCTGCCAGATTCACCCTTATGGATATGGCAGAAAAAGCAGGCGTAAAAGTCCGCTTCAATATTCGCCTCGATGAGGTTGTGCCCGGCACTGTTCGCTGCTTCGATACCTCCGCAGGAGAAGCTCTCACCCTCCCCTGCGATAATCTGCTTCTGGCGGCAGGTCTCCGTCCCCGCAAGGATATCGTTGAAGCGCTGCGCCACTGCATCCCCGAGCCGGATGTCTACATAGTTGGCGATGCCCGCTCCCCCCAGAGCATAGCCACCGCCGTAAATCAGGCCTTCGGCGCCGCCGCAGAAATATAAAAAATACCACATCCCGGGAGGTTTATTCCTTCCCGGGATGTTCTGTTTATTGGGTCTTTTCTCCTATTCTCAATCGTGCAGGTGCACAATTTTCTTTTACAAAAATTGTAATAACCCATAATTGTCGGACATCAGCGGATAAGATATAATAAAATAAAGAAAATATCCTCCGCAAGCCAAACGTAAGCCTTGTAAATATCAATCCTCTGCGTTATCGTGGCTACTGCTATGACAGTGAGTCGGGCTTGTATTACCTGCAGAGCAGATATTACGATCCCGAGATCTGCAGGTTCATCAATGCAGATGAATTCGCATCAACTGGACAGGGTGTTATCGGCTACAATATGTTTGCATATTGTAATAATAACCCTACGAACTGCGTTGACTCAAATGGGGAATCTGCTCTACTTGTTTCATTGATCATTATCGGTGTTTGTGCTGTAGTGGGCGCTGTGTTGGGAGCAACCTGTGACCGCAAATTAGTTGGTTCGTTCCAACAAGATAGTGTTGATAGTGGATTAATTAAGAACTCTACACGAAGTGTTGTTGAGCCGATAACACCCAATAATGCATCGGAGGGAATTAATCGAAGAGACTCTACATCAAGAAACAGCCCAATTAGACAGGAGTCACATGTTAACGTGCCTGATATAAGTACAGTTGTTCCCACACCTGATTCTCAGAATAATCAGAGTGCAGAATTAACTGTAGGAGATCGCATTGTTAATGGTATGGTTGGCTTCTTCGCAGGTGCAGCTGCAGGAGGACTTCTTGTTGCTGGTTTTGGTGCTTGTGCGACTATTTTTGCCGGTGCGAGTTTGCAGACATTTGCTATAGGCACAGCAGCGTTTGATGCCTTCGGATGTGTTGCAGCACCCTTTTTGGGGACTACGTTTGAGCCAATCGCACTTACTCCATAAATGCGAAGCGCTAACCATTAGTATGTAATCATTTATCGTTTGGAGGTAAATATGATAATACGATTTGAAGGCGCACTTACCGGTGAGGCTGCCAAACATTATTTAAAACGCTCATATTACTTTGATAGAATTTTGTATTGCGCCTCTTGTGTGATGATATCACCTCTTATAGTTTTACTATCAATAAAGCTCAATTACTTGAGAATTATCCCCGCATATATCTTTGTGAATATTACCTTGATAATAATTACTTTTTTACCGATTGCAAACAAAGAATATATGAAGAAAGTGCCACGGTGCATAGTTATAGAGGATGGATATGTGACATGCTCGGGTGAAAAATACGAAGAAACTCGCCCCCTTGACTGCGTGAAAATGGTTAAGGACTATGGTGAATTCTATGAGTTGGTATTTATACTCGGAAAGATTAGTCCTAAATACCAGTGTCAAAAGAAACTGTTGGATATGGGCACCATAGAGGACTTTGAGGAGTTGTTTGAAGGGAAATTAATTCGAATGTAGCTCGGCTTACGTATTTTATTTATATAACAGGAAAATGATATGAATAGACTTTATTTTATTTTTGGTATTGCAAATCTTACTATGGGGACTTTTGTGATTCTTAGCCGGTTTTTATTGATGCCTCGATTTGTAGAGTTGCTTGTTCCTGCGGTTTTGCTAATTGTCATTATTGTTGTGGGTGTTTTGATTTTCGCTAAAAGAGGCAAATCAAGCTAAGTTTTATATTTCAGCATAGAGAAAAGGTAGGGCACTTTTTTGTGTCCTGCCTGGAGGCAACTAGAAAACATAGGATAACACATAGAATAACACATAGAACCGTCCCCATGTCCCCTTAAGAATTTAGGTTCCAATATTGCTGGAGGAATGATTGTTACTAATGGGCATATTGGACAACTGCAGCATTGTGCCAATAATATTTCTTATCTGATGGTGAGACTATATGCTTAGATTATATGACAGATACACCACATATTTTATTCTTGTTGGAATGCTGTTTGCCAATATACTCTGCTTTGGACTGGGATTATTTTTCGTTAATAAGTTTCTTATCCAAGATTACGATCCGTCAGTATTTATGTTGCTCCTCATGCTGCCCGGAGGAATAATCTTTTGTGATGTTCTGTTAATCCGGTCTCGTTTTTACGCTCGGCTTTTGCTTCGTTGCAAGATAAGCACCCATGGGATAACTTGCAGAGGGCTTGGATGGCATCCTTTCGTCCTTCCGTGGGACGAAATCCGAGTTTACGGTATCTATGGCTATTCCTTAGCACAGCACCCTTATGCAATCGCATTCTTCTCAATAAATCCGGAAGAGAGATATGTCGGAAAGCAGCTCGCCAAGGTGGATTACAGCCGTGTTGTTTTTCAAATCCGCCCTGAAGTTATAAAGGCTCTGGAAGCTCATATGCCCGATGATATGAAGAAAAGATTTGCCGACTCGATCCGTTCCAAGCAGGACTGCTGTATAAGAAGACGTGCTTCCCATAGCGTGTTGTAAGTAAGTATGGCGAGTACGTTCAAGTCACACAAAATCAGATTAACCGGGGATGGATACCCCATCCCCGGTTTTTAAAACCGAACATAAAAGTCCCATAAATCGTACTTGTTTCAGCGCCTCAAAAACAGCCCATTTTTGCTGTTTTAGCTAATGGACAATCCAAGAGTCGGACTTGTATTACCTGCAGAGTCGTTATTACGATCCCGAGGTCTGCAGATTCATTACTATCAATAAACAACAAAAAACTCCGTATGATTTCTCATACGGAGTTTTATATTTGATTAATTATGCCATGAAGCTGGTGTTTCCGTCCTTGTCGCGGAGCATTGCCATATCCTTGCTGATGACAACCTCGCCTTCCATATCGCGGACTCTTGCCCAGTAGCCCTTGAGAGGCTCATCAAGGGGAACGCCCTGAGCCTTCTGCATCTCACGGACAAGCTTGCCGTCCAGTTCGGCGGGAGTTATGCCCTTTTGCACGCAAAGGGCAGCAGCATTGCCCGCAGCCTGACCGGTTGTCATAGAAGTTGCGATAACGCGGACAGCGCCGATTGCATCCCAGTCCGCGGAGAGGCAGCGGCCTGCGGAAAGCAGGTTATCCACGCCATCGGCAACCAGAGCTCTGTAGGGAACTTCGGCAAAGTTTCTGGGATGGGGGCGAGCTTCGTATCCGCCCATAGGCACGAAGGGATGCATGAACAAATCGTCGTCATCCTCGGAGGGACGGCATACACCGTTGGGAACGGGCTCGGGAAGATGAATATGGCGCTTTGCGTCGCCCTTGCTGGAGGTGGGATGATGGGCATCCAGCACCTCGGGGAATATTGCAATGCCGTCTTCAAACTTCTCTGCGTTGCAGATGTCCTTGGCTGTATAGATATAACGGCCCACAATTCTGCGGCTCTCTCTGGTGCCGTTCATCTCGGCGAAATGTGTAAGGGCGCAGTTTTCAAAGCCGGGCATATACTTCTTCATAAAGTCCACAAGCATCAGAACCTTGCGGTGCTGGTCAACGATCTGACGGGAGAGATCCTCAACGCTGTCGTTGCGGCAATAGTGGGAATGGGTTGCGTCCAGAGTAACATCCATGCACTCCTCATTATTGCTTCCCACAACAGGATAAACCAGAGCACCGGGAGCCACGATAAAGGGCAGGTCGCCATTTGCAATAGCCTCGTTCTGCTTATACACCAGATAGTTGAGATGCTCTTCAATGGGGCGGGTTTTAAGCCACTGCTTATACTCCTCCCAAGCCTCTTTATACTTTTTGTAGTTTACATAAGACAGGCGGAAGCCCATGGATGTGGACTCATTGAGCCCCATAAACTCCGCATTGCCTATCTCGCAGGGCACGCCTGCGGCATTGGCAACGATTGCATCGCCGGTGGTGTCAATAATGACCTTGGCCTTTATTTCGACCTTGCCGCCTGCGCCGTAAGCGATAACGGACTCGATGCGTCCGTTATTAACCACGCAGTCTGCAAGGTGCAGACCGTAGAGAATGCGGCATCCGGAAGCAAGAACCATATGCTCCAGCATAACCTTGCCGCTCTCGGGCTCAACTGCGGGAAGATGGGGGCGGATGAGTGCCTTGCCCTGCTCGGCGAGGCGCTTGACCCACTCTTCGCAGAGACCGTCAACATGACCTGCAATTCCGGTGATATAGCCGTTGGTGCAAAGGCCGCCCAGAGATTCACGCTTTTCAACGAGAAGAGTTCTCATTCCGTTTCTGGCGGCTGCAATACCCGCAGCAGCACCGGCAACGCCGCCGCCGCATACGAGAACATCAACATTATAGTTAGTATTGGTATTCATTATTTCTGCTCCCCTTTATATTTTTCAAGGCTATAGCGATAAAGCTCTTCTTCCATAAGATAATATTTATCCTTAAAGCTGCTCTGGAGATTCAAGGCCGCTCCGGAACCGGGATTATTTGCCGCTCCGTAGCGATCCACTATATCACGGATATGAGAAAGCATCTTCTCAGCATCCGCCTCGTCATCATGGACGATGTAGGGGTCGGCCTTCAGCTCCACAAGCACCCGGTCCCCGTATTTTTCCATTATGGCGGGAATATCGTTTATATCCTGAATTTCAAGACCGTCAACGCCTATATCCTCAACAAGATAGGGAATGAAGGCATCCACCTTGCCGCAGGAATGGGCGATAAACTTTGTTCCTCTCGCCTGCACAGCCTTAACGAAACGGCGGGTAGGCTCCAGCAGAGTTTCCTCGAAGAGCTCTGTGGAGAAGAAGGGCCCGCGGGCTGTACCGTAGTCATCGGCGGCGACTATGTAGTCCAGGGGGAAAACATCCCTCAGGCAGTTGAAAAGCTCAATTTTATAGTCCGCAAGGCGATCAAAAAGGGCTCTGCACTCCTCGGGCTCGGTGATGAGGTCAACCATTGCCTGCTCAAAATCCTCGAAGGCGTGGAGTCGCTCGAAAATGCCGTTGCTAAAGCGCATATAAAGAGCCTTGTTTTCATCCCACTTGAAGCCTTCAAGGTCACTTTTCCAGTCTATGGACCGGAGGTCGGGCCATTTCACCTTTTCTCTCCACTCTGTGACCTCATCGAAAACACCGCCTGCGGGCTGGTTGAGACCCACGGTGGGAGAATAGGCATAGTATGTGCCGAACCAGTCATAGCCGTCTCTGTCCTTGGGAACACCGTCGCGGTTGCAGCGGCTTATTGCCATCTGTGAATCGGCATAGAGATTGGGCATCCACATGGGCTTTTTATGGTCAAGAGCCAGCATCAGATTTGCTCTGGGGCTTATGGGGCTCTCTCTTTCCACACTTGGCCATGTGGGTGACATGGCGGGAATTTTTACTGCCATAAAGGATTCCTCCGAATTTTAGCCTTCAGGCTCATTACTTGATGCCGAAATGCTCTGCGTTGTAGCGGTCGATTTCGTCGTCAATGATGGCGTTGTTTTCCTTATAAATGGTGCCGGGCATACCGTAGGTAATGCAGGGGATGAAGTTTCCTGCTGCGGTGTAGGTATCGCAGACACGGCGAACTTCTGCGCGGATTTCCTCCTCGGTGGAGTCGGGTCTGTCCACAATTGCAGCATCGATACCGCCCATAAGGGTCATGCGTCCGTCAATCTGCTTCTGAAGCTTGAGGATATCGTTCTGGGGGAGAACACCCTGCCAGATATCGATATGAAGGTCTATCATATCCTCGATGATGGGCTCAAGGAAGCTGTCGGAGTGGTGAAGAATGATGACGCCCTGCTCATGGAGGTAGTTATATGCCTTCTCATACTGGGGCTTGATAAACTCTCTCCAAAGCTCGGGAGGCATAAAGAGATTTCTCTTGTCGCCCCAGTCATCGTGGGAGAGGAGAACTTCGGGGTGGGAATGCTCAACCATCAGCTTGAAGCCCTTCAGGCGGTACTCGCCTATTGCTTCGCAGAGATCCTGCATTGCCTCGGGTTCTTCATAGAGATTGATAAAGGTATCCTCAAAGCCCATGAGGTAATGGAGTCTTTCGAAAACGCCGGTGGGGGCAAGAGCAGTTATGAGCTTATCATCCTTATCCACCTTAGCCTGATTTTCAAGATAGGTCAGCCAGCATTCCTCGGCATCGCAGTTGGCGATGAGATCGGGAACCTTGGTAAAGTCGCGCCAGCAGGTGATATCGGGAATTACCTTAGTTTCGGGAGTTATATGGGGCATTGCGCCGGGAGTGCCCACGGGCCAGATGCTGACAGTACCCCAGCGATCCTTGGTGGCAGGCATTCCGGGGAAGGCGGAGCCACGGACATAATTGGTGACGGGGTTGCCGAAGACGAAGCCGAAACTCTCATACTGCTTGACAAGTCTGTCGGGCTTACCGTTTTTCTTCAGGGTTTCGAGAAGGTTTTCTCTCTTGCTAAGCATTTTAAATACCTCCGCAGTTTAATTTCATTCTGTTTCAATGGCATCGAAGGGACAGGCTTTTATGCATTGCCCGCAGGCATTACACTTATCGCCGATTTCCGCCTTCTTCTTGCCGAGGGTGATGTTATTCACAGTGCAGGAGCGGACGCAGCAGCCGCAGCCTCGGCACTTACTTTCAATTATCCTTGCTTTTTCCATGGTCATTAGTTTTCCGAGAGCTGTCTGCCCAGAAGATAGCCGAAGGTGAGGGCGCTTCCGTGGCTGTTGCCGGGAATTATCATGGGATAATCAATTCCGTAGCGTCCGCCTGCGGTGTTTCCTATGGCATAAAGTCCCTTGATGGGCTCTCTATCGGAATTGAGAACTCTCATTTCGGTGTCCACCTTGACTCCGCCAACAACAGAAAGCAATGCAGTGCCGTACTTTCTGGCTATGTAAGGAGGCTCATCCAGGGGAATAAGCAGCTCGGGGCGCTTACCGAAGAGAGTATCCTTGCCCTCGGCGCACATGCGGTTATACTCATTGAGGGTGTTTACAAAGCCCTCAACATCTACACCCATTTTCTCTGCCAGTTCCTCGGGAGTATCGGCCATAACGGTGCAGCCGATTTTCATACCCCATTCCATACGCTCTTCTTCATGTTCAAGCTGGAATTCGGGTCTTCTTCCAAGGGGGAAATCGTGCCCCCAGTAAATGCCGCCGCCATATTTGAGAGTTTCGGGAACCTTTTCCCGCCAGCGGGAGTCCATAATCGCCCATGCGTATTTAAGTCCCGCCTTGATAACACCGAGGCTGCGTGCCTGCAGATAGTTATCCTCGTTCATAAAACGCTTTCCGTCGGGTTTTACGAAAAGGAAGCAGAAGTTTGCGTGGCGGTAAGCCTGCGGATGCAGTATTGTTGGAAATGCATCGTCCTCAAAGGCCGCGCCCACCCAAAGTGCTGCTCTGTGTCCGTCGCCGTCGTCGCTGCCCTTAGGTCCGCAAACCTTGGCTGCGACCTTGTTGGCAAGGGGGCAAAGGTCATCGCACATTTCCTCGTTGCCGCCTATGCCGCCCGTTGCAAGAACAACACCCTTGCGTGCTTTCACCGCGATAAGCTCGCCGTTTTTCTGTCTTGCAATGGCACCGGTAACACGTCCATCTTCTTCAATAAGCTGCTCCATGGGGCTGTTGAAAATAAACTGGACACCCTCTTTGACAGCTTCCTGATAAACGCATTCGAGAACATCGTTCAAGCCGCCAAACTTGCCTTGACGGCTGATAGGGCCGTCATAGAAAAGATGGGAGCCCATTATCTCGTAATATGTCTCGCCCTTATAAAGGCATCCCTGAAGTTCGGGGCGCACACCGTATTCGGGGCGGGTCAGAAGCTCGATAAGCCAATCCATAGCCTCTCCGCTTTTATTGAGGAAAAGGCGGACAATGCTCTCATCGCAGCGGTTTGCGCAGCGCTTTATCCACTCACGGGCAACCGCATCGGTATCGTTTTCAAAGCCGCGCGCTTTCATATAACTTGAATTTGCAACGCCTATATTGAAGCCGCGGGCGGTATATTTGCCGAACTTTTCAAGGCAGGTAACCTTGGTTCCACCCTGAGCGGCGCTGAGGGCACAGCAGAGGCCTGATATACCCGCGCCTACCACGAGGACATCTGTTTCATAAACTCTGTCGCAGCTTTCGGGGGAAATGACCGGGGGCTTTTGCGCCCAGTCTCCCCATTTGGGATTAATATTCATACAAACCTCACGGGCAAATTTTTGTGAATCCAGTATCCGCAAAGCGTTCCTTCCACTTACCTGCGGGGCAGTAAATAAGGCAGCGCTCGCAGAAATATCTGGGATAATGCTCTATGGAAAGGCCGTTTATTGGCTTCTTTTCAAAGGCTGCTGCCAGTTCCTCGTCATTGGGCTCATTATGCATAATCAGATTGGGAACGGGCACACGTCCCTGAAATTCCTTTCGCAGGGCAAGGGCGGCAACGGTGCAGCTGCGGGGATTGATATCGCCCACTTCGCATTTTTTGCCCTCAACACTCTTAACCGCGCTGCAGCCGCTGCACTGAGCGGGAATAGCCCCCGTGGGACACATGCGGGTGCAGATTCCACAGCTTTCGCCGAGACAGATTTTGCCCTCAAAGGGCTTATCCGCTTCAAGTTCAAGAGTGGTGATTACAGCGCTGAGCATCTGGCGGGGACCGTATTCCTCTGTGAGGAAGCGGTTGCTCCAGCCGAACTCGCCAAGTCCCGCAGCCAACGCAGCTTTGTATACATCAAGAGGCATGCCCTGACCGTAGGGGTCTGCGAAATACTTTCCGGGATAGCTGTCCCAGACCATGCTCTGCTGAACGTTGAAGGGCACAGGCATTGCTACCGCGCCGAACTCCTTTTCAATGTAAGAGCTGATATTAAAGGTATCGTTGATAAGAAGGAAATTGGGTGCCAGATCGTCGCAATAAGCGGCGTAGGAGCTCTGAGCCTGAATTTTTCTGTCCTCATGGGCTCTGAACATTGCCTGCACCGCTCCATCCGCAAGAGCTCTTCCGAAAACGATGATGCTCTTTGCGCCGGGAAGCAGATCCTCGGGGCGGTGACCTTCGGGTTCGGAAGCGAGAGCGGAGGCTTTTGCGATTCCCACAAGATCCATATCAAATTTTATTTTGATATATTCTTTTATGCTTACGGAATTTGTCATATCCTCTGCACCTGCCTTCAAAGAAGCCCTTTGGCTCTGTCAACGCGGAGGATGATAAAGCCGAGATCCTGAGCGGAGATAACTTCGCCCTTTTCGTCATACTCCACTTCTTCAACTCTTCCCCAACGCTCTTCAGCCGTCCAGTCGGTCTCATACTTATCGCCGCCCAGAGATTTTATCCAGCCGCCGTTATCAAGACCGTAGAAGGTGGTTTCATCGTTGAGGTGGGAACCCGTGTGGTAATCCTTTCCTGCGACGCCATCACGGATTCTTGTTACTTTGTATATATGCTCGCCATTGTATTCTCTCTTCACTTCGGGGTGAAAGCCTGCATGAACGATTCTCTTCTTCATTTGCCACAGCCCTCCCCATCGAATTTTGAGAGTCCCTTATCTGCAAAGCGCTCCTTCCAATTGCCCACGGGGCAATAGAGGGTGCAGAGGTCGCAGAAATAGTTGGGATGGTGACCCAAAGCGTGATTATTCAAGGGTTTCTTGGCAAAAGCCTCAGCCAGTTCCTCATCGCTGGGTGAATTATTCATAATAAGGTCGGGTGTTTCCACCTTTCCGGAAAACTCTCTGCGCAACGCAAGTGAGGCCACAGCGCAGGCATTGGTGTTGAGCTTTGCAACGGCGCAGTTTCCGCCGCATACGCCAACATTTTCGCTCTCGCCCTCGGCATCGGGAATTGCTCCCACGGGACAAAGCTTTGCGCATATTCCGCACTCACGGGGATTGCAGAGCTTTTCGCCCGAATAAGGCTTATCATAGTCAAGCTCCATAGTGGTAAGAACAAGGCCTATCGCCTGTCTGGGGCCGTACTCCTTTGTAAGGAAAGCATTGTTCCAGCCAATCTCGCCCAGTCCCGCTGCCATTGCAGCGCGCTCGGAATTGAGCACATAATGCACTCTCTTTGCACCTACAAAGGCGGGAAGAGCCTTGTTGGTGGAGGTAACATTCTGCATAGGACCGGAGGGAATTGCAGTTGCGGTATGGGCAAAATTGCGCTCAATGAACTGAGCCACGCGTGCCTGCATGAAGAAGAGATTCATATTGGGGGTAAGCTCTCTTGCATAAGCGGCATAGGACGCAAAGGCATCGGCATTGCCGTCCTCCTTTGCCCTAAAGGCAGCCTGAAAAGCTCCGTCGGGAATGGCGCGGATAAAAACGATTATGCTTTTTGCACCGGGGAGAATATCCTCGGGGCGCTTTCCCTCTATCTCATCGGCAAGGGCGGAGGCAGGTGCAATTCCCACTGCGTCAAGACCACAGCGGTCAAGTATGTAGTTTTTCAGCTTTTCGCTAGGACTCATAAACCGCGCCTCCTCTCATTCGTCGATGAATTTTCCGGTATTGGCATGGCTCAATCCGGTATCGGCAAAACGCTCCTTCCAGTTTCCAACGGGGCAGTATGCAAGGCAGTTGCCGCATTTCCAGGAGGGATTATGCTGATGGAAATTCTGACGGGTATTTTTGTTGAAATAGCCGTTTATCATATCTATGTCCTCGTTGAGAGGATCGGTGAGGGAACGGGGCACAAGATCTTCCCCGCTCTCGTTAAATTCGGCTCTGGTTCCGTGGCACATAATGCGGCACTTTGCCCAGTTTATCTGGCTGTAGCCCACTTCCTTACCGCCGGAGCAGACGAGGCGCTCCTTGCCCTTCTCATAAGGGGGAATTGCGCCAGTGGGGCACATTTTTTCGCAGATATGGCATTTCTCCGGGTCGCAGAGTCTGGGACCATCATACATGGGGTCAGCTGTAAGTTCTGCAGTGGTGAGAACAGCACCGAAACGGTTGCGGGGTCCGAATTCAGGAGTGAGCATAAGGGAGCTCCAGCCGAACTCACCCAGACCTGCTGCGTAAGCGCAGTGGCGCATACTCATCATCTTGGCTCCGTGGGTAGGGCCTGCGGTGTTGGGCATAGCGGCGCAGCCGGTAAGCTTTTCCACAAAACGGGAAATCTTATAGTTTGCGAAAAGAAGCTCATAGTTGGGAGCCCCCACATATCCATAAGCGCCGTAAATTCCGTGGAGTTCATACATTTCATCCTCAAAGGTGCGCAGAGTGGCATTGACTGCGCCGTCGGGCAGACGGGTGCAGAAAACTATAACGCTCTTGCAGCCGGGAAGGAAGTCCGTGGGGTGCAGGCCTTCGGGAGATTCATTGAATCTGTCAATGCTTGCAATGCCCACCTTGTCCATTCCAACTTCGTTGAGCACAAAATCCTTTATTTTCTGTTCAAGGCTTAAACTCATATCAATTGCCTCTCAATCGGGAAATAATATCTAAAGACGCACTTGATGGGCACAGCCTTAAAAAAGTCTGTGCCCATAATTTAATTTACCACTGTCTATAGTCCTTGAGGGCGCCGGCTCTTTCCCGCTCCTTCTTGGCAAGCTCGGAATAGAGACCGTATTCGTGTGCCTCGCAGACCTCAGTATAGCTGATGTCGGTGTGGCTGTTTCTGGGCAGGGGGACATCCTGCTCACCTGCAAGGATATCCTGAACAGTGCGGATATCAACATCTCTTGCGGTGGTGCCCTTTGCAACGGCAACAGCAGCAGCTACACCTGCAGCCTGACCTGTGCCAACGCACTGGGGAATAAGGTTGCACCAGTCGATAGCCACATTATCAGCGGAAATATGGCGGCCGGGAGCAATGATATTCTCCACATTGCGGGGGAGAATGGCTCTGTAGGGAATTTCGATGGGTGCGCAGTCATTAATAAGGCAGATGGTGGAATGCCATGCGATAACGTCATCGTGCTTCTTTGCGAAGGCGAAGTCATCGGTGGTCATCTGGTAGTCACCGCCTATGCGGCAGCTGCCTCTGGTACCCAGCTGGGGAGCGATATCGTAGAGGAAAGCATCGCCGAAAGCGTAGGGGCAGGCTTCCTTCAGGTAAGCCAGTGCATCTCTCATAGTTGCGCGGGTGTTGAGCTCGGTCTGGGTGCAGTCCTTAATAAGAGAGCAATCCATATCACCGTGCCAGTTGTTTATCCAGCAGATATCGTCGGAGGGAGTGGGCATCGGAACGGCACGGAAGCCGCAGACCTTTGCAAAGCCCTCGCGGAAGGCCTGGTTGGCCTCGGGATGGGCAAGGCGCCACTCGTGGTAGCGGTTCCAGCTTGCTCCGCCTATTCTCCATACAAGAGCTGTGTTGGAACAGCGGGTCTTGCCGTCTGCAAGAGTGGAGAAAGGTGCGCCGCTCTGGCGTACGATATCGCCGTCGCCGGTTGCATCGATTACAACCTTGGCAAGAACTACCTTGCGGCCTTCCTTGCTCTCAAAGATGACGCCCTTGCAGACATTACCTTCCATAATGGGCTTGGTGCCCCAGCAATGACACATAATGCGGATGGAGTCGGAATGCTCCAGAAGCATCTTGTCCATCTCTATCTTCATCTGGTTGGGTTCATAGTAAACAGCGCGGACAAGGCGCTCAGGCTTGCTCTCGCTGACGCAGCCGTGGATTCGTGCCCAGGCGTGGAGCAGAGCGGGGTCATCGTCCTTGCCTATCTTGCTCAGGTCGGGACCCATAACGGCATTGGGAATGGAAGCCAGGCGGGTGAACCACTCCTCCTGAAGGCCGCGGACAAAGCTCTTGTCATACCAGGAGAGCTTGGGAACCATTACAACATAGCCGCCGGTAACATCGCCGCCCATGTAACCGTAACGCTCCATAATAATAACATTTTTGCAGCCTGCTCTGGCTGCTGCAATGGCTGCGGAATGGCCGGCGCTGCCGCCGCCTACTACCAGCACATCGCATTCGTCATATACGGGTAAAACTGTCTGAGGCTCAAGGTAAGTCTTCATATTCTGAACTGTCCTTTCCTGAAAAGTTCCTGTATTTCAATCATTATTTTTCTCCCGGGCTTAAAGTCCCGGCAATCAATGTATACACTTTCCTGTCTACTATTTTATTTATATATCTGACAAATTTGAAGTCCATAAATACTTTCATGGATGTAAAAAATATATATGTACCAAACAAAAAACTCCGACTAAGGGCAAGACCCTTAGCCGGAGTTTTTTCTCATTTTGTTTCAAAATACTTGCGTGCAAAGGCTATAAAATCGTTGAAAGCCTTTTTATGGCGAATATCCTTGTTCCAGATTATGCGCAGATAAATTTTTTCGGACTCCTCTATGGGCACAGTGATTATATCAGGGTCGTTTTCCATGCTCTGGCGGGGCTGAACGCTGCTGCAGAGCCCGCTTTTTATCATCTGCCTTACAGAAGAAACCTGCTTCGTTTCATGTGCAAAATTGGGATACAATCCGTGTTTCTCATAAATAAGCACAGTCTGGTTATGCTTGGGGTCAAGACCGCTTAGACCGATCAAAGGCTCGTCCTTTATATCATAGACAGAAACGCTCTTCCGGTCAGCAAGGGGATGGTCCTTGCTGCAGCAGAAGACAAAGCCGGACTCCTCAATATTTATATAGTCCATTCCCTCGATTTCCTCTTCCCCGCTGAGAGAAATGAAAACATCAAGTTCCTGGTCAAACATCTTGTTATCAAGGAAAGAATATCCGATATCGGGCATCTTAAGACGGACATGAGGACATTCCTTTGTAAAGGCCCCAAGGAACGGCAGGATGCAGCAACGAGCGGTAAAGGTGAGGCCTATGTTGAGCCAATGATCATTTTCAGAAGAATATGCGTCCTTGATAGCCTCCATCTCGGTGCGCAGTTCAGCCACCATCTTTTCGATTTTCATGCATTTATCGTAGAAGACAATCCCCGCTTCCGTAAGCGCAACGCCGGATGTGGTGCGACGGAAAAGCTCAACACCAAACTCCTGCTCAAGATCCTTCACCGTTCTGGAAACAGCAGGTCTTGAAACAAGCAACTCATCCGCAGCTTTGGAAATGCTGCCGTATTTGCAAACGGCCATCATATATTCAAGCTGAAAAAACTTCATATTTTCACCCACTATACTCGTCTTTTATATAGCCGTATGATAATACATTTTTGTTACACCGTCAACTTTATTTTACTACCTTGTGCATTTTTACTACATCATTGTCCGTTTTTTCTACACTGTAAGCATGTTGTTCCCTGTTTCCAAAGCTGGGCATTTAGTATATAATACTTTCGTATGCTAATATATGAAAGTGAACTTAAGGAGGACTCTATGAAAATATCTCTTATAACTTCCCAAAAACGCTTTGATAGCTATTCCGACCCTGCTATGATGCCCGCAGATGCGGAGCTTTTCTTTATGCCTTTGGAATACTCGGAAGATGAAGCCGCCGAAAAGCTTGCCGACACCGAGGTTCTGCTGGTAGACTCTGTCCTTCCCGTTACTGCAAAAATGATAGAAGCCATGCCCAAGCTCAAGTTCATTCAGGCTGAAGGTGTTGCTTACAATAAAATTGATATTGAAGCCGCAAAAGCCGCCGGTGTATTCGTATGCAATAACAAAGCCGTTAATGCCGCTCAGGTTGCCGAGCATAGCGTTATGCTTATCCTTGCGGTTATGCACAGACTCATTGAGGGCGATGCAGAGGTTCGCGCAGGCAGACAGAATGATGCCAAGCTCCGTTTTATAAATAACGGTCTTGAAGACATCATCGGCAAGAAGGTTGGTCTTGTGGGCTTCGGCGCCATCGGCAAGGAGCTTGCAAAACGTCTTCTCCCCTTTGGCTGCCAGCTTTTCTACTATGACCCCTTCCGCGCAACAGCCGAGGTTGAGAAAGAATATTCCATCACCTATATGGAAAAAGAGGAGCTTCTTTCCACCTGCGATGTTATCACGCTCCATGTTCCCGTAACTCCCAGCACCACCAATTTTATAAACAAGGATACCCTTGCTCTTATGAAGCCCAACGCCATCATCATCAACGCCGCCCGTGGCCTTGTTGTTGACACTCAGGCTCTTGCCGACGCAATTATGTCCGAGCAGATTTACGGCGCAGGTCTTGACACCATCGAGCCCGAACCCGTTCCCGCCGACTCACCCGTTCTGCTGATGCCCGAACCCTATTGCAACAGAATAGTCCTCTCCCCCCATGTTGCGGGAACAACCAAGTCCGTTTTCTTCTCTGCCTACCGCAATTTCTGGAACAATGTCAAGGCTGTTGCCAATGGCGAGCGCCCCATGAACATTGTTAACGAACTTTAATCTTATAAAATATAAAAAAAGGAAGTCCCGAAGGACTTCCTTTTTTATAATTAATGCTGAATAAGTTTATTGGCTTATTCGTACTTGCCGTCGTAGTTGGCAATAGCATCCTGCCAGATCTGGAGGATGTCGAAGACCTCGGTGTAACCCTTGTCATAGAGATCCTGGAGCATTGCATCGCCGAAGGGCTTAACGCCGTCACGCCATGCCTGCATTGCTTCGCCTTCGATGTAGCGGATGGGATTGCCGCTTGCAGCAACCATGTCGATCCAGCTCTGGTCAGAGGTGGTCCACCACTCGTAGCTCATCTCCCAGTACTCTTCGCTGTAGTTGAGCTCTTCCATGATGATGTTCTGGAGGGTGGGATCGAGAGACTGCCAGGTGTCATAGTTGACGCAGATAGCCTTAACACCGGTGGAAGCGCCGTTTTCGAACATGTAAACGCTCTTTGCGGGCTGCAGTGCGCCGAAGATACCGATAACGTTCAGACCGTTGATCAGACCGTCAACAACACCGTTGGTGATGCAGGAATAATAATCGGGGGGAATCTGGAAAACGGGAGTTGCGCCTACGCTGCCAAGGAACTGCATGAGCTGGGGATTGTCGCAAGCCAGCTTCATACCGGCAACGGTATCGGGAGTGGAAATTTCTACATCATCAGCGAAAGCAATGGCAGTGCCCCATACGCCAACGATGAAGATGGGGTGGATGTTAACAGCGTGGAACTCAGAGAGCATGGTCTCGTTGTTGAGGATAACGTCGTTCATAACGTCAGCTGCCATGGGAAGGCTGGTGAAGCCCAGGAAGGGATAGGAAACGACCTGCTGGGTGTAGGGGAAAGCATCCTTGAAGTTGGAGAGGGTGACGTCAGAGAAGTCAGCCAGACCGGAACCAAGGCCATCCATAGAGTCGTTGGCGCTCATCAGAGAGCTGGAGAAGTAGTTGACGAAAGTGACCTTGCCGTCAGTACGCTCGGTGATGCGCTCCAGAGCTGCCAGATACTGGGGGCTCTGCTCTTCGGATGCGTTGAAGTTGAATACCAGCTCTACTTCGGGACCGGTGTACTCGGGAGTATCAGCGGGCTCAGCGGGAGCTGCGGGCTCAGCGGGAGCAGCGGGCTCAGCGGGGGCAGCGGGCTCAGCAGGAGCTGCAGGAGCCTGATTGCCGCAGCCGGCGAACATGCTGACTACCATCAGAACTGCAAGAAGTGCGCACAGGAACTTTTTCATGTTTTGTTTCCTCCTTTTTATTTTGTATGCACTTGCTAACTTATTTATGCTGCCATCATACTGGGTATGAAGGTTGCAATACTGGGGAATATGATCATCAATATAAGAATGACCACGTCAACAGCAAGATAAGGTACAACACCCTTGAATATCTTGTCTACCGGTTCTCCCGTAACGGCAGCCATTGTGAAGCAGGTCATACCGACAGGGGGAGAGATAGATCCGATGGCCATAAGCTTTACGACGAAAGCACCCAGCCAGATGGGGTCGAAACCAACTCGCATAAGAGCGGAATAGAGAACGGGAATGGTGAGAAGCACCATGGGGGTCTCGGGCAGGAACATACCGAGAATGAAATAGAGAACGATCAGAGCGGCTGCGATGACCCACTTGGGAACTTCAAGGGAAACGATCATGTTTGCCAGAAGCATGGGAAGACGGCTCAGGCTCATGAAGGTGACGAAAAGATAGGTGGATGCGATGAGGAAGAAGATCATGCCGCAGAGAGTGGCAGTCTCCTTAAGAGCGCGCTTGAACTTCTTAACGGTGATCTGGCGGAAGATAAATGCGATAACAATGGAGCCGAATGCGCCTATTGCGCCTGCTTCGGTGGTGGTGAAGAAGCCGGCATAAACACCGCCCATAACCAGGATGACCAGAAGCATAATGGGAATTATCTTCAGAAGGCTCTTCATCATCTGCTTAAAAGGCACCTTAGGTCCGCGGGGTCCAAGCTTGGGATTGATGGTGCACATTATGAAGATGACGACTATGTAGAGTATCATCTGAATAACACCGACACCGATACCGCTCATGAACAGCTGACCGATGGAGTTCTCGGTGATGATACCGTAGGTGATAAATGCCATACTGGGGGGAATGAGAATGCTGAGGGGGGCGCCCGCAGCAACTGAGCCGCAGGCAAAGGCATCGTCATAGTTATTCTTCTTCATCTCAGGAAGAGCAACGCGACCCATAATAACAACGCCGACATTGGAGGAACCGGAGATGGCGCCGAGAACACCGCAGGCAACAACGGTTGCGGAAGCGAGACCTCCCTTGAAACGGCCGACCCATGCATAGGCGGCAGCATAAAGGTCAGTGCCCATAGTGGACTCGGATATAATCATTCCCATTAAGGTAAACATGGGTATGACGGTAAAAGCGTATGTATTCAGGTTCTTGAATGCAGATGTACCGGCAGAGGTCCAGGCAACACCGGTATTCTTAAGAATAATAATACCGATAATGCTGACGAGAGCCATAGCTGCACCGACCCACATTTTGAGAGCAATAAGAACCAGCAGTACAATTATTCCTATAAGACCTATCATCTCAGGGGACATTAGCTCTCACCTCCTGCTTTGGCTGCCTTGGCAGCCTTTTTCTTTTCGAGACGGGCGGCAATAATGCCGGTCTGACCAAAGGCGAACAGCTCGTCGGTATCTTCAAGTGCAGCCTCCAGTTCCCAATCACCCTTGACTGCACTGATTATCTTACGGATAACCAGCAGAATACCGGTGATAGCGGCAACGCCGTAGCTCATAGCAAACACGGCAACGAAGGGCCACTGGGGAACGGGAATGTTGACATAGGAAATATTCTGCTTGAAGCTGGTCATAGTATAACCGAACTGTGCGGCAGAAAGGGCACCTATTGCCAGGGCAGCAAGGAAGACGATAATAATATCAAGGATAACCTGAGCCTTGGCGCTGAGCTTGGAGGTGAGGATATTAACCTTAACCTGTCTGTTCGCAAGAACAGATGCGCCAAAAGAGCTCATATTAAGCAGAAGCAGAATCTGTGCCCACTCGGTACCGCCGATGATGGATCGATTGAAGAAAGTGCGGTAGCACACCTCAGCCACCATGAGCAGCATCATTGCGGAGACGAAAATCATACACAGCACCGTGAAAACACGGCACAGTCCACGAATTACTTTCATGGAATTCTCCTTTCTATACTTTCTTTGCCTTCTATTTTAATTTTATTCTTCAAACTCAGCATGGAATTCCTCATAAAGCTTGGGGAGTATTGCTGCAAGATGGGTGAATTCCTTTATGTTATGAGTAAGGAGAGCCTTTACAGGTGCCAGAGGCAGCTTGATTCCGTCAGGCAGGGTCTTGACGGGCTTACCGCCGATAGCGCTGTAACCTATCCAGAAACGGCTTCTAAGCTCGCATCCGCCTTCAACGGGACGGATGAAGTGGACCATGATGGTGGGGCTCTTCTCGTTGCCTGCACAAACGATGGTACCCTTAAAATCCTTCAGTTTTTCAGGGTCAAAGCCAACATCAACAGGATTGCGGAAGTTTATGAGAACGGGCTGGGGACCGTTGCCGACATCCTCGAAAACGTCGTGTACGGTGTCCCAATAGCGCTCTTTCATGCTCAGAGACTTATCCAGCACCTTATCCATGTTGCGGGTCTGGCAGGAATAGTGCTGCTGAGGATTCCAGATTTTATAACGCATAGGAGCCACGCCGTGCCATGCAAACCACCAGTCGAACATCTCGGGAGTTACACCGGGCATCTGAGTGATGTTGGCAAGGACGCCTGTGCCGTCGGGCAGGTTGCAGTAGCCGAGCTCCATATCAAGATAGCCCTCGTCAAAGAGCTTGTTCATATCCTGAATTGCGTGAGCCTTGGACTGGTCAAAGGGCAGCTGAACCGCTGCATACTTTGCGGGGTCAGCTTCCACCATGGGAAGCTCGAAATATTTATAAAGAGGAGAGTTTATTTCCTCTTCGGTTACGGGTACTCTCTTCAGGACGGTATCCTTGGGCTTGATAGGCCAGCGCTCAACGGGAACATCCTCGGTGGTGAAGCTCATCTCGCCGTCAACATTCTGGGCAATTATCCACTTGAGCCAGTTCTCGTTATCCTGCTTGGGAAAATCCTCGCGGAGGAACCAGCCGCGGGACTCCTTGCGGAGGAGAGATGCTCTGTAATGGAGCTCTGCGGAGAGAACCATTGCCTCTGCCTCATGACAGCTAAGCAGCTCGTGGAAATCATCGGCTTTCAGGCTCTTACTGAGCTCCTTTGCCTTTTCAACAATGGCCAGAGCCTTATTTATGCGCTCCTCATTCATAACAACGGAGAGCTCAACGGGACCCATTGCGTCCTGGACAAGGTCGATAACATCTTCGGGGGCACAACCCTCAGCACGATTGAGAGGAGCATAAATGCGCTCAATGCACTCAGCAATCTGCTCTTCGGAGGGAGGAGGTGCGGGGCGCTTGGGAGCAGCGGCAACCGCCTCTGCGCAAACAACAGCGGCAAACACTGCGTTCAGTATGCCGGAGCCGCGGTTGCGTCCCGGAGGTGCGGGAACTGCGCCTGCGATGCCGGAGCCGGAATAGCTGATATCGCCGATTGCGTAAAGTCCGTTGATGGAGGTGCGCATATCGGGGTCAACATACACGGGAGACTGTTCGCCTATGAAGAGGGGGCAAACCTCCATATCCTTATCAACGGCGTTTGCATTCTCATCGTTGAGGACATGGAACTTGCGTCCGTAGGGACGGCCCCACATACGGTCCTGAGTGCGGTTTCTGGCTCTGTCTTCGCCAAAGTCCAGATGGACGGGGCCGTTGCCTTCGTTCATCTGCCTGAGCCATTCCTGGATTGCATTGCTGTTAATGTCGCTTTCGCGATGATCGCGGAAGTTGCGGGTGATGAACTCTCCCTTTGCATTATACATAAAGTTTTCGCCAAATACAATCTCGTTATGGCTGTTAACTTTAACAAGCTGTGCAAAATTTCCGAATTCCACGTTTCTCAGCTTAGCACCGGCCCGGTATGCGGCAGCAATGCCATCGCCTCTGCCGTTGCTCCACATGGAAGCAAGGCGGTAGTTCTGGCTGCCGGTTGCAAGGATAACGCTGTTTGCGGAAATTACATAGCAAGTGCCGTCAAGGATGCTGTAAGCCACTGCGCCGGTAACTCTGCCATCGGTGGCAAGGATATCGGACATGGTGGTCTTGTCCATAATGCGTACGCCCATCTTTTCGGCGGTGCGTCTTATTCTCAGGGTGATGTCAAGGTCAACGCATATCATTGCGGTCATGGGACCGGTGGGGATAATGCGGGGCTCGCCGTTTTCTTCGCGGGGGATGACAGTGCCCCACTCTATCAGCTTTTCCAGAAGATGGGGGTTCATCTGAACATACTTCATCATAAGGTCCTGATGACCCAGGAAGCAGCCAACCTCATTTACATGGAAGGCAAGGAAGTCCTCGCTCTTGACCTTCTGAGGGTCAAAATACTGAAGAACGCCGCCGCCCTTATTTGCTTTTCCGCCAAAGCCTGCGGTCTGCTTTTCAATAATGAGTACATCTGCCTCGGGCCACTTCTCTTTGATGGAAACAGCATTGGCAAGACCGCCTATGCCGCCGCCGACTACGAGAACATCACATTTAATGTCGGTACGATTCATTTCGCTGCCCTCCCCTTATCTGTACTGCTCATAGGACTGACGCAGGCTCTCGCTCTTATAATCGGGGATAACCTTGATGGCGTCCTTTGCGCAGACGCTCTGGCAATAGAAGCAGTGCTCGCAGTCCTTAACGTATTTGAAAAGAGGTCTTCTTGCTTCGGCATCCCAGCGGATGACATCGACAAAGCAAGCCTTATAGCACAGGCCGCAGCCTACGCACTTTTCAGGGGAAAACTCAATGACATGCTTGGTTCTGATCATTTTATTCCTCCAAATAGTATATACATTATTCTTACATCCCCTTTAGCGGGAACATATTCGGGTACAATTATATAAATACATTTTATGTGCAATGCTCCCATATTTGTAGGCCTTAAATGCTTTCATCAATGTAAAAAAACATACACACCCTTCCCTGATATATCACATTTTTGTTACATCCCAAAGCTGCGCTCTTCGAAAAACAAAAAACAGACTCCCGAATGGGAGTCTGTTTTTTGTTTATGTTTAGTTTTCGGCTTATTCGAAGTCAGCGTGGTACTCTTCGTAAATGCTGGGCAGGATAGCTGCCAGGTTTGCGAATTCCTTGATGTTGTGAGCAAGGAGAGCCTGTACGGGGATGAGGGGGAACTGTACGCCGTCGGGGAGAACCTTGACGGGCTTGCCGCCGATGATGCTATAGCCGAACCAGAAGCGGGTACGCAGCTCGCAGCCGCCCTCAACGGGACGGAGGAAGTGGCACATGATAACAGGAGCATACTCGTTGCCTGCGCAAACGATGGTGCCCTTGAAATCCTTCAGCTTCTCGGGATCGAAACCGATGTCAGCGGGGTTGCGGAAGTTGATCTGGATATGCTCCTTACCAAGGCCGCAGTTCTCATCGACATCATGAATGGTATCCCAGTAACGTTCCTTCATGCTCAGGGACTTATCGAGAGCCTTGTCACGGTTGCGGGTACGTGCGAAGTAGTGATCCTCGCGGTCCCAAACCTTGTATCTGATGTCCTCAAGGCCATGCCATGCGAACCAGAAGTCGAACATCTCGGGGGTAACGCCGGGCATCTCAGTGAGGTTTGCCAGGGTTGCGCCGCCATCGGGCAGCTGGCAGAAGCCGATTTCCATGTCCATATAACCCTCGTCAAAGAGCTTGTTCAGGTCATAGGGATGCTGTGCCTTGGTGCCGTCCTTGGGCTCGCCAACATGCATGAACTTCATGGGGTTGGGAGGAGTCATCTCTCTGAGATAGTACTTCTTGTAAAGGTCAGTCTCCTTCTCTTCCTCGGTTACGGGAACGAGACCGGTGATGAGCTCTTCCTTGGTGATGAACCAATCCTCGGTGGGCAGCTCTTCGGTGCTCAGCTCGATCTTGCCGTCAACATACTTGGCATCGATCCACTTGAACCACTCAGCGTTGTCCATCTCGGGATAGTCCTCACGGAGGAACCAGCCGCGGGATTCCTTACGCATGTCGGAAGCCAGATAGTGGAGCTCTGCAGAGGTAACGATTGCTTCTGCCTCAAGGCACTTCATAGCCTCGTGGTAGTCGCCTGCAGCCATCTCGGGCAGCATTGCCTTTGCCTGCTGAACCAGTTCCATAGCCTTTGCCATGCGGTCAGCATGCATGATAACGGACTGCTCAACAGGAGCCATAGCGTGCTGAATAACCTCGATAACAGCTTCGGGCTTGATGCCGTTTTCCTTGGCAAGAGGAGCCTCTACGCGTGCGATAGCATTTTCAATCTGCTTGCCGCAGAGGGGCTTGAACTCGCCGCTGTAGTCGCAAGCGGCAGCGTTGCGTGCAGCAACAAGACCTGCGAAGACGGCGTTGAGGATACCGGAACCGCGGTTGCGTCCCGGAGGTGCGGGAACAGCGCCTGCAAGGCCGGAGCCGCAGTAGCTGCAGTCGCCGACAGCATAGAGACCGTCGAGAGTAGCTCTGTACTCGCGGTCGACCTTCATGGGAGACTGCTCACCGATGAGCATGGGGCAAACTTCCAGATCGGTATCGACGGTAGCGCCGGTCTCATCGTTCAGGACGCGGAACTTCTTGCCGTAGGGACGGTCCCAGAGAAGCTCGAGGTTGACCTGAGGCTCATCGCCGAAGTCGAGATGAACAGGACCGTTGCCGGTGGTGTTCTGGATGTACCACTCGCGGATAGCCTTGGAGGAGATGTCGGTCTCTCTGTGCTGGCAGAAGTTCTTGGTGATGTGCTCACCCTTTGCGTTGTACATGTAGTTCTCACCGAAGACCACTTCGTTGTGGCTTCTGATGCGAACGAGCTGTGCGAAGTTGCCGAACTCGGTGTTGCGGAGCTCAGCGCCTGCACGGAAGGCTGCAATGTAACCATCGCCACGGCCGTTGGACCACATGGAGCCAACGCGGTAGTTCTGGCTGCCGGTTGCAAGGATAATCTTCTTGGCTGCGATTACGGAGTACTCACCGTCGAGAACGGAGAATGCAACAGCACCGGTAACGGTGTTGCCCTCGGTGAGGAGGTCGGTGAAGACGGTCTTGTCCATGAAACGGACGCCCAGCTTCTCTGCGCGACGGCGAACCTTGAGGGTAATGTCAAGGTCGATGCAGATCATAGCGGTGAACGGGCCGGTGGGGATAACGCGATAGCCGCCATCCTCAGCTCTGGGCATAACAACGCCCCAGCTGTCCAGCTTCTCGAGCATCTCGCCGCTCATGGAGACATACTTCTTCATGAGGGGCTGGTCGGTGAAGAGACCACCGATTTCGTGGGTGTGGAAACCAACGAAGAGCTCGGGATCTACGCGGTTAAGATCGAAATACTGGAGAACACCGCCGCCGCGGTTTGCCTTGCCTGCATAGCCGGCAAAGTTCTTTTCCAGAACGAGAACATCGAGTTCGGGATTGACTTCCTTGATCTCGGTTGCTGCGGTCAGACCGCCGATACCGCCGCCAAGGACCAGTACATCACACTGAAGAGACTTGTATTCTTTCATCTTTTACACCTCACTTGTACTGCTCGAAGGACTGCATCAGATGCTCGCTTGCATAGTTGGGAACGACCTTGATGGCGTCCTTCTTGCAGACGAACTCGCAATAGAAGCAATGCTCGCAGTCTTCAACATACTTGATAACGGGCTTTCTGTTTTCCTTATCCCAGCGAATTACATCGACGAAGCAAGCCTTGTAGCAAAGCTGGCAGCCAACGCATTTCTCGGGGAAAAAATCAATGCGATGATTAGTGTTGATCATAGTTGACTCAACCTCCAAGTGTAAGAATAGATTAATTGGGGGGGATTCGCATTTTTATCTTTTCCCGGCTATTGCCCTCCCCTTTTGAGGAGGGCAAAGTCGCTCAGGTTCAGACCATGGGTTTCAGCTCGGGGCTGATGATAAGAGTTGCCTCGGTGGCAGCCTGGATCTCTTCGAGAGTGAACTCAGGGTTATACTCGGTCATGAGCAGACCCTCGCTGGTGCATTCGAGAACGCACATCTCGGTGATGATCTTGGTGATGCAGTTAACTGCGGTGTAGGGCAGACGGCACTTTTTAAGTATCTTGTGCTTACCCTTTGCAGTGTGCTCCATGGCAACGATAACGTTCTTTGCGCCGACCAGAAGGTCCATAGCGCCGCCCATACCGGGCATTTTCTTTCCGGGAATAATCCAGTTGGAAAGAGAGCCTTCCTCGTCAACCTCCAGACCGCCAAGGATGGTGGCGTCTACATGTCCGCCGCGGATGAGGCCGAAGGAAGTGATGGAGTCGATGTAGCAGCCGCTGGGAGAGACATAGGTGGGCTGGCCGCTGGCGTCAACAACATGGAGGGGGTCCATGGTTGCCTCGGTTGCGGGGGCTGCACCGATGATGCCGTTCTCAGCCTGCAGGATAACATGAACATCCTCGGGGAGGAACTGAGGAATCAGGGTAGGAAGACCGATGCCAAGATTGACAACGTCGCCATCCTTGAGTTCCTTTGCAACGCGCTTTGCGATGAATTCCTTAATCTGTGCTTTATCCACGCTGATACAGGCCTCCTTCTACAACATAGTCAACGAAAACGCCGGAGGTGCGTACATCCTCGGGTGCGATTTCGCCCAGTTCAACGATCATCTCAGCCTCAGCGATAACGGTGTCAGCTGCGGTAGCCATGGCGATGGAGAAGTTGCTGGTGTCGCCCTTGTACCAGACGTTGCCGCCCTTATCGATTTTGTAGCCGGAGATAACTGCGAAGTCTGCATGGATGGGAGCCATCAGCAGATAGTCGCGACCGTTGATGGTCTGCTTGCCCAGGCAGAGGGGGCTGTCCTCAATGATGGTGCCTACACCAGTGGGGGTAAGAACGCCGCCCAGACCTGCGCCGGAAGCACGGATCATCTCAACGAAGGAGCCCTGGGGGACAAGGATAGTCTCCAGAGAGCCATCGAAGGACTGAATACCAACCTCGGGGTTGAGACCCACGTGGGTGGCGATGAGCTTTTTAACCTGTTTGTTATGTATGAGCTTTGCAACGCCGTAATAATCCTCGCCCATGAAGCCGCCGGGCATGGAGCCGTCATTGCAGATCATGGTAAGATCCTTAACGCCGCTCTTGGAAAGGGCATCAATAAACTTATGAGCATTGCCGCAGCCCATGAAGCCGCCGAACATGACGGATGCGCCGTCGGGAATGAGCTTGACGGCCTCTTCAATGGAAATAAACTTAGACAATTTTATTGTCTCCCTTCTGTTTTTTGAATACAGAGACTTTAGTCGGAAACTTCCTCAAAGTCCATATCGTCAGGGGTACGGGCGCCCTCTTTCAGAAAGTTACCGGCGGTCTCACAACTGGGGCAATTGCCGAAGTCGGGACCGAAAACAGGTATCATATCCGTTGCGTACTTAAACTTCTTTCCGCAGGAGGGACACTCATAATAGAAAAAGCAGGGACCCCAGCTCATTTAGTTGAGACCGAGGATCTGACGGGCCTCAGCGGGAGTTGCAACATCGTTGCCGAACTCACGGATGACGCGGGCTGCACGCTCAACGAACTGAACGTTGCTTTCAGCCAGCTGACCCTTTGCATACATAACGTTGTCTTCCATACCTACGCGGATATGGCCGCCCATAGCGACAGCGCCGTAGAGCATCTCAAGTGCGCAGTGGCCAACGCCGAAGCAGCTCCAGGTGGAACCGGGGCAGAGGGACTCCATGGTTTCCTTCATGAAGACAAGGTTCTTCATGTTGCCGGGGATGCCGTTTGCGCAGCCCATGCAGAACTGGAAGTGGAGGGGAGCCTTCAGAACGCCCTTCTTCAGGTAGTAAGCTGCGTTTGCGATCATGCCGGGGTCAAAAGCCTCGATTTCGGGCTTAACGCCCCATTCCTGCATGTTGTTGCCCAGCTCAGTGAGGAAAGCGGGGGTGTTGAGAAACAGTGCGCTGTGCATCCAGTTCATGGAGCCGCAGTCATAGGAAGCCATCTCGGGCTTGATTTCCTTCAGATGGATCTGGCGGGTCTCGTCAGAAGCATAGATGTCACCGGAAGTGGTGAGGTTGAGGATAATGTCACACTCGGGATACTTCTCGTGGAGAAGGTCCACGGTCTCGCGGAACTTATTCTTGTCCATGGTGCCGTTGCCTTCGTCATCGCGCATATGGAGGTGAGCAATAGCAGCGCCGGCTTTCCAGCAAGCGTATACATCTTCAACGATCTCGGCGGGGGTCATAGGAACATTGGGGTTGTTCTCCTTCTTGGGCCATGCGCCGGTGGTTGCGACGGTAATGATGGTTTTCTTTGCCATCTTAATATCTCCTTTTGATAAAATAAAAACTTGCGTTAATTTGAAAAGGCGGGGGAGCCTTGGGGACTCCCCCGCTGAGTTTCAATATTAATTACTTGTTGCGGTTGAAGAGCTTCTGCATGTACTCGAGACCGCTTGCGCCGTTGCCGTCAGCCTCGGCATAGCCGGTGCCGCAGTACTTGTAGGTGCGCTCGGGAACGCCCTTGACGAGGAGGTCCTCATCGATCTCAGCAGAGCAGCGTGCCATGGAGCCATCGCCCATGTACCAGCGGAGGGGGAAGCAGTTGAAGCGGAACCATACTCCGGGAGGGATCATGTCGAGGTCGCCGCCCAGGTTCTCAACGCCAACGATGCCGTGGCCGAGCATCTGCTTGTGGCAGGGCTCCCAGGTGCCCCAGCAGCCGATAGCTTCCAGATCACCGAACTTCTCGTCGTAAGCTTCCTGGCCGTGGAGACGGATGTAGTCGAACTTATCGAACTCAGCCCATGCTTCCTCGCCGAAGAGCTTCTTGTACTCGTTGATGAGGGTGTCGCCGGTTGCGCCCAGCAGATCCATACGGGTCATGCCGTTAAGGCTCATTGCGGTGTGGAGGGGATGGTCAAGAGCCTGTCCGTCCATAGCAACGCACTTAACCTTGTTCTTTACGAACCACTTACCAGCCTCAACGCCGGTACCTGCAGCATAGTGGTAGTATGCCTTGGAGTCGTCGAACAGGCGGTGCATACCGGTGTTCAGGCAGATGATCTTGCCTTCCAGGTCAGCCTGGTTGATGCCGTACTTCTCGCAGGCAGCATCAAGGTGCTTATCGGTGATAAGACCCCAGGGCTCGATGTCGATTTTCAGGACAACAGCGGTGCCGGTGTAAGCATCGATGGGCATCTCGTGGGAATAACGAGCGCGGCGGCCGTCAAACTCATACTCCATAACGTGACGGGGAGCGTCGCAGTGGGTGCCGGTGTGCATGGTGCAGGTGATTCTCTGGGTGAGAACGCCGCCCTTAGCCATGGAATGAGCACCAACGATGTCGGGCTTATCGAAGTAGGGCCAACGGGGAATTTCTGCGCTGAAAGGATGGGTCAGGTCAACAAATACGGTTTTTCCCATTTTAAGGTTCCTCCTAAGATTATATGTTTATTAATTTAGTTATTCTTGAGCATACGAACGAGGTATTCGTTCAGTGCAGCATTGGACTCGGCAATCTGCTCGGGAGTCCAGCTCTGGAAGCCTTCGCCGCTCTTGAAGCCGAGCTTGCCTTCCTCGCGAAGCTTTGCGAGCAGGGGGCTGGGCTTGTGGGAATCTTCCAGGTGCTGCAGGATGTAGTCATGGATGTTGTAGGTCAGGTCAAGACCAACCATGTCGGCGTTCTCGATGGGTCCCAGCTGGGGCAGACGCAGACCGAAGGAATACTTAACAGCCTTATCAACGGTTGCTGCATCGGCGATGCCGTTCTCAACGATGGAGATAGCTTCGCGCCAGAGAGCGTGCTGCATGCGGTTGGCGATGAAGCCGGGAACGTCCTTCTTGCAGAGGACAGGCTCCTTGCCGACAGCAGCAAGAACTTCCATAACGGTGTTTGCGCACTCGTCAGAGGTAGCGTCGGACTTGACAACCTCAACCAGAGGAATGAGGTGGCCGGGATTCCAGAAATGAGTGCCAACAAAGCGCTCGCGGTATTTCAGCTCGGCGCTGATCTCGGTGGGGCTCATAACGGAGGTGTTGGTGCAGAAGATAGTGTCGGGACGGCAGCGCTCTTCCAGCTTTGCGAAGGTTTCGCGCTTGACCTTCATATCCTCAAATACAGCCTCGATAACAAGGTCAGCCTTCTTGATAAGATCGCTGTCCATGTCGGTGGTGAAGCTGATACGGCTCAGACGGGCTTCCAGCTCCTCCTCGGGAATGCCGAGGGGCTCGGTGTTCTTGCGGATGCCGGCGTAAACGTCGGTGGGGAAAAGGTCATAAACGGTGATATCGTAAGCGGGATTGGAGGAGAACACGAAGGCAATGTTCTTGCCCATCATGCCGCCGCCGGCGATAAGTATATTTTTGATTTCCATATTTGCCTTTGCCTCGCTTTATCAGACAACCAGGTAACCGCCGGAGCAGTCGCAGTTTGCGCCGGTGATGAAGTTGGAAGCGTCGGAAGAAAGGAAGAGAGAATAGCCAACGAAGTCGGAGGGCTCAGCCAGACGTCCGATGGGCTCGCGGGCGAGGAAGTTCTTGTAAACTGCGGAATCGGGGTCGAACATCCACTCGGTGAGCTCGGAACGGAAAACGGTGGGGCAGATGGAGTTGACGCAGATGCCGTACTTTGCACTCAGGTCGCATGCAAGGCAGGAAACCATCAGGTCAGCGCCGCCCTTGGAGGTGCAGTAACCGGTGTAGTTAGCCATGCCGCGCTTGGAGCGCTGAGAGGTGACGACGACCATCTTGCCGCCTCTGACGCCGGTCTCTTCAACCTGCTTGACCATCTGGTGAGCAACAGCCTTGGTGACAACGTAAACGCTCTTGCAGTCAGCGTCCATGATGTACTGCCAATCCTCAACGGACTGCTCGAGAACGTTCATGGGCTTGTTGTAGCCGTGGCAGACAGCAAGAATGTCGATGCGGCCATACTTCTCAACGCAGGCAGCAACAACAGCGTCGAACTGCTCAACATTGGAGGGGTCAGCGGTAGCGAATGCGCAGTCGATGCCTTCAGCAACGAACTCATCCTGCAGAGCCTGGAGCTTGTTTGCATTGCGGCCGGTCATGAAGACCTTTGCGCCTGCATAGCCGTAAGCCTTTGCGAGAACGCAGCCCAGAGCGCCGGTAGCGCCGGTAACGAGAGCAACCTTGCCCTCAACGGAAAACATATTGTTTACAAAACTTTTTTCAACAGCAACCATTTTGGTTTTCCTCCGTAAATAATTATTTGTTATGCCTGGGGATAGTTTATAATAACAAGCATCTTTGCAGGCTTGTCGCTTGCGTTTACCAGTCCGCGGCCCTCATTGGGGGGGAAGGAGATGGACTGCATGGGGCCGACAACATACTTATTGCCTTCCTTGTCGGTGACGGTCATTTCGCCTTCGAGGACGAAGTAAACCTTCTCCAGGGGGTTGTCGTCATATGCCCAGTCTGCACCGCCGCCGGGTTCAAACTCGGAAATACCGATCCAGAACTTGTCTGCATTGGTCTCGTCTTTGCCGTGATAACGCTTGCAGGTCACGCCGAAGTGGCCGGCAGGAAAATAGGGTTCCAGTTCTTCATAAGTACGTTTAATCATAGCCATATTTCCTTTCTTTTTGCAAAATTTGCATTTTGTTGCAGCATAACGCTTCATAGTATTTTACACCTAAATTCGTGTTCTTGTCAATTTGCCAAGAGCACCAAAAAAGGACCGCAAAATTGTCTATGAGGCACTAAAAACGGCATAGTTTCGCCATCTTTTATTACAAGAAAATTATATATCATAACGCCTTGATTAGCTACTGAAAATGTTGTAAAATAATTATAACCTTTTGGTTAATCCGTCGAAAACGGAGGAATGATAAAAATGACAAACGGACAGATAAACTGCTTTTTGAAGGTTGTAGACGAAGGCAGCTTCGCAAAAGCCGCGGCAGCACTTTTCATTTCCCAGCCTGCCATAAGCAAAAGCATATCCAAAATGGAGGAGGAGCTGGGTTTTGACTTGCTTGAGCGCAAGATAGGCGCTTTGCAGCCCACCGCCGCAGGACGGGCTCTCTACCATTTCTTCAAAACAAGCCTTGAAAATTATAACGAACTCATAGCCGAGATACACTCTTCCCTCTCCAAGCTCAGCGGCACTGTGAGACTGGGTTGCCCCGAAACATGGAATCCCTCCAAATTTTACGACAAAATAATAGAACATTTCAAAAAACTTTATCCTTCTGTAAGTCTTACTCTGGAGTGCGGCTCCATTCCCCATCTCATCTCCAAGCTGCAGTCAGGCAAGCTGGATATAATCATCAGCCACGAGTTCCATCCTCCCGTACAGTACGGCTTCACCGTGCGCCGTCTTACGGATACAGGCTGCGGAATGCTCTATTCCAATGTATACTTCAAAGATGTGCATAGTCTTTCCGATTTGAAGGACGCGGATTTCCTCCACTTTGACAGCGATGTTGAAAAAAAGTTCAGCACCCTTGTAAAGCGCGTCTGTCAGGACTCCGGCTTTTCCCCCAACTTCAAAAATTGCGGTCAGTTTGCCTCCGCCCTTTTCAAAATGTCCTGCGGACAGGGAGCAATGTTCTTCACCGACTGGGACAATGCCATCAACAACAGTTCCTACACCTACCTGCCACTTGATTACCGCTGCACGGTAAATATCATATACCCCGCCGTTGCCCAAAATGCCAAAACCCATATTTTCGCCGAAGAGCTCATAAAGCTTTTCAATGAAAGCGACGAGGCTTAAAAAGGAGACCCGATTATGAAAGAGCGCTCACTTAATATACTGAAAGAACTCACCAATGCCCCCGGCGCCTCCGGCTTTGAAGACGCCGTTGTTGCCGCTGCACGTAAATACGCGGAAGGTATAGGCAAGGTGGAAGAGGATTTCCTCCGCAACCTTTATATCCACCGCAAGGAAAACACCGGCACAAAGCCAATCGTTATGCTGGATGCCCATTCCGACGAGGTAGGTCTCATCATTCAGCACATCAAGCCCAACGGCACGCTCCGCTTTCTCCCTCTCGGCGGCTGGAACAAGAACGCCCTCCCCTCCAGTAAGGTTCTGGTGCGAAACGCTCTCGGCGAATACATCCCCGGCATTATCGCCGCAAAGCCCGTTCATTTTATGAGCGCCGCGGAGAAACAAAATCCCGGTCTTGAAATGGACGATATGGTTATCGATATCGGCGCCTGCTCCGCCAAGGAGGCAAAGGAGGATTTTCACATCCGCATAGGCGAACCCGTTGTCCCCGCAACGGAGTTTGAATACGATGAAAAGCATAATCTTCTTTTCGGCAAGGGCTTTGACTGCCGCATAGGCTGCGCCGCCATGATTGAAGCACTGCTTCGCCTGGAAGGGCGGGAGCTGCCCTGCGATGTGGTTGCCGTTCTCTCCACCCAGGAGGAGCTGGGCCCCAGAAACAGCAAGGTCACCGTCAACCGCATAAGACCCGATGCCGCAATCGTTATGGAAGGCTGCCCCGCCGACGATACCTTCACCGAGGACTATGCCATACAGACCGCTCTGGGAAAAGGCCCCATGTTCCGCCATATGGATGTCTCCGCAATATGCTCTCCCCGCTTCCAACGCTTCACTCTTGATCTGGCAGAGAAAAAGGGCATACCCGTTCAGGAGGCAGTGAGAAAAGGCGGCGGGAACAATGCCGCCTCCGTCCAGACCACCCTCACGGGCGCCCCCTCCGTCGTTGCCGGCATACCCGTCCGCTATGCTCACACCACCAACTGCATCAGTTCCGGCGCAGACTTTGAAACCGCCGTTGAAATGATCATTGCCCTTCTGGAAAATCTTACAGCAGAGGTCATAAAAGGCTTTTAAGAAATTTTAATAACAAAAAACAAGACCTGATTTTTGAAATCAGGTCTTGTTTTTTTTTGATATTTATTCTTTTATGACCTCGGGAAGCTCAACAACATATTCGTTGACGCTGTATTTGCTAAAACCTTCTTTGATGGTTTCTCTTCCCTTGGCGGCTCTGCCGTGACCCCAGCGGATGCCGTTTTCATGAAGCTCCACTCCATAGGGAGACCAGCGGCTCTTGGCTCTTGCCTCGGGAGTGAACTCAACCTCAAGCTCGCCATCCACCATCTTCAGTTCGGCCTTCGTCAGGCACTGGGGGCAATACCAGCCGTCAGCGCGCTTTTCAAGGAAGGTGCCGTGGCAATCGGGGCAGATTCCGGGAGTTCCCTTATATTCGAATTTCTCGCCATTTGCCTTTTTGATAAGGGCATCGGCAATATTTTCTCCAAAGAGATGCATACGCTCAAGCACGCCCTCGGTGAGGAAAACGTTGCCCTTGGCATTTATGAAGTCCCAATGGACGAAGTCTGCCATCTGCTCATAAGTGCCGCAGATTTCCATGGCGATCATTCTGCAGAAATTGGGGGTGAAGTTCGTCCAGTCCGTGCCGCCGATGGAGAATGCTGCCGCAATTTTGGGCTCTCTTCTTATAACATCGCGGTAGTCACCGCTGGCGTGAACCTTGTTCAGCAGCTTTATAAGCTGACCTGTGGGGAGAAGATTATATGCGGGGCTGGAGACAACGATAGCATCAGCCTCACGCATAAGCTGCTCGATGAAATAGAAGTGGTCGCTTCCGTTTTTATGTATGCAGCGGAACTCCCAGTCCCCTTTCAGGTGGCTGACCATGCAGGTCTCGCAGCCTATGCAGGTGTTAATTTTAGTCTCCTGCACGCGCACTATTTTGCACTCCGCTCCGCACTTTTCCTCGATGGCGCGGAAGGCTTCCTTCATCATGATTTCGGTGTTTCCGTTGCGTCTTCCGGCACAAAGACCCAAAACTTTCATATTTTTTACCACGCTTTCTTATTTCATATACTTACCGTAGCTGAACACGGTATCCTTCCAGGCCTCCATATTCTCCATTTTGACCTGGTCGAGAGCGAGGCTATTGCTCATAATATAGCCGCCGCCGGGTGCAAGAAGGTCTATCATGCGCTTGGTGTGGTCTATAACTCTCTGCTTGTCGCCATACATAAGATACTCGGTGGGCATACCGCCGGCAATGCAGGCGGTGCCGCCGAGAACTTCCTTGGCCTTCACAAGATCAACATCCTCGAAGAAATAGATAACCTTGCCCTTGGGCACATCAGCAAGAACCTCCAGACGGCTCTGGTACTTGCCCTCGCACATAACGATGGGGGTCATATCCTCGGCTATAAGCAGGTTCAGCAGCTTCTTAAGCCCGGGCCAATAGAAGCGCTTATAGTTTTCAAGGCTCATAAAGTTATCCATGCCGCAATGGAGGGGCACAAACACATATTTCGCTTTCTGCATTTTTGCGTTGCCAATGCTTGATGGAAAATGTCTCTCGCATATTTCAAGGGCTTTTTCAAGGCGCTCGGGCTCTTCAATGCAGTCCATACAAGCTTCCATAATTCCGCGTATATGATCGGCATACTCATCAAAGGGGCACATGCAAACGCTTCCGCCGAAGGGTATAAAGCCCCGCTCCACACAGTGCAGCGCACGCTGACCAACCTTAGCCAGATTCTCCATTATATGCTTTCCAGTATCCATCATGGCCTGCAAGGTCTCCTGCATGGGAGGAGTGCCTAGAGCAGACAAAGCATAAATAACGCTGTTGCACATAGCGTTGGGATTGAGCATGGCAAGAGGCTCCAAGGCGGCATATTTGCGGGGAAGCACCTTGCTGAACAAAAACCAGCTGGGGTCGCGGAGGAAATCATCAAACTCCTCGTCCTTCAAAAACTGCCTGTCTATATACTGATAGGGTACATCGTCCCCAAGATTATACAGCTCACCGGGGAAACGGGCGCAGGTGGACTTTGCCCGCTCCATAGCCGGGGCGGGAAACACCGAGGGAAGATTAACAAGATCCGGCTCAAAGCGATCCAGCACAGCATCCACAGCGCCGGCAAGCACGGAAGGATCCCTCATACTCTCTCCGAAGGATACGCCATAGTTCAGCTGGAAGAAATTATTAAAGGTGGGAATAAACGGGACTCTGTCGGGCTCTTGGAGGGCAACGGCAGTCTGCACACGCATGCCGCGCTGAGCAATGGGAGGCATAAAGTCCATATCAATTTTCCTTTACTATTTTCAGATTTCTATCGCAGCCATATAGCCGCCGCGGGTTGCCTGGTCAACCTTACCGGGAGCAATTGCGTCACCGATAACGGCAACGGGAATATCTCCTGCTGCAGCCTTGAGAGCGTCTACGCTGCGGGATTTCATGCCGAGGGCGTGCAAAACGGTGTCAGCCTCGATGGTCTGCTCGGTGCCGTCAGGCAGGAGGACCTTAACATAGTTTTCCCCGATTTCAAGGCAGCGGGTGTTTTCAAGAAGAGTCATATTCTCCTTATCCATTTCGCGGGCCAGAGCCTCGCGATACATACCGTAAGCCTCGTTGGCCACACGGGGCAGCATCTCGATAACGGTGACATCGTGGCCGCTCTTTGCAAGGAAGAGACCCTGCTCAGCACCTATAAGGCCGCCGCCAACCATGACAACCTTTTTGCCGGGCACCACATTGCCTTTGTATGCCTCCAGAGACTGGTGTGCCTTCTCGATTCCGGGAATGGGAGGGCAGGAAGGAGCGGCACCGGTGGCAATGATGATATGCTCGGGAGCAATAGTCTCTATGACAGCTGCGTCAACTTCGGTATTAAGCTTAACTTCAATATCTCTGCGCTCAACCTCGCGGATGAGAAGATTTTTGAAGTTTCTCAGGTCAGGCTTATCGGTGTCAACATCGGTGAAGAAGAGCATGCCGCCGAGGAAGCCCTCCTTCTCCGCAAGAATAACCTTGTGACCCCTGTCAGCAGCTCTTATCGCAGCTTCCATGCCTGCGGGGCCGCCGCCGATGATGAGAACACGCTTGCTCTCTTTGGCTTCGGGCAGCTCATAGTGGTCAAAGGGCAGATTTGCAAGGGGGTTGATGGTACAGGCGCCCACAATCTTTGCCAGCTCGTTACTTGTGAAGGGCAGGTCGGTGTAGCCCTCCTCGGGGGAGCCGGGGAAGCACTTGAAGCAGCGCAGGCAGCGGCGGATGGTGTCCTCCTCGCCTCTCATTGCCTTGTTGGCCAGCTCGGGGTCTGCAAGGCTCTGTCGACCGAGAACTATGTAGTCAGCTTCGCCATTTGCAATGATTTCTTCCATCTGGTCGGGGTCATTGATACCGCCCACAACGCCAACAGGCAGGCCGGTGTACTGCTTAACTATCTTGGAAATGTTTCTGTTGCAGCCGTGAGGCACGAACATGGAGGAGAACTGGTGGGTGGCAATGGCATCATAGTAGATACCGGCGCTGACCTGAATGGAGTCCACAATACCTTCCAGCATATGGGCGAACATACCGGTTTCCTCGGGAGTTACGCCGCCTTCATAGCCGTCATCACCGGTGATGCGCAGCTCAATGATAAAGTCGGGACCCATGGCTTCACGCATCTTCTTCAGTATCATGATGGGGAATCTTGCGCGGTTTTCAAGGCTTCCGCCGTAAGCGTCGGTACGCTTATTATAGGTGGGGCTCAGGAACTGGGTGAAGAGGAAGCCGTGGCCGCCGTGGATGATGGTACCGTCATAGCCTGCGGCTTCGAGGAACTTGCAGCCGATAACGAAATCGTTGGCAATGCGCTCCATATCGTCCTCGTTCATAGCGCGGACATGAACGCCGTTGGGGCGGACCTCGTCATTGGGTCCGATAGCCTCTTCGTTGGGTCCGAAGGGCATTTTCTCTGCGCCGGGATGGCTCAGCTCGCAGATGGCAATTGCGCCGTGCTTATGGATGCGTCGGGCATATTCGCCTACTCTGTCCACAGCGTAGCCCTCGGTCTGTGTGAAGTCCACGGGAGGCAGAGGAATGCGGCAGGCATCGGTGAAGTTTACGTCAATTTCGCCGACAGCCACGCAGGCATCGCCGCCGCGGGCAATGCTCTCCAGCTTGCGGAAGGATTTATCCGCAGCATCGGGGTCAAGAGCGATAAGGCCGAAGGCCATGGGGGCGCTCTCAATTCTGTTTTTGAAGGTGTACTTATTATTAATCTTCAGGGGCTTGAACAGATTAGGATATTTGCACATAATCTCAGTCTCCTTGTCGTTAATCAAAAAGTTCTTTTGCTTTTGTGTAATTGAAAACGGGTCCCTCAAGACAAACATATGTTTCGTTTATCTTGCAGTGTCCGCATTTGCCTACAGCGCAGGACATTTTTCGCTCAAAAGATACCCAGATTTTTTCTTCCGCCGCTCCCCATTTAAGGCATTCAAGGGCGGCAAAATGCATCATTGCCGGAGGTCCGACTATGACAACATTATAGTCATCGAAATCTGCAAAGGGTATCTTTCCTATATGAGCAGTTACCATTCCCGTCTCGAAGCCGGGTGCGGAGGAATTATCAAGAGTCTTTATGGTCTCAAAGCTCCCGGCATATTTCTCCAGATCCTCGGTGAACAAAACGGAGTTTATATCCTTGAAGCCCGCGATAAGATGAACACTCTTCACTTCATCTCTGTGCTCAAGAAAATAGTTGAGGGTGGTTTTCACGGGCGCCATGCCTGTGCCGCCGCAGATTACAACAAGGTTTTTGCCCTTGAAGTCCTCAATGGGAAATGCCTTGCCGTAAGGGCCGCGCATGAAAAGATTGTCGCCTTCTTCAAGACCGAAGATGCCGTTGGTGAGGCGGCCTATCTTGCGGATGGTGAACTCCACGTATCCCTCTCCTTTACCGCTGACGGAAATGGGAGCTTCACCGATTTTGGGAATGGAAAGCTGGAAAAACTGTCCGTGGTCGGTTTCCCCCTCATACTCAACACGGAAGGTGTATTCCGCATTGGTCTCCTTAAGAACTCTCAGTATTTTATGAGGGGTGGGCAGCATTATGTTTTTCATTATATTTCACTCCCCCCTTACTTTTCAAGTGCCTCAGCGAAGCTGTTTATTGTGTCGAGAAAATCAATCCCCTTGGGACAGCGGTCTATGCATCTGCCGCAGCCAACGCACATATGCTCTCCGCCGAAGCGCAGGCAATAGTCATAAATTTTGTGGAGGGTCTTAAAGCGCATATTGGCTCCCTGAGTTTTTCTTGCAAGTCCGCCTCCTGCGGTCTGTGTGAAGTCCCGAAGCATACAGCTTGACCAAACTCTTCTCCTCTCCCCTTCCATGCTTGTTTCGTCATAGATAACATCGACGGTATCGAAGCAGGAGCAGCCGGGGCAGACGGTGGAGCAGCCACCGCAGGCTATGCACTCGTCGTCATATTTATCCCAGAATTCCATTTTGCAAATCTCGCCAAGCTTAGCGCGTTCTATTTGTGGGATGCTGGCTTTGCGGGGATTTTCTTTAACAAACTCGGGGGTAAAATCTATTGGAACTTCGTCAAGGAAATAGGGCAAAAGCTCCTCGTCACAAATCTCCATAAGGGCGCAGATATCGTCAATACGCATTGCGGCGCTGTAGTCCGATGCCTTGTTTGTGCCCATGGAAGCGCAGAAGCAGTTTTCAAAGCTCTCTCTGCATTCCAGAAGAATAAACTTCACCTTTTTCCTCATTCTGCCGTAGAAAAGATCTGCTTCACCGTTATGGAGAAAGACATTGTCAAGGCGGGAGAAGGCATTGAGGTCGCAGGCGCGACAGATTATGATAATGCCCTTGTCGTCGGCTTCTTCCTGAACGGAGCAATCCTGAGCATCGAAGCGGAAAAGGGTCTGGGAAACGGGATAAATACACTCTTTGGGGGAGAAATGGGATTTTTCCTTATAAACTATATCTGTAAGTTCGCTTATCTCGCCGTAGCGGATAAGATCCTTGCCCTTAGGTCCTCTCTTGGAAAAACGCATGGGGGCATAAACACGGTAGCTTTCCCTGAGTCTTGCGAGGATATTGCTCATTCTCTCATTTCTCACGGAGAAGCTGCGGGATACGCTCACCTCTCCCCTTTCAATCGCCGCAAGAAGCTGCGCATCAAGCTCGACAAAGCCCTCGGTAATACGTCCGATAGCCTTATAGAAGTTGCAGCGGGCGTATTTGTCTATATCCGCAGCAAAGCTTCCCACCCAGTTTGAAAGGTGTTTTTCAGCAAAATTCTTTTGAGCGGCATATTCGCCATTTTCGGCAAGATAAGCCATGAATTCAAGCTCAAGGGCAAGATGATCTTCCATGAGGTCATCGTATCCCTCTGCCTTGCCCATTCCGAAGCGGGCATACTCGGCGCATACCTCTTCCCAGCTCTCCTGCATATAGATTCTCGCGGGGCTTGCGTATACGGATTCGCAGGGTATGGCTGCTGCACCGTCTGCGCTGCCTGCTGCCAGAAACACTCTTGCGTAGTCCACAGCCAGCTCTTCGACAGCATTCTCACCGCAGGAGTCCAGATAGCCGCGCAGCATAGCGTAGCCCTCCCCCAGTTTACCTTCGGTGGCGGGGAAGCTCATATTCTTTATGGCAGAGAGAGTTTTCTCATCCATCTCCACTTTGTAGCAGCGGGAGAGAAAACGGTATATATCCGCCCTCATACGGGCATTTTCCTTGCTTAGCATCATATTTTGCGTCCTCCCTTCTTCCATGCGCTGTGCTCAATGCAGTCCTGAGGCAATACATCCTTCCACTGGGCGTGGCGGAGAATATACTTTACGGAGGGTCCGTTGCCCTCATCGCGGAGAGTGTGGATATGCTCCGCCGCCGTAGCCGCCAGAAGCTTTGCAACATCGCTTTCCGGGTCATTCAGGTCTCCGAAATGGAGCGCACTTCCCGAGCAGTTGCGTACGCAGGCGGGAGTTTCTCCCTTTTCTCTGAGCGAAGCGCAAATATCGCACTTATCGGCAACGCGAAGCTCCTTGTTGGCATTTATGCAGTCATAGGGGCAGGCTCTTTTGCAGCTTCCGCAGCCCATACAGATACTGCGGTCAATTTTGATAACGCCATCGGACTCATCCTTGTAGCAGGCGCCGGTGGGGCATACATTCACGCAGGATGGCTCTGCGCACTGCTGGCACATAGCGGTCATAAAATACATTTCCAGATTGGGGAAAACACCGCTGGGGCCAATGGTGCAGACCTTGTTGCGGCCCTGACCGAGGGCGACGGTGTTCTGCAGCTTGCAGGCAACCTGACAGCCCTTGCAGCCTATGCAGCGGTCACAGTCTATTACAAATGCATACTGTTTCATACGTGCACCTCCTCGGTGGCTTTGCTGGGCACCGGCAGCCATGCTCTGAAATCCTGAGGATCCAGCCATACTCCCTCGGGCGCTCCCTCCGCCTTATACACCTTCACCTGAAATGCGCGGAGGGTATAGGTTCCCACTTCGGGGTTATAGGGGGCGCTGACCTTTGTCAGCAGGTTTACATTCATTTCCTTCCAGCCGTGGGTATCGGTGTTGAGAGTTTCGGGAGTCCAGAATCTCTCCATATACACGGTGCCGGGCTTTATTCCCTCGGTGACCTTTGCAAGACCGCGGGTTCTGCCGCGGCGTGACTCAAGCCAGACCCAGTCTCCGTCTTCCACTGCGTACTTTTCCGCATCCAGCGGGTTTATCCACATTTCGGGAGCGGGATACATTTCGCGCAGCCAGGGGATGTTGCGGAGGGTGTTATGGTGGAAATAGGGTATACGGCCGCCCGTATATGTAAGGGGATATTCGCTGTCGCTGAGGGGGCTTTCCACAGGTTCCATATAGTAAGGCAGAGGTGAATAATCCTCGTCGGCAGGCTCAAGGTCTATGGGCATAAAGGGTCTGCCCGTGCGGCCGAGAGTTATCATGCTCTCCAGATAAATTTCGCATTTTTTGCTGGGTGTGGGGAAGCCCATAGGTTTATAGCCGTTCTTGGGGTCGGGCTGCTTATAAACATAGTAACTGCGCCACTGTTCCTTGGGCAGATACTCAATGGGGGCTTTGGCGCAAAATTCCTTCCAGCTCATGCCGAGGCGCTCCACCCAGTGGCTGAGGAATTCGTCCATACTGTTCCAGTAGGGCAAATCGTGACCCATATACTCGGCATCAAAGGCCTTCTGCATAGCTTCGTGGCCTTTTTCAGCGCAGCGCTTTGCCAGAAGAGACCAGAACATAGTCTCGTCTACAGTCTCCCAGAGATGGGTCACCGCCTGACGGGCAACAAGGGTGTTGCAGGTTTCAACCAGCATATCCGTCTCCAGCCATTCCTCCGCGGGTATGAGAATATCCGCATAGGCGGAGAAGGATGTGGGATACATATATACATGGACAATGAAGTCCAGCTTATGAATCGCTTCTTCCCACTTCTTGCTTTCCGCCGTAGCGGCAAGCTTATTGCCGGATCGGTCTATCCACATCTTAAGAGGATAGGGCTTTTCGGTGAGGATAGCCTCCAGAGTCTTTGCGGGAGAGCCTGCCCACCAGATTCCCAGACCCTTGTGCTCCTTTCCTCCGAGGCGCTTGCGGAGCTGCTCCGCGGGAAGGCGTCCGAGGGCTGCGGGCACGGGATAGTTGGGCATATCGAAGCATCCGCTTGTGCGGAAGCGCTGCATGAGTGCGCCGGGGCGCTCCACATTACCCATAAGAAGGTCAATGGTGGCGGCGCCCATGGCCGCCTGAACGGAGTTAGGATTCTGGTCGGTGGCAACGCCTATGGAAAGTCCACTGGGGATGTTGTCCGTGAAAATTCTTATTGCGGCTTCAATGCGCTCAGCGTCCAAACCGCATATCTCGCCGGCTCTCTCCAGAGTATATTCCTCGCAGCTTTCCCAAAGGAGGCGGAAGCCGGTTTTGCAGAGCTTTCCGTCCACAATGAACTCGCCGTCAAGGGCAACGTCGTAGTCATCATTCCAGGGATATTCCAGGGGCTTTGCGCTTTGACTTTTCTTATCCCATACCATGTATGTGTCCTCGCTGCCTGCACGAAGGAGCATTTTGCTCTCGGTGTCTACAAGGTAGGGCAGGTTTGTCCACTTCATTACGAATTCGCTGTCATAGAGCTTGTTTTCAAGGATATAGCGAATCCAGCTCAGCTGCAGAGCCACATCCGTGCCGGGACGCACGGGAAGCCATACATCCGCCTTTGCCGCATCGGGGGTGAATCGTGGGTCGACAACAACGGTTTTCACGCCCTTGGCACGGAGGTCAACCACCATTCCGCCGCCGGATGCGGGGCAGGAATAAGAGGGGTCGGTGCCCCAAAGCACGAGAGCTTTTATGGGGGTGTCCTCGGGGAAATAGAGTTCAAGGGCGTTGGAGTCGGCTATGCTGGGGTCCATTCCGCCGTACATCATTGTGTAGGCCAGGACGCGGGGCAGGTAGCACTGGGCGCAGCCCGGTTCAAACCAGTTGGGAGTGCCGAAGATGTTGCAGAAGCGGGCGATGGACCATATCTCCGGGTTTCCGCCGCCTCCGGTGGAGCAGAATACGGCCTCAGCGCCGTATTTCTCGCGGGTCTCCATCAGCTTATCCGCAATGGTGTCCAGAGCCTCGTCCCAGGAAATACGCTTCCACTGACCGCTGCCTCTCTCCCCTACCCGCTTCATGGGATATTTGTTGCGGTTGGGGTGGTAAAGAGCCTGAATTCCGGAAAGCCCCTTGGCGCAGAGTCGACCCTTGCTCATGGGGTCCTGAGGGTTGCCGCGAAGGCTTATAACGCGGCCGTTTTTCACCGTTGCGATTGCGCCGCAGTTGGCTATGCAGGCGCGGCAGGCGGTTTTTATCTCCTTTACGCCCTCTTCGGCGCAGAGTGCGCAGGCGTTTTCTCGGAGCAGTTTTTCTCCGCACACAGCGTCAACTCCGCCTATTTCAAGGGCGGGCAAATAATCCTTAAGTACAAAATTTTCTTTCATACTCTCCTCCTAATTTTCTTCGTCGCTCTCCGCAATGCGGGTGCCAGTCTCTATGGACTCAATGTGTCGGAGCATTATGTCCTGCGCCCCGGTCTCGTCGCCCTTTTCTATGGCATCTGCAAGCTCTGCGTGGAATTCAATGGACTCATAATATTTCTCGGGGTGACGGCCATAGGCTTTTTCATAAAGTCCCATGTCCGTGCCCGCGGTGTGCATGATGTTCACAAACTGGATGTAAAAACGGTTGTGGGATGCCGCCGCCACGCGAAGGTGGAAAAGGTCGTCCAGCTCCAGCATCTCCGCAAGGCGCCGCTCCCCTTTTATGTAGGCGGGGACTGCATCCTCCATAAGGCGGATGGCTTCGCGGATTGCATCTATGTCCTCGGGCGCGGCATTGCGGGCGGCAAGGCGGGCGCTTGCCCCCTCCACCATGGCGCGGGTCTCAAAAAGGTCATCCGCAAGGCTGCGGTCAAGGGCGGTGCTTGTACGCAGTATCTGCCCCAGCACCTGAAGGTTGGATTCGGCAATATAGTTGCCCTCGCCGTGGCGCTTTTCTATGATGCCCATCAGCGAAAGTGCGCTGATGGCTTCGCGGAGGGGTACGCGGGATATTCCGAGGCTTTCGGCAAACTCGCGCTCACCGGGAAGGCGGTCTCCCCTCTTCAATTCTCCCCTTTCAATCAGAGCCAAAATGTGGTCAGCCACCTGTCGGCTGACGCTTGTTTTTTGTATCATATTCGGCATAAGCACCTCCTCGGAAGTGTTGATGGTATAGTGGTATTACCAGTATACCGTTCCTGCTGTTTTGTGTCAAATATTTTCCACCGTTTTTGCCTGCCCGATGCAGGATTTTTCCGCGTATTGGGGGATATTCCCCTTCCCCGGGCTCCTGTTGAAAAATCAGCAAAAATCAAGGAGCGGCATAGGCTCTGCCGCTCCTTAAGAAATTGAGAAAAATATCAAAATTAGTATTGACATTTAAGGCTTTGTTTGCTAATATACCTCTTGCAGTCTGAACTGCGCAACAGAATATGGGGGTATAGCTCAGCTGGGAGAGCGCTTGAATGGCATTCAAGAGGTCAGCGGTTCGATCCCGCTTATCTCCACCAAAAGTTCGGAAAACTACCTGTTTCCGGACTTTTTTCTTACCGAAAGTAATTTTTTCTGCGAAATAATAGCCTTCCCACACTCTGGCTACAACCACAACATATCTAATATGTCTATTGCGTCTACCTGTTTTTTGCCGGTCCATTATATGTTTTTGGCGATGCATTTTAGCTGTAGAATCTATTTTCCCTTTGGGAATTCATTCAAATACATCATTGTTTCTTGAAATTCAGCGTTTTATTTGCTATAATAAAACACAACGCTGTCAGTGTTGAAAATACGGCTGGCAGACCGTCCTGAAACCTAGCCCTGCCATTCCTGGCAGGGCTTTTCGCATATTCAAAAAGAAGCATTTTCATGAGCCGTTGTTTATACAATAGTAGTTTTAAGAGATTCAATAACTCAGATAACAATTCACTTTTGGGGATACTATGTGATAATTACCACGTTGAGACTCTAACAACCACACGAGTAGCGTGGAAGGTCGAAATCGCCATTATGAAGGAGGTTTTGTCCGCTTATTCAGGTAAGGTTGGCAAAATCATTTTTGAATATGACACCCCTCGTCTCGGCAAACGTTTCGATGTGGTATTACTTCTTGGCGGAATCATCTTCTGCCTTGAGTTTAAGGTCAGCGAATCCAGAATACTAGAATCAGATGTGGATCAGGTGCTTGATTATGCACTCGATCTCAAGAACTTCCATAAATTCAGTCAAGATTATCTGATCGTACCGATCCTTATTGCAACCAACTACCGTGATGCATCTACCAACATTCAAATGTCTGTCTATGACGATGGAGTAATGACCCCACTGGTCACAGGGAAAGCAGGCGTTGCAAAGTTAATTGCAGAAGTGCTGCTACGGTTCCCCAGTTAGGCACCGGTTAATCCCGACTGGATTATAAACCCATACCCCTACAATCATTGAAGCTGCCAAATCATTGTACGAAAACCACTCTGTGGAAAACATCACACATCACGAAGCAGACAAGGTTTCTTCAAATAGAACGATTGCGTACATTCTGGATGTCATTCAGTACAACAATGCAAATCAGAAAATGAGTATTTGTTTTGTAACTGGCGTTCCTGGAGCAGGAAAGACGTTGGTCGGTCTTGATGTTGCCATAAAGCAAACCTACCAGCGCCATGATACTCCCGTTGAAGACGAAGGCGCCGTTTATCTTTCTGGTATCGGATCGCTCGTTGCAGTATTAAATGAAACTCTCGCACAAGATAACTACAAAGAAGCGAAAGCTAAAGGTAAATCAAAGAAACTTTCTGATTCTCGTCGTGAAGTCAGTAAATCTGTTCAAACGATTCATCGCTATCGTGATAACATGTTTGCAAAAATTGAGAACCCCGTTGAAAACGGAGTGCTTGAAATCGACCCAAAGAAGGCTGTTAAGAACGAGAAATCCGGCTTTGGTGACGTTGAGCATGTTGCTATTTTTGATGAGGCTCAACATTCCTGGGCCCTTAAGCGTCTTACAGGCTATCTAAAAAGAGGCGGAACTTACGAAAACAAGCTGAAAGTTCCTAATTCCCCGATGTCAGAGGCTGCCTTCCTAGTTTGGTCCCTTGATCAACGTGAGGACTGGGCAACAATCGTATGCCTGGTTGGCAGAGGACAAGAGATCAACACCGGTGAGGCTTGCATATCTGAATGGATTGCAGCCCTTAACAAGAAGTTCCCGCATTGGAATATATACATCGCCCCCCAAGCTGACTGAGCCAGAGTAAGCAGAATGCAAAGTCAACGAACTGTTGGAAGGCAATCCGAATGTAACTTACGCAGAGAGTCTGCATTTGGGCGTTTCTCTTCGTTCCTACAGAGCGGAAAAGTTGTCAGCATTCGTCCATGCACTGCTATCCTTTGATGGCAACGCTGCTCAGTTGTATAGCGAAATCAAGGACAAGTATCCGATCGTGCTAACAAGAGCTATAGCAAAGGCGAAAAAGTGGCTCCACGAGAAAGTGCGTGGAACAGAACGCACCGGTGTCTTAGTAACGAAAGAATCTGCTCGATTTAAACCCCTGACTATCCATATTTTACCCTCTGGCGAAGAAAACGCCGACCACTGGTTCCTCGAAGATAAAGCCGACACAAGATCCTCAAATTATCTCGAGGACGCCGCTACTGAAATTCAGGTCCAAGGCTTGGAGTTGGACTATACCTGCCTACTTTGGGATGCGGATATGAGATATGACCGTGGTAAATGGCGGTTCTATAAGTTCAATGGAAAGACCAACTGGGTTGAACAGATAGGAAATACGGAGAGCCAGCAAGAATTGCAAAAATATATGCTGAACGCATACCGTGTTATTCTTACTCGTGCCAGAGTTGGAATGGTTATCTGTGTGCCTGCTGGAAATCCGAACAAAACATTTAGCGGTTTCTGGGAAGACAGCACACGCCTGCCTGAACATTATCACGGCACATATCAATACTTAAAGGGACTAGGAATCAAGGAAATATGAGTAAATTTACAACGGAAATAGTAGCTGCTCTCATATGGGACAATGACAAATTTATGATATGTCAGCGGTCTGCGCACAAAGCGAGAGCCTTGCTCTGGAAGTTCGTTGGTGGCAAGGTCGAACCCAGCGAGTCAAAAGAGCAAGCTCTCATTCGGGAATGTCAGGGAGAACTTGCAATTACCATTTCCATTGGTGATGTGTTTATGGATGTGGTTCATGAGCATTAACGAGATAAACATGGTCCTCTTTGACCAAGATCAAAATCTGTTAGGAGTGTAAGTGGCGTACAGGTGATCGAGAAGTGGATGCACAGCAGATTGTGGATTATGTGCGTTAGGATGGTAACTTCCTGAAGCTGTACTAGATTCTGCCTCTGGCGGCTCTGTATATGTGATTTTTTGTTATTGGTATAGGTTTTGGTCTCGCGCATAGTGCCTGCAAACATTTGAAAAAGGCGTTAGGCTAATATTATAGGAGGCCAAAAATATGGAAGAAAGAATCAAAGAATTGTATAATGACAAAGACTTCATAGAAACAAGGAGATCGTCATATGAACCATAGAATAACATCAATATACTCCGATGACCAAGGCAACCTGACTGACAGAGAAAATGCCGAGCGTGTTGAGCTTACCGAATACAATGAAAACGGCATTCGCATCAAGACTGTATACGGGCGATGGGCGGAGGTACCCACAACAGAAGAAATTGAGCATGACATGATAGATGCCTTCAAAGAGAACGAAATAATCACGGAGATTGAAGCCGGGCTCGTGTGGAACTTTACGGATGACTCTAAGTACATTGCTCAGATATACAAAAAATACAGAGACTTTAACGAGATAGAAGAAGTACTTGAAAATCTGTACAGGTGCTTTTTTGGTTGTGGTTTTTTTCTCCCAGTCGAGAAGATGGGTAAATTGATAGAGCTGTCGCGGTTTTTCAGAGAGAATATCAAGGAGAAAAAAGCGCTTTAGATTGTCGACACTAAGGGGGCAACAAACAGATGGAAACCAAACTATACAGAAATTTCGTGGACTTTGCCTTGCAGGCATACTCTGCTGATATTGCGAATAATCTGTGTGACGAATACCGCCATTTGCCACCGCGCATATACAGCCGACTTGCAACCGCTGGGAATGTTAAGATATACAATGGCAGCAACATGAACGAGTGTATGGATGCCGACTGCATAATTCTTGCCGGAGGGATAGAAAATATTGCTGACGATGCATTTGCCGGTAATGATACTATGCGCTTCGTGATCTTGCCAGACAGCATTAGAAGTATCGGTAATAACAGCTTTGCAAACTGTCAAAGGCTGGAAGGCGTTGTGCTGCCATCATATATTGCTTCGGTGGGAAGCAGATGTTTTTACGGTTGCACCGAACTTGAATTTGTATACGAGGGCTTCGCCATTACAGACTACATTGGCGCAGAAGCCTTTGCATACTGCCTTGCTCTGAATGAGTTTGAACGTGTTCGCGCCAGGGAAACGGGAGCATCTGTCTTTGAGTGCTGTGTTTCCCTTCGAGAATGCCTTTGGAACAGCGATACCATTCCCGTTCGCACTTTTAAGGACTGCACTGCGCTGGAAAGCGTTTACATTGGCGCCAACTATGTAGGCGAAGAGGCGTTTGACGGATGCGAAAATCTGCGGGGATACACTGAAACTATATACTTCGACGGGTTTGACGAACGCGGTAATCGCGCGGGTGGCGAGATTAGACGTCAATGTTTTTTGCCTTCGAGGTTGACGCATATTGGAAAACATGCATTCAGAAATTGCCGTTCACTCACGAGCCTGGAAATACCGTATATGATTCAGCGAATAGAGGACGGGGCCTTCGAAGGCTGCACAGAACTAAAGAAAGTAAAGAAACCGCTCAGATACCATGCTGAGTCACCTTTTATCGCCGAAAACATTTTTTATGGTTGCAGCAAACTGTCGAGGCGTATCGATGTAAGCAAATTACTATAGATATGAAAACCCAGTTTGAAAATTTGTGCCCCTATCATAAATATGTTAGATCACTCGCTTAGTACAAATACTGATAAATGGCAGTGTCCGGCTCCTCATGGCCTGATATAGGTGTATATTATGTATGAAATAGTTGTTTGCCCCTTGAAAATGCTGTATCTGCTTTCAAAGGACGGAGATAAGAATAATGTGGCCGTGATTGCGGTTTCCTCATACGGCATAAGGCTGGAGGAATTAAAAGGCTTTTGCGCCTCGATGTGCATGAATTTCGCAGATATTACAGACGCAAAAAGGGAGGCTGCTTTTGCCACAGCTGACGCCGAACAGATTGCAGCCTTTGTAAAAAAGCTTCCGGACCGGCTTGATACGTTGTTTGTGTGCTGCGATAGCGGCGAATCCAGAAGTCCAGCCTTGGCGGCGGCAATAGCAAGATATAATGGCTTGGATGACATGTCATTCTGGACAAACCCACGTTATCATCCAAACCCGCTAGTGTATAAACGACTCTGCACCGCCTTTGGTATTGAACTTGGCGAGGGCGAGGCTGATAACAGACTCAGCATTAACCGCAAGGCTTTTTCGGATGCTGTCAGGCAGAGTAATTCAAATTGAAACAAAGAGCATAACATGATTGCTATGTTGTTCTGGGCAATATAATAGGCAGCTGATATGAATTTGATCCGGGCAATAAGAGCAAGGAATTCCCTATTTTTCTACGGAAGCCAAGAAACAAACCAATAAATCAGTTGAATGGATAAACAAAATGAGCTACATAACCGTACAATAAGTGGCAAAGAAATAGGACATTTCCGACCTCCTCATGAGACGCTATCATGCACAGAATCGAATCCTAGGCACACCAAATACGATCGGCGGATAGAACATCCCGGAGTATGCGGTATTTGCGCTGGAAGAATTACGGAATGAGCCGATAAAGGCATGGGCTTTGAACGATCGGCTTCGCAAATGTTCCAAACATTGAAACGTTTTGACTGTAGCGGCGATTCCTTGTTCTCAAAAACAAAAGAACTCTCCATTCAAAATATACAATGTCAGAGCCATAATACCGTGAAACGATTGCACACCAAGAACCCCGAACGGGGTTATGGAAAGCTGAGTAATGCCTATTTCACAGACCCATCAAAACATCCGTCGAGACAGATATAGCATTTACGGAAACCACTCCAATGAAACTTGCTGACGAGTTGATTCATTAATGCCAACGACCGAGGAGTCAAAGTTCCTCGGTCGTTGGCATTAATGGAAATGGCGGCATATGAAGTTATTTTTCCATTAAACGGAGCTCTCCCCCGCGGCACTTTGTTTCAGTCAATCATCCCAACTCACGAGATACAGCAAAATTGAATTCGGTCATCCACCAACATACTTCCAACCAAGAATGACATGGTGTCATAAAACCTTTCTATCCCGAGAAGTAAGTTTCTGTACATCCTTATTCAGTTTGAACTTTTGTATATCCGCTTGACCCTTTGATTCTCTTTTCTGCAACTTGGAGGTAGTAATTCAGAAATTGGCATACCCAAAATATCCGCAATGTAAAACAACGAATCCGTCGCCAAAACGCGGACACCGCTCTCGAATCGGTAGAACATACTGACCGACATATCCATTGCCTCCGATAGTTCCTCCTGGAACATAGAATGCTCTTCTCGCGTCTGCCTTATCCTCACCCTCAAATAACGGAATTTCTCCTCACGTTTCAATTAATCTTGTACAATAACAGCGGCACACAATACACCAAAATGAATACAATAGATTGTTTCATTCATAGATGCGTCTAATATGTATATTATTTGCACTTTTATACAATACGTAACCTCATAAATCCAGATGGCATTCAATGCGCATTTTACAATATCATATCGAGCAATTTGAAATGACGTGGACTTGCCCTCTCCTTAATACATCAATAGTTCCGTAAACTACTGCAGTTCAGAATATGTATTTAAGGTTACTGCTCTCTGTTAATATTAAAATACGAAGAAACCTTCAATGAGGCGGCACTTCACCGGTGCCGCCTCATTGAAGGCTCTCAGTTAGACAATATTTCTTCGTCTCAATTCTGTGCTCACTCAATGGTTTTGCCACCATCGTTCTCCATCTCTTTTATGAGAGCCGCGCGGAACGCCTGGAATTCAGAGTCTACAAAACCTAGGAAATGTATCTTGTCTATATCCTCGTGCATAAATAAGAACATTGTCTCTGCATTAATAAATCCTTCCGGATATGGAATGCCTAAGTAATCGAAAACCTTGCCGTTTGCGACGTCATTGGTATAAACACCGATGACCATCAGTTTTTTCTTTCCCTCTTTCAGGGTAACCACAGTACCTATTGGCAACAGTTGCTTGTTCATATGCATAACTCCTTTTTGTTAGTTTATTGCTATTTCGACTATCTTGTCTGCTAAAGAACTCCCGCTTTTATAGACTTTATATGTTTTTTCGATAGCCTCATACGCGAAATTAACGGTTGAATCTGGATGTATTCCCAATCCGCTACGAATAATACCACTATAATTGGTTATATCGAACTTATCGTCGATAATACTGGTCCATTTGAATTTGTTACCGAACTGATCATCCCATGAAGTCTTTCCCCACACGAAAGAATAGCCAGAGTATCCATAAATGTCTGTGTTGACCTTTCCATACGCTTTGAGCATTTTGTCTGCACCATCAAGGAAGGATACGACATCAAGCCCAACATAGGTCAGCTTTCCAAAAAGCTCACCAGCTTCTCGGTTACCAAGCAGTTCACCAAGATCTCCGTACCCGCTTACCAAGGTATCTTTAAGCAGGTTTGTAGTACCAACCATGTCATATTGGTCTGTTCCTACATATACAGCGTCGGTGGCGGCATTGATCATGTCGTTTCCTGCACTGATTATGCCGGCAATAGCTATAGGAACTCCTACCCCCGTGACAGCCACACCAACTGCGCCAACAATTTTTACAAAGCCCTTCCCAAGGCGCAAAGCACACTTTCCATATTGGACCGCATCATACACAAAGCCATGATTATCGTAGCTTGTCTTGATATCATCAAGAGTTGTTCCGATTGTTCTACCAAACACTCTTTGATTAAATGTCGGTTCTTCCGAGAGCACTTGAAGCTGTGCCCACGATTCTTTTAAGTTTATTGAGACCGCAGTATACGCCCCAACTGTACTTGCTAGTACTGCACTGACAGACGGTCTTGAGCTCCAGTCTACTCGATAGCCGTTTTCAATTGCACTGACCACATCTGCGCTTCTCGCCTGAATCTCTTCCTCGTTTGTTTCATAGACGAGAGCAGCGGTTGCAAACCCATCGATGCCTCTTGCTAAAACACTATCACGATCAATTTTCATACGGGATACCGCATAATTCATTTTATGGTAAGCCGCTCCAGCATGTTCATAGCATCTGCCGATCGCTGTGTAAATGCTTCTCGCCTCGAGGTGAAGTATAGATATTTCATCCGCTATTTGTGTAAGCCTGCCGCCCGCACTTCGTATTTCTTGCGGTGGAATTTTCATATACATATGTGTTCTCCTGTTCCCTGTGCTTATAGCAACCAGCACGTTCTACACACCATGTCCGACAGAGAGAAAGCATCCCCCCACTAGACAAAAATACTGGCCTTATTCGGCTTCTATGCTAATCACCTTTTTCGCTTGCGTACTTGCCTCGGTGGCGAAATCATTAATCTGCTTGCAAAAGTTTAGAAGTGGCGTCCTGATTTCTCCAACCTTTGCCGCGAAGCGAGCCTGAGCAGGGCTGTTCCAGACACTACCAATATCATCTATAATAGTTGCCATTCTCTCGACTTGTTTCTTCAGATTATCAGCCTGCGCAGACATATCGTTTGCCTTGTTGATGATTTCCTCTGGATTATACATCTGTTCCATAATACAACCTCCTTATCAATGACCGATGCGCTCCATGGCGTCAGCGTGATCTCGTGCTTCTCTTGCATATGCGGGAATAGACGATTCCACAAAAGAATCAAATCCCTGCTTTAACTGTTCAAACTCCGCGTCATAATTTTCTTTCACGGCATCTTGCCAGTCGGCCCGAAGCCCTTTTACCTTCGCATCAACCTGATTCATTGTCGCCTGCATATTCTTCCCGAGCGTTTCAAGCTCTGAGGCTAATTCCCGGACTGCTTCCGGAGTGATTTTGATAAAACTCAATTAATTCTCCTCCTTTTATAATTTACTAACTTGATTATCCGCTGATGAATACCCTTCAGCGGCGTATTCAAGGAATTCTTGCATGTTACTAATGGATATTAATAGCTGCCACAGGTAGTCCGAAGCGGTTTCGAAGTGTGACGAAAACTCTTCAACCTTCTGATCTACCCAGCATTGGCGAATCACTTCATGGTCCCTTATTAAATCCCCGTGGACCGCAGAGATGAGAAAATATATGTTTCCTAGAGCATTACTAAGACTGGCTATCTGATTAACTGACTGAATTTCAATTATACCATCCAACTATCAATCGCCTCCTCCCGTTAATTTTTCCCAAATTGTCCGATGTGTAATACAGTACTGTTCCAATAGAGAGGCGACATTTAGCAGTTCCGATCTTGTTGTTTCCATATCCTTGAGCGTAGTTTTTAACTTTTCGATTTGCATATCAGCGCCAGGACTACTCCATTCGGCTTGGATTTGTTGTATAACCTTGGCGACACTTACTTCGATATCGAGATATTTGTTTGCTAAAGTCCTCACAGCAGATTCTTGAGTGCGTATTCGTTTCTCATGAATTGTTAAGTACATCGACCGACCTCCTTTCTTTCGCGAATAATAATCTCGCTACCGTCCCAGATTCCCAAAGACGCCAGGGTTTCGCTATCACGCAGTTTCCTATCGTTGTGCCAGATCTCATGATCAACAGCAACAGATAATGTAGACATACCGCTTGCATTTAGGAACTTCGCTATGCCTTGAGACAACATCTTAATCGGCATATTGCTTGGCAATTCCATATCGAATGTTTTCCCTGATGAGAAGTCTTTAACACAAAGAAAAAGCTTACTGGGGACTGCATCTCTCAAACAGCAGACACCTCCTCATAGATTCCGATAATGTTTTCAATCGCACTGTTCAACTTGTCTCCCCTAAGACGCGAAAAACGCACGCTGTTAATATCACCCTTTTCAGGTGTGACAATCAAATTACCACTAGCAAAACGTAAGGTAACTAATTTCCCGGTCAGTGTCTCGCTTCCTCCTTTTCTTTCGTATGCGAGCAGTGAACAGAATTCAGACTTTCCCTGTAGACCGTCTACAATCAGTGTAGCTAATGAGTCCTCGCATCCACAGTTTTTAAGTTCAAAAAGAAAATGCTGCCTACTCAAGCTTCCCATACGACGCAACCGTGTAACCCCTGTTACCAAGGATAAATCCGTCTCGGTAATTGGTTCAGCGTCTCCAAACAGAGCTCTGATCTCTTGAAATGCCAGTTCTCTGTTAATCTGAGACAGTTCCGCCTTATTACGAAAAGAATAGCGTATAAGAACTCCAGAATGTTCAAAAAAGCGAAGCTGCACATTGTCGGATGTTGACATACTAGAATTGAAAACATACACCTTTTCACTGTTCATGCAGTGTTTTAATATGCCTAATAGTTCTTCGCTGGGGTACAAGTACCCATCCGGCGTGGCTTTAACTACGCCTATTTGTATTAACTGATCTTGTATGCGGAGCAATTCAAAGGGAATTTCTGCATCGGCACAATTCTGAAAAGGATCCGCTAATCCCCAAAGATTGTCGGCGCCGATAAGTGCAGACATATAGATAAGTTCCTCGTCACTTAATCTGTAAACCATCAGCCAGCTGCACCTCCTCTACGCAGGAAAAGCGGAATCGCTTCTTCGCCTGCAAGATAATAGTCCCCATTTTGAGGGAAGGAGTATTTCCCGAGAAAGAAAGAATTTAACTTGCGTGCGGTTGTGTCAAGCAGTAAACACCTTCCCCTTGCAAGACGCATTGCTGGGACTGGTATTTTTCTTTCAACCCCCTGATTAATCAAATCCATCTCTTTTAACATAATCCTAGTAAATTCACTATAGGAACAGCCAAACACGGAGAACACGGAAAAACTTCTTCCACAAAGGATTAGGTTGTTGTCTATTCTTCTCTCGGAGGCCTTCGAGTTTTCCAGGCATTCTGCAAGATCTGGAATAATAAAGCAATACGGCGAATGAGTGTGACCCTCTTCAAGAGATAACTTACCCCTAGCGGAGAGATCCTCTTTTATATTTAGCAAATATTCATCCAGCTCTTTTCCAGAACTCATAAAAGCAAAATTAGGTAATGTATCAATTCTATCCTTAGGTAGGTCAATAGCAATCTTAGCTTTTATATTAGTCCCACGATACATTTGTCTTGCAACAGACGTCATCACTTCTAGACGCTTGTCATAATCGTCGCAAAGTACTAGCAGGCTTGCGCTTTTAGTAAAATCATGAATTACTGGTTCTGATTTATCGATTTTATCTCCTAAAGTCACAAATCCGTATGCACCGTGCTCGTCATTTGGCGGAGACACTCTTTTATACGCCCCCCATAACAACGATGCTTTTTCACGTAATTTTTCTCGCTGATGGGCAACTTCCTCTGGACCGAAAAGAATCGCCGATTGAAAACTAACAACTCTTCCAATACTTGTTACTCCTCGGCCTGGGATGTCTGCTGGCGGGATGGCCTTAACATTCTTGTCATGTACCAAGTCGTAGTAGCTATGTCTGCTATAATCCACCCAAAAGCTGAATCCTCGTTTTGTTTGATCTCCAATATGACAAACCGATCCCATTCCGATCATATTCATCGCACTACCTACCAGGTAAATACCGAGGCCACTTCCATTTTGAACGATTTTAAGTATTTTTGTTTTTCTTTCGTGATCCCCCATCAATGCGTTTAGACCATCTACAACCAGCACTATGTGTTTGTCTTTTGCCTCTGCCGGTTTGCTCCTTCTTTTTGAAAGAGTATCCGAAACACGGCTTATGATTTCATCCGAATTGTCGGCAGATGCAATTTGTCTGACTTGAGGGAAGGCTTCAAAGCCGGCAAAATCTCCTACATTGCTTTCAACAATATAGGTTTCCAGATAATCTGGCGAGTTATTCTTTAGCAGGGAGTATGTAAATGTCTGCAAAAAGTTTGTTTTACCAGTACGTGTTGCCCCGTAGATAAGGAAACTGCCATATTGAGCAAGTTTTATTTCCATCGGATACTGTATCTGTTTAACAGGATCATCTAAAAGTCCAACAACCGCACAGAGCGCATCTTTTTGCTGGGGATCAGGTAGTTGGTCTAATCTTAAGCAATCAGGAAGGCGACTTGGCCATATCATCCAAGGAGCATGGATATTGTTTTTATTTGCGAATGCTAAAATATGCTCGACCGTCAAGTCAAGTTCAGTTTTTCTATCTTCAACTGGCGGTGACAACGTTATCCGCTCTCCAGTTAGTGTTATAGCAGCTATCTCTCGTTCAGGTGTAGCCATACGCTCTTTTTCTGTATAGAAAACCCCATCCGCATAGGCAGGCTGAATCTCTTTAATATCTCCTCCTACACGCATAAAAACTCTTCCCTTATTACGGATAAAATACGCATCCTCAGTGCCAAGTAACGCGCGGCTTTCTTCTTTCATCTGCGTTCTTAAGCACCATCGAAAGTTTGCATTTCCATCCATCACCGAAGTAAAGGGGCCAGTAGTTTGACTGCCGGCTACTATCTGAATGCCCAGACCTCGACCTATTTGATATAGGCTATCCAGAGTCGTCATCCAATCTGAGCCAGCGCTATCGCGATCCCACAATTTGAACTCATTAAGTTCATCAACAACAATAAAGAGAAAACTTAGCGGCTCCTTTGCATTTTCGTTACCAGCTGCGCGTTTCCTTCTATAATCATATATGGAAACTGAGCCTGTTTTCTTAAAAAGTCGCTGCCGGCGATCCATCTCGCTTTTTAGTGCAATAAGATTCCTATATATATCGCCACTATCCGCATCTAATCTGCCGATCGTGCCAACAACATGAGGAAGCTTTTCTAGACCGTTGATTAAACCTGGTTCCCTGAAGTCGATCAAAACGAAATTAACATCCTCCGGAGAGAATGAAACAGCCATAGATAGAATCCAAGAACGTACCATTGATGTTTTGCCAGAACCAGCAGTACCGACAAAAATACCATTTGGCCCGCATTTGTTTTGGGAAATGTCAAACTCCTCTGAGAAGGAACCTTCACCAGCTCCAACAACTACATTCATTGATTTATCAGGATTGCTTGACCGCCACTCCTTACCAATATCTAACTGAGTTGGCTCCGAAATACCCTTCATCTGCATAAAGCTGAGTGACCTAGGAATCCCTGCTTTTACTTTAGGAGTCTCCAACCTAATCGGTGCAATGCGTCGAGAAAACTCTTTCCACTCATTTATTGGTAAAAAGTCCGGAATATATCTCTGTACTACGTCTGAAGCAGACTTGTCGTAGATCTTTGCTTGTCCATCCTCTAGTTCTGCAATTTGTATACAATGAGACGGCAAGCGGTTAACTGACGAAGCGAGGTAGATGCAGCTAACTCCAAGCTCAGGATCATCAACGCGCAACCTATGTGCAAGTGAAGTATCTGCAAAAACGACTAAATAGTACGGACGAAACAAAGTCCTTGAACTAAATCCAAATGAGCTTTGCTCCTCTTTTCGAGCCGTCACTATATCTGACAGGTACTGAATCATGGCGTTTGCATCTATAGCATTATCTGCCATGAAGCGATAGTCCCTGCCATCATTAAACACATGAGGCACAAAGCGAGCTTCCTCCCAAATATTTTTTTCAGTTGAAGGATAGATGAACGCTATTTTCAAATCCTCATAACTATACCTGGTGGCCAAGCTTACAATCAAAGAGAGGGTTTGTTCCACAACACTTGTTCTTTCACCAACAATACCTAACGTTGTAACTTTTCGGAGGTTGCAAACAATAGGTATGTTTTCAACAAAAGCGTGTTTGTCTGCAAGAGACCTTGCCTCATCATTAAGAGAGTTCTCGTCTGCATATCTAGATGTTGGAGCAATCACTTTGCAACTAAGCGATGTGCGTCCGCTTCCCAAACGAGCAGTTAAGAAGGATGAATCTTCTATATCGCAACTCCACAATCGAGGAGATCGCTCGTTCAGTTTTAGAGATTCCTGTACAGAAGGATAGTCAGCATTCAGTATTCTTTGTTGCTTTTCTGCGATTGCTATGAGTTTTCTATCCATTTTGCCTAGATAAGCTCGATATTTTTCTTCGTTCTCCACTTTCACTTTTATTGATTCTTTTTTTTGAGAGCGATAGCGAATAACACCCCATAAGATTCCAAGCACACCAGTAACTCCTCCAATAAGCATGTACAGTCCCATTGACATACCCGCACCGGTTACATGAAGAATAACGAGCAGTACCACAATCGCAAGAAGAGCGCCTAATGGCTGAAAGACCACAGATATCCAATCAAGTTTCTGAGGTTTTTCTTGCGCGTTAGCGGGCTCTAAAATAATGTCCTCCGTATCAAGCGACTCTGTTTTTTTTAGTGAAAGAGCATGCCATGGATAATGTGCAGGTTTCGGTAATTCCTCTCTGGACGCGTTTGACTTGTGCAGTCCTGCGCTAAATTTCAAAGGTCCAGATCTGCCAGCCCTACTATATTTCCCATTCAGGAGAGATGTATTATCGCTCTTGCATTCTATTTCTGGAGTAGCCACGTGGGTGGAGCTAGCCCCCATTTTTATTTTCAATTTATTCTCAGCATTTTTCGGCCCAATCCCCATAGTTATCCCTCGTCTATTCTTCTATTAGTCTAAGTCGGTAGGTTTCCTAAGACCTCTCGCGTTACACGGCTTCTCCACATTTGAGACAGGTTTATCTCTCTCAGCCTCTATACTTAACTGCTCTTTTGTGCCGTAAGATATTGCCTCCAAACCTTCATCTCGACTCGCCGGCCTGTTCTCATCTGTTTGATCTGTCAACCCATGTCCATATGGTTGAGTAGCTAACCTGTGTTCATTTAGGGTGCTATATTTATCATTAAGGGGTTGCTCCACGTCGACGGCATGGTATTTACGAAGATATTTTGAATAGTTTTCAGAATAATCTTTCCATAGACCCGTCTTTTCTTCTATTGTCTTTGTCTCAATTCCTTCAATATATTCCGACAAAAGGAACGCCCTTCTCTGCTTAAACTGATTTTGCAGGTTATCAAATGTCCCATAGCCAAAGGCCCCCCCACACAAACTAAAGTCGTCTCCGGCAATATTCTGAAGGAATGTTTGTAAGTTGTCTTCCAGTTCGCTAATACTCTTTGAGTTTAAAAGAGTATCTACAAGCAGAAACTCAAACTCCATTGGAGTAGTCAAATAACCAAAACACCCATCAGTCGCAGCAAACAATAAACAAGGCTTTGTGATATTAATCTGCTTGCTATGTAATTTAATTCTAGATGATGCGCTAATAACGTTGGTAAGTCCCCCATCAGCAGTAAGGTTTTCCATTGCATCGAGCCCACTAACATCATCATCAGTGAGTTGCATCAAGCCAGATGAGTTTAGCAAATAACACCGTGAATCACCTGCCCAAATACATGTGGCGCAAACTCCACTTTTTTCCAGAGTACATACAATGACAGCTGCTGTTGTTGGAAACGCCTTTAACATCCTTCCTTTAATCGAGGATGTGGTTTCGCCTTCTCTCTTGCAAATTGCGAGGTATTCCTGCATTTTTTCAGTAAGCATTTCAACATTGGGAATGCCGTTTTCTATAGAATCAGGAGAATCAAACCAGTCTTTTGTCGCGCCAGAAATAACTCTTGATGCCATATATGCGCCGGTTCTGCCTTGTAGCTTTTCATAGCGTCTGGCGCCAGATCCCCCGCAACCATCAAAGACGCTAAAAACAGCCTTTTCAGGTGTGACAGAATAGTAAAAACTGTCTTCGCCTTTTCCCTCTATCTTCTCTTTGAATACTTCAATACAAAAATCTAACACTGACAGCATATTTTGCCGCATTTTTTCCGCCATATGCTATACCTCCTTGCATCCCAGATTAGAGCGTAAGCGTCTGTCCGATATAGCTCAATATCTCTTGGTATTGTATATCTTTCAGGTGATCGCCTGCCTTCGATGGCAAATGCACAACGAGGTTCCAATTGTCAGAAATAGAAGCCCAGCCACCTTCGTTGGGTGCAAATAAAATGAGTCGCTTTGCACTCTGATCCATGAATCCAGGAGTGTACTCATCTCCCCACCATGCGCTAAGCTCTTTGAGATCCTTTGCCATGCCTTTGGGGTATTTACTTGCTTTCGTGCCTGTCCCTAACTTGTGAGGAGCCTGGTCTGTCCAAAGAACGATAACATGCCTTTTTTTCGCATCCATTGTTCTGTCCCAATCAGATCGAATGGCATAAGCAAGTGCTTCCAAGCCATCCTCCTCATCGTCACCGCCACCTGCAGGCATAAGGCTTTTCACACTGACCTCAAGTTTTGAGGCGTCATTAGGTAGCTCAAAGAAATCAGAAACAAGCATGGGCTCATTACAATGAGTGTTTTTTCTTTTCTCGTCATCATAGGCGAGATAATCTCGAAAACCAACGATCCTAACTCTGAGTCGATCTATACTTTTCTCTTTTTCCCTCATCATATTCTGAACATCGTCATAAAAATGCAACGAGCGACTTTTAACGATATTCAGAATGTTGTCCATGCTTTCGGTACAGTCAATGCAAAATACTAGGTCGACATTGTATTTAAGATCATTCTTACTGGCCATAATACTTACTTCCTCCATGTTCGTCAATGGATATATCTCCGGCGGGGCGGATGTAGGCTTTTGCTTCTTGTTGCAGTTTTGCCTGTTCCTGCGTTAGGCGATGCCGGCTTGTAACTGTTAAGCATGCAAGAACCATGGCGATTGGAGTAATAATGATATATGCACCTAAATGCATTGTTCCGGCATACTGATTCTTAGAATACAAATACAGAATCAGTAGAATAACAGAAGGAACTGCTGTTCCAACTAGCCCCAATATCGCGAGTCGAAATGGTTTTTCGCTTTCATACTGCTTGGTCATACTCCTAATCCCAACAAAAGCCAATATGATTGCACCTACGCCAACAACACACAGTACGATGATCCACGTACTTACTTTACTGTAGCTCATTCCTCGAAGAAATTCCCCAGTATACTCCTGAAACACATTATTGATAAGCTCATCATTGCTGAGCAGCTTTATGATGTTATAGTGGCCGACTATGCCAGTTCTTGCACTCCGATATGTAATCACAGGCAGGAAGAGCGAAAAAAGGCTAAGTATAATTGACCCAACAGAGGCATACATCCAATTCTGCTTTTTTTTCATGTTACCATCAGCCACCTTTTCTATCCGATATTTGATTCAGCATCTGCGGAACTTTCATCACCTAAATCATCAGCGCTTCCATCCTCTGATGGGAAAGATGGTGTTAGGGCATCATCATAAGCGGGCGCTTCTGATGCGTCATCGGCCTTCAATGAGCTGTTAATCAGATCTACGGTAGCAGACTGTGACGTGCCATTTAATCCTATCGCAGTACATTTATATGTGCCAAAACTAACAGGAGTAAGCCCTATAGCTGCCAATCTCGTTGTCCCATCGGAGATGCTCTCATCAAGACGAAGACCCAGTTCCTCGTTTATGTTATTTCCATCAAATGAAATAGTTTTCCAATCCCCATTTTGCTGCTGCTTTTCCCAACGGAAAGACGCGACTTGGCCCTCGACACGGAAGCCAAACAAATAAAAACCTTCTCTGCTTTGGAAACCGACACTACATTTTTCAGGCATCGGGGAAGATAAAATACGTAGCGATTCCTCCATGCGTGTTGGTTGAGACGATATTTCAGTAAGACGATCTAATAATTGATCGATCTGACTTTGGAGATTTTCATTTTCTCCTGCGAACTGCTTTGTTTGCTCCGACAGTTGCATATCGTAGTTTTTTTGGATTGATTTTATTTTATCATTGCTGCTTGCAGCCCCTGCGATTGTAATTACAATACATAAAAGGCAAAGAAGTCCGCAAATTGCTAAAGGTATACACGACTTGAAAGATTTTTGTTCATTCACTCTAGTGGGCTCCGGTTTGCTTTCAGTTTTCGGTCCCCCTGCGATGTCCCAAAAGCCATTTCCGCCTTCAACCTTGTTCCCGCATTTTACGCATTTAGGGCAGATATCATTTTCTGGATCGATTTTTACTCCACAATACTTGCAAATCATAGTATCCTCCCAATTACTTACATTAGTAGCGACCCTTACCACAAGCTTCGCAATTATTCAAACCGTTATGGTTTATTGTTTCACATCGGGTACAGATCCATAGGTTATTTTTCTTTGCATAAACCGAATCAAGTGACTCCTGCCCCATGAATTGTGTTGCTACTGGCCTTTTAACGGGCTCAGTTCCCGGTATTCTTACTTTTAGTTCTTCTGATTGGCTGAGTTTTTCTTGCCCTTTTTTCTTTTTTGAGTCATTAGAAACAGCGTAGAGTGCCCAAATAATGACTATCCCTACAATGATTACAATAATGTATCCCACTTGTTTACCTCTTTGCTTGCTCTTTTAATCCAAGTCCTTAGGAACGTAGAAGCCTGTTTTCTTCAATCCACGTCCTTCAGCTTGATTGACATATGTAGTTGTTTCATTATTCACTATTGTTACTTTCTGCTCATCCTTTTCGTCTCGAACTTTGAAAAGGTGAAGAATATCACGCGCGCCCATTCGCCTTTCAGGCTCAAGTGAGAGCATATTTATAATGATAGAACTGTAGAAAGGAGAAAGTACACTGCTCAATGTAACTTCGTTTCCGTTAATAAGCGACATGCAGACATATCGGTCCTCTTCTGGAAACTTGGGCAGTTCTCCCGTCAAGTACTGGTGAAACAAAATGCCTAATGCAAAAATATCAATCTTTTCAGTTAATATTATATTTTCACCTCTCATCTTCAGATATGCCTCTGGCGAGAGATAGACAAAGTCACCTTTCACTTTTGACTGTGGAGCATTGACTAAGAATCCTGCATCAAAGTCGATTATTTTTGCCGTAACGAATCCGTCATATGTTTCTTTTAGAAGAATATTGTCCGCTTTTATATCTGAATGAACAATGCCCGCTTCATGAAGTGAAGCCATACTATAGAGAATGGATCTTATCAAGGTTTCTTTCTTTGGCGATGACAAAGATGATACATCTTGTAATGCTAGTGGTGCAGGATCCACTCTGTCCGTAACAATATAGTACTTTGCCCCTTCAAGGAAAAAGTCGCAAATAATGATGTTGTTTCCCGTGCGACATTTCTCAAGCGTTTGATAGAACTTTGTTTTCTCCGCAAAAAAGTCATCACATATTTTGATTTTTCGCTCAAAAGCTTCCGGTGTGAACAGGTCCCGATCAACGGGATATTTGGGATCAAGGAACTCTTTTATAAAGTATTCATGCCCGTTTTTGGTGCAGAACCCCCATTGGCAGAAGCCAGCATTTCGAGAGGTTAATTCACCCTTTAATTTATAACCATGTATCGTTTTCATTCCATAATATCCTGCACATCGTTTGATACGCTATTAACAATAGCATCAATGATTTCTGCGTAATCTAACTCTCTTAATCCCTTTCCTGCTTCTGACTGGTGATGAATCACCAGGTTCCATTGATCGGAAATGGAATTCCAGTATTTTACGTCAGGGGCATATATAAGGAGCCTCTTTGCGCTTTGGTTCATAAGTCCGGGCTGCTCCGAGTCCCCCCACCAATCAGAAAGTTCCGCAAAATCTTTTGCCATTTTGGAAGGATAGTTTCTGGCATTTTCTTTTACTTGTTCAAAGCTCTTTATTTTACCCGGGACAAGATAACGCCCATTCTCTGCATCCCCCCCAAACCCAAGCTTGTGAGTGGCGTCATCTGTCCAAACGACGATCACATGTCTACTATGCGCCGCTTTTGTCCAATCGGACTTAATCGCATATGCAAGAGCTTCAAGCCCATCCTCCTCATCGTCTCCGCCACCAAAAGGTTTTAGGCTACCAACCAACTCTGCAAATTCACCGGACTCTGAGGGAAGTGAATAAAAATCCGTGGCAAGCATGGCGTTTTCTCCGTCTGCCAAGTAGTCTCTAAAAGCAACCACTCGTACTCTGAGTTCTTCGACATACTTGCCTTTCAATGCCATCGCAGAGGTTAAATCATCGTAGAACTTAAGTGCATTTTTCTTCACCGTTTCCAACAAACTTCCCATACTTCCAGTTGCATCAATGCACATAACGATATCAACATTGTAGTCTAGCTTATAATTATTCCCCATTATTCTCTCTCCATTACATTATAGTGTGGTAGTTTATGTAGTAGTTTATAACAAGATGTTAATAATTGAGTATATTTTGAGGCAACATCATCTTCTTGATTGGTGCCTGTACTTCAGCTAGTTAAAAGCAACGGCCAATCCTGTGTACACCTGGCCCCGCCAACATCCCAACCAACCTCTCTAACATTTCCTTGACTGTCAGAGCAAATTGTATAGCCCCAGCTTGCCACGGCTACCGCTTGAACATCGGAGAAAGATCCGATCTCATCAACCCTCAGGTATCCCGTACGATTAGATACGATTGTTCCATCACTACATATTCCAACAACAAAGTCATCGGCATTGCCGGTTTCATTACTTGCAATTATAGCCACTACATTGTCCCACTGAGGGACTTCTGGAACGTTACTATTTTTGTTTTTGTCTTCATAAAAGCCTGTGACAAGGATTTCTCCTTCCGCGGTAAGACCGTATGTAACATATCTGGAGGCGTCGACATCTACAATTCTGCTCCACTCAGAAACATTGCATTGTCCGTATTCGTTGTTTCCGCAGGCAACCACTGTACCATCAGCCTGCAATGCGACCGTATGTGTGCTTCCTGCTGCAATGTCAATAATTCCACTCCAGTTTGAAACGTCGCCTTCCCCGTAATTATTTGTTCCTGTCGAAACTACAGTTCCATCTGAAAGGAGGCCAACAACATGGCGGTCATTCCCAAACACTTCTGAAAAAAAGTCGATCTGAATGACATTTCTCCAATCATGAACATTGATACTGCCATCAGAGCACAAAACAGTTCCATCGTTCCGTAGGCCGACAACTATGAAATTGAACGCCGAGAGGGATTTCATATCAGTCCAGCTCGAGATATCAGGGAAATCTTTCCCCGTTGCGATACAAGATCCATCGGACAATATGCCTATTGTAAAATGGCTTCCAGCAGCTAGAAATCTTTTATTTCCATATTCTTGTGCTACCGCCTGCGCAAGCAAGAACGCTTCTTCCGACTCTTCAATCTGCACGCTTGAGGGAACCTCCACCTGACTATTGGAATTGATCTCTTCCACCTGACCTTGAATATTAATAACAAGTATCCCTTTATTTAGAAGCCAAACAATTCCAACCGCAAGTATGAGTATTATTGAAAGCAACACGGGTACAGCAGGAGAAAACTTGTTGCGCTGCTGAGATTTGAGGGAAGGTTCAGCGCCCGGATTTCCTTGTTCACGTGCAGCAAATTGAACACCACATTTACTGCAAATACAAATGTTGCCGCTATTATTATGACCGCAATTATCACATATCCACATACTCTTTCTCCTATGTCTTGACATAAAACGGTAGTTTTTGGTTTAGGATGCACACAAAACATCTGGTTTTGCAGGAAGTTTTAGATACAAAAAAAGTGCAAATTTCAATTTGAATTTACCATATTTGGGACGATATTGCAACCGTGATTAGGAAGTTATGTTGTGCTTTAGGGAGTTCGCGTTTTTTCATTCAATACGGGTCACATGTGTGCTACCTAATTCTGTCTCAAACGTTCCAACTCGCCTTCCCACTTAATTGTCATTTCGTTAAAACTTCTTCATAGCAGTCGGTCTAGGAAATACAATCCAACTCAAAAAAAATACTCTGTAATTCTTTGCAACAGTCACCCCTACTTGTCGCTGCATAATGGATTCACGATCTGTTCGCGCGACATACCTAAAATATTCAAAACAAGGTTTGTAATTTATGTTAGGATAATTCAAGCTGACTCATCAACAAACATGAAAGACGCCAAAAAGGGGCATATCGCAATCAAAATTTATGCCAGCATTAGTCCCTATACTCTCCATTGGTTAATCCATATCTTTGTCCAATTTGCCCTTAAATGACTGGCAGGGAAGTCATCAATGAGTTTTAGCTCAATGTCGTGGATTCTCGGAAGTCGATTTTCTTTTCGTCCCTCATCGGACATAAACAGCTCATCGAGCGCTGTCAGCCCTAAATCGATTTGTCTCTTTGCCAAGGCTTATCACCTCCTTTGTCAAGTCCGCATATGCATGGGCCACCGTTCCGTTCTTGTCATACCTGTAGATGCTCTTACCCATCTCGCTGGCTTCCTCCGCTCGAACAGAACGGGGAATCTCCGTCTTAAATACACGGATGCTCTCTCCCACAGTTGTTCTCATGGATGAAATAATGGCCTTGGCATTGTTGGTCCTTCCGTCCACCATTGTAAATAAGATTCCATCAATGCTCAGCTTAGGGTTAATTTGCTTCCGCACTCGGGCTATGGAGTGCAAAAGCAGATTCATACCTTTTGTTGACAGATAATTTGCTTGAGACGGAATAACCACGCTGTCGGCGGCAACCAAGGCATTAATTGTCATCAGGCCCAACGAAGGCATGCAATCAATGAGAATGTAGTCATAGTTGCGCTTCAGCGTATTCAGCACATTGCGCAGCACCATTTCCCGACTCATGGCATTGAACAAGCTCAGTTCCACACCAGACAGCTCAATGTTCGCTGGAAGAAGGTCCACATCTTCTGGGTGATGAAGAATCCCGATATCTGTGGGAATCGCAACATCACGGATTTCTGAAGACATTACTGTGGCCAATGTTTCTGCGAGGCCATCAGGATTACTTATTCCCAAACTGACAGTCAAGCTACCCTGCGGGTCGCAATCCACCAACAGCACACGTTTTCCTTCTTTGGCCAAACCGATTCCCAGATTTGCTGTCGTAGTCGTCTTCCCAACTCCGCCCTTCTGATTCGTAATAGCAATTACTTTGCAGTTCTCCAAGCGATTTCCTCCTTTCGTTTAAAATGAAAATAGCCACCCTTCAGCGACGAAGAGTGGCTATGTATGAGGTATTCAGTTTTCTTAGATTAAAATTATAAATTTTTATTTGTATAGCTATTAAAGGTACCATTACAGAAAAGTACTGGTGCAATACCATCAAGTCTTTCGCTGATTATTCCAACGCATTCTTTACAGCATGATAATCCCAATATGCTCTTCCATCCAAAGCACGATAACACATCGCTACATGGTCTCCAGAATACCTAATACTGGTTGGGCACCTCGATCTATCGACGTGTGTAGAATTATATAACACTACTATTTTGATTCCTGCTTCAACAGCCTTGTCACACTCGTAATCAACATAGCTCCTATAGTCCACGCTATGCCCTCTTGCGCAACTATAGCTCCAACTATTATAGCTGCCACAATACGCACAACTTCCGCTGCGGAGATCTTTAGTTTTGTTTCCTACAATCAACACAAAGGTTTTTGATAAATCCAGTCTCTTTTTAAGTGAGGCTTTAATGCTGCAATTAAGGCTGCTATCTCTTGCCTGTGTTATTTCGTGAGCGTCAACGAAACTAAGAGACCATCGATTGCTCTCATTCCACTTATGTAGCTGTTCTACCGCATCTCGGTCTCCGTCCCAATCGGCAGCAATGTAGGTCTTTGTGCGATAGGTTCCATAATACATTGTCTTCACCCCTTCAGATATTCTTAATTACTTTTACCGCAACACCCAGCACTTCGCAGCTATCAACAACCATGGGTTTATATGCCGCATTTTCTGGCTTCAATAGGTATTTTCCCTCTGTTTCAAGTCTAAAAAAACGCTTTAGGACAACTCGGTCATCATCTAGCACTACTGCGATTTCACCATCATCTGGAGCCGTTTTTCTTTGAACTATTAGCAGATCGCCATCATCAATCCCAGCCTCAACCATCGATTGACCTGTTGCTTTTAATACAAAGTAATCTGCGCCCCCCAACATTGAACTTGGAATTTCTAAATATCCTTCCGCATAGTCATCTATGAGTTTAAATCCACCACAGGAAATATTGCCATAAACGCTTAGTATTTGCATGTCGTCCATACCAATCTCCTTTGCCAATCTTATTCCTACCTTTACGCCTTCCTTAAAGGCGACCTTTTCATAGTCAAGGCAGAGGGTACAGACGGTGTCTATGATCTCATTTATTTCAGTAAGGTCTTTGCCGTTCAAGGTGGCATATAGCGTAGCGAAATCTTTTCTAATCACCTCGTTATCAAAGCCGTTAAGGCCAGTATAGGCATTGAACAGCAACTCCATGAAGGACTTTGCGTCAGGATCTTGGCAGGTAAGCTTCTCCTCGGATATGTATCTTTTCAGAGCGGCAAAAAGTCCTGCATCATTTACCCCTCCTTTGGTCTTTCAGCGGTCTGCAATACTGCATCAGCTTGCAGACTTCCAGTTTGTTCTGAAAGCGTTTCTGCGCTTCACTGACGACCTCTTCAAGAATCTCAGGGGCTGTGTTCCACTGGGCGATTCCTCGGTTGTATCTACCTCGGCGCTTATCGTCAATGATAAATGGGGTCACACCATAGCGCAGGCATTCCTTCATCATGATGATTCGCCCTACTCTGCCGTTAAAATCGTCAAATGGGTGTATGCGCTCAAAGCGTACATGAAACTCCAAAATCTGTGCCAAATCAGCTGACTTTCGCTCATAGTTTTTGACCAGTTCTCCGAGTTCCTTTTGGACTTTCTGAGGATCGGTGCCAAGCTTATCCGGCTTAACCCGAAACTCGCCAACGCCGGTTCTGTGAGATTGATCCCCATAGGTACCATAGCTCAGCAGACGGTGTATTTCCTTCACAAGGAATACTGTCATTGGTTTCGTAACGTTATCCACTACATAGCGCACGCAGATGAAGTGGTTCATTATTTCTACAATGTCGTCCACCTTTGTAGCTTCAAAGGCAGGTGTGATATGCTTGGTACGGTATATTTCCAGAACCTGCTCGCGTGTCAGGCGGTTACTGGCCATGCGGCAGGAGCTGTAGGCCAGATTCACCTGTATGTATTCGTAGATGCCAAAGTGATTGTTGCGCTCCCGCTGATAGAGAATTTTCTTCACCAAGGGAGTTTGTGGAGTCTCGGGCTTTGTTGGTGCGCCAGGCTTCGGAGTGCCCTCCGGAATCATCCAGCCTTGCTCGGTCATGATAGCCTCAGGGATTTTCCCCTCCTTACAATAACGGCGAATGAATTGCTCGGATGTCCCCCATATAATCGCCATATCCCGTACTTTGTATAATTTCATGTTATTCAGTCCTTTCAATGAAACCATTGGTATTACTGGGAAACCGAGGTTGCGCACCCCGCAACCTTTTGACCCAGATTTTACCCAGATTAAAACGAAAGCCTATGGACCGGACTGAATTTTATTGATTTGAATATGTACTGTTTTATGTTGTTTTGTCTATTATTTGCCACTTTTTCCACCCGAAGGTTTGCTGAAAAAACCATGGCATTCAAGAGGTCAGCGGTTCGATCCCACTTATCTCCACCAAAAAGACCTGGAATCGTAAGATTTCAGGTCTTTTTGGTCTGAAATCTGCCGTTATTGTCCATTCTGTGTGATGTTTTCCAAGAGTCGCGGAACACTTGCCTTCCGCGGAACTTTACGTACCAGAGTTTGTAGCAGAATTACGATGGCACATTCTGGACAGAGCGTCACTCAATATGTGCGACTTTTTTGGGGGGAAGTAGTATGAATCGCCGTCTGCAGAATTTATGGGTTTGAAGTCACGATCTATATTTAAAAGTCGTCTTGTAGTATTCTTAATTTGTTAAATGGAAGGAGGCGGTCATATGCATTGGAACAATATCAATATTCAGTTTGGTAATGTTCTTCACAGAATCAGAGAAGGCAGACGCCTTTCGCAAGAACAGTTTGCCGAGCTCTGTGGGATCAGCCGTGCCTACTATGGACGCATAGAGCGAGGAGAGCACAGCGTTACACTTGAGCTGTGCCAAAAAATTTCTGAAGCAACCGGCCTCTCCTTTGCTGAATTATTTGAGGACATTGTCTAAAAACGTCATATATAACGTCGATACCCGAAGTAATAGAGTGTAGTATATAGCCATGGATAGCAGCGGAGGCTGCGTATCCAAATACAAGGTCTCGAATGACAAAGGAGAAAAACTATGAGTAACGAAAAGATGAACCTGACGTTTAAGGTTCAGTCCTTCCGTCGAATCCCTAATCCCTATATCAAAGCGGAGAACGGAGAAAAATCGGCGGAGATGTATATCGCAATCTGCGATGTCAAAGATCTGCCGGATTGCTTCCCGATGGAAACCAACCCTCGTGAACAGAAGATGACTACCAATGTTGCGAAGAAGATCAAGGAGACGCTGCTTAATCCGACCGAGCTGAACTTCTATTTGCTTAATCGTGGTATTCTACTTTCTGCGAAAGATATATCTTACAGCAATTACTCTAATGAGATGACAATTGGCTTTGAAGATCCCGAGGTTCATGGTAATGTTGATGGCGGGCATACATACAAGACCATTTTGCAGAACCGTGATCAGCTGGATCCGGGCCAGCAGTATGTGAAACTCGAGATTCTGACTGGTATTGAAGGTATTTTCCAGAGCCTTGCCGCAGCACGAAACACCTCTGTTCAGGTTCAGGATAAGTCTATTGCTGAACTGGAAGACCGTTTCGACATCATTAAGAATACCCTTGCCTGTGAAAGCTACATTAAACGTGTTTTCTTCAAAGAGAACGACACCGGCGACATTGATGTGGCAGATATGCTTGCATTGCTGAACATGTTTAATATTGACCGCTATTCCGGGATGACATCCTTCCCTATTAATTCCTACAGTTCCAAGAAGAAGTGTATTGATTTGTACATTGCTGATCACAAGCAGCATGGTGAAACCGGTGCGAATCCGTATGTTAAGATGACTTCCATTATGGCAGATATCTTCAAGCTTTACGATGCCATCGAAGTTGGTATGAACAAGTTCTATCGTCAGAAGAATCCTAATGGTCGATACGGCTCTACAAAGGGAGTTGTTATTCCCAAAGTGGGGCAGCTGCTCCATTCTAAGTTCCTTATGAATGAAATTGATGCATTCTCTCCTAACGGCTTCATCTATCCGATTATTGGCGCATTCCGCGCACTAGTCGAAGAGAAAGACGGTGTCTATTGCTGGAAGAAGAATCCTTTTGACATTCTTGAAAAAGTAGGCGCAGACATGGTGGAATCTACGGTTTCTATGAGCCGATCTTTGGGAAATAATCCTCAGTCTGTTGGTAAGGATCCGAACATCTGGAAGACGCTTTACATGACGGTTGCAATGGAAGGAATGCTTTGATTTTTTGGTGCACTCCAAACGGGGTGCACCGTTTTTTATGCTGTGACGACGATGACAGTATCGGCACCGCCGGGCAAGGTATCGTCACTATCGTCATTGCTGATTCTCATCAGATGCAGCGTACGATCCTTACCGTTTCTTTCAAAATCGTAGAGGATACCGCACTTATACTTGAGCATAGATTTTTGATGATTGAGCAGTCGTGTCATGGCGTTTGCTGATTTAATTTGAATTTCTGTTCTGACTGTAAGAAGCGTGAGTAGCGCCGTTTCCGTTCCATAGAACGTTCATTCGCCGGCGAGAAAGTTGTTTGCCTCTCTGAGCAAACGATCCCGTTTCCGGATGCGTTCCTTGCCGCCGTATCCTAGGAATTTCCAAGTAGACGATACTGGACGAGAAACTCCAAGAGTCGCTGGATGAATATTTTGAATACCACACTTTGGAAGAACTGGCAGAGTTGCTTGAAGTAATGGGCGCTATTGTTAAGGCACGAGGCGATACATGGGAACAGCTAAGAGATGTCCGAAAAGAAAAGCTCAAGAAATGGGGCTCCTTCGAAAAACGCCTTTTACTCAAGAAAGCAATAAATGGATAAAATAAATATCCGTTTGGAAGTTGTTCCTAACGTTAAAAGTATTGTATAATAATCAGTACACCCACCCACCCCTATATACACTAAAACTCAGGAGGTCAGCATGCTCCAAACCATTCGCAGCGACATTGAAACACTCTGGAACTACATGAAGCTGGACATGACCATCAGCCCTGGCGACTGCATCGTGGGTTTCGGCTGCATCAACGATGACATTGCCTCCCACTGCGCCCGGCTTTATCTGGAAGGCTATGCCCCAAAAATCCTTTTCAGCGGCGGCTTGGGCCGCAACACCCTTGGACGCTGGGGCAAAAGCGAGGCCGAGGGCTTCCGGGATATCGCCCTAAATATGGGCGTTCCCGCTGAGGACATCATATTGGAGAGCCACTCCACCAATTCCGCCGAGAACATTCTCTTCACCCGGGAAATACTTCGCCAAAAGGGTATGGAGAATGGCCGTCTTATATGCGTCCATAAACCCTTTATGGAGCGCCGAGTTATGGCCGCCATGGGGGTATACTGGCCGGAAGCAGATGCCGTCTTCACCTCCCCTCCCCTGAGTATTGAGGATTATATTCTCAGCTGCGTCAGACAGGGTCTAAGCGAAAAGTCCGCTCTGGAGATCCTTGTGGGAGATGTACAGCGTATTGAGTTATACGCCCAAAGGGGCTATCAGCTATCCCAGGAAATACCGCCTCACGTCCAGGGAGCCTTTGAGCGTCTGGTAGAAGCCGGTTATACCGGAGAACTTGTAAAATAGGAAAAATCCCCAAATGCCAAGGCATTTGGGGATTTCTTGTTGCAATACTCCAAAAATCAGTGCTCTATAAGATCGCCGCCGAACCATGTTTTCCATTGCATTGGCGCCACTTCATATTCGCAGGTAAAGACATTGATTTCTCCCTTGAATCCTGAGTTAGCCTGACATTTTTTCAGCCCCGGAACACGGCTTATCAACCTATCGGAAATCGCGTTTGCCATCGGTTCCATAATTTCAGAAACGCTTATGAAGATTTCCTTAACCGGATCGTAATAGCCTGCCAAAGGTGTAAAGCCATATTTATTAAAATAAAATGTAACGCATTCCGTTTTGTTCTTATCAAACACATACTCGAACACATCATCGTAGAAATTAACTCTATGAACAGTTTTCAGATCATTGCACTCAGGCTTTTTTGCACCTTTCTTCAGTTTATCGATCACATCCGGGTACTGCGCAATTCCAGCAGCGGAATACTTGAATATTGACACACCATCTTCAAATACTACTATCGCCCTTTTGTGAGTGTCATAATAGCCAGTGGAACTTACTAACCAGCTATCCATATCAGACCGAACCAGACGCTCAATATCATCGACAATACTATCGGGAACCCCGGAATCAAGCAAAAGCTTGCCTACCATTCCCTTAGCTTCAGTTGATTTATTGCCCTGTTTCCCAAATATCCCCATTATACACCATTTCCTTTCTTTATATTGTAAAGATATGCTACCAGCAATTTTCTTTGGGCTGAGTATATCATATCAGCAATCGCAAAACAACAGCTTTTCTACAAGTATGTCATGCTGCATTATTTGCAACGTTTATTGATGAATTCTTAAGCTTCAGTCTGCTGCCCCACCAAGACCCGAAGAATAAAGGCCCCCCAAATGCCTTGGCATTTGGGGAGCTTTTTACTTAATATCAAATTATCGCAAAATTATGCAAGGAGGTTGGTCTGGGTCTCGGCATCGAAGAAATGCATGACCTTGCCTTCAAAGGTGATATGCATGGTAGTGCCGTAGACAAGACCCTTGCGCTGATCATCCTCAAGAGCGATGGTGGGAAGGCGGACGATAAGCTTATCGCCGTTATCCTCAATAACGTGGAGGTGCAGCACACTGCCCATCATCTCGTTGACTCTGATGGTACAGGGGATTGCAGCGGCGCTGCCGGGCTCGGCCAGAGTGATATGCTCGGGACGGACACCCAGAATAATCTCCTGAGAGCCGACGCCCTTCTCACGAAGCATTTCTGCCTTCTTGCCGGTGACTTCGATCTTGGCGCCATAGGGGGTTACATAGTACCGGCCATTCTCAAGAACCAGATTGGTCTTGAAGGTGTTCATCTTGGGAGCGCCGATAAACTCTGCAACGAAAAGGTTGACAGGCATATCGAAGACCTCAGTGGGAGTGCCCACCTGCTGGATGAAGCCGTCCTTCATAATGACGATGCGGTCACCGAGAGTCATAGCCTCGGTCTGGTCGTGGGTGACATAGATGAAGGTGGTGTCGATCTTCTGGCGGAGGAGAATGATCTCAGCACGCATCTGGTTACGGAGCTTTGCGTCCAGATTGCTGAGGGGCTCGTCCATGAGGAAGACCTTGCTGTCGCGTACCATTGCACGGCCGATGGCAACACGCTGGCGCTGGCCGCCAGAGAGAGCGCGGGGCTTTCTGGTGAGATACTCGGTGATGCCAAGGATCTCTGCGGCATTGGTGACGCGCTCATAAACTTCGTCCTGAGGAACCTTCTTCAGGCGGAGAGAGAATGCCATGTTCTCAAAAACGCTGAGGTGGGGATACAGCGCATAGTTCTGGAAAACCATGGCGATGTTGCGGTCACGGGGCTGAAGGTCGTTGACCACAACGCCGTCGATCTCAATGGTACCCTCGGAAATATCCTCAAGTCCGGCGATCATACGCAGAGTGGTGGACTTGCCGCAACCGGAGGGGCCGACAAAAACAATAAATTCCTTATCAGCGATGTCCAGATTAAAGTCCTGAACAGCCACGGTATCCTTACCGTAAATCTTTTTAACATTAGTAAGTTTTACACTTGCCATATTTTTTACCTCTTATCCCTTAACTGCGCCGCCGGTTACGCCCTCAACATAGTATTTCTGGAGCATCAGGAATACTGCGGTGACGGGGATAGCGACAATGACGCCTGCTGCGCAGAACATAGTGTAGTTGGTGTTGACCATTGTTCTGGACAGCCACTCGAACATACCGACTGCAACGTTCATGCCGAGGCTGTTTTCGTGAATGATATAGCTTGCCAACATAAAGTCGCCCCAGGGAGCCATGAAGCCCATGAGAACGGTATAGATAATGATGGGCTTACTCAGTGGCATAATGACCTTACGGAACACCTGCCAGCGTGTTGCGCCGTCCACACGGGCAGCCTCGTCGAGGCTCTTGGGGATGGTGTCAAAGAATCCCTTGGACACATAGTAGCCCATTGCACTGCTGGCACAGTAAACGATGATCAGACCCACAGGGGCATTCTGCATGGTGAGACCCAGATCAGAGAAAATCTTGTAGATAAGGATCATTGTAAGGAAGCCGGGGAACATACCCAGAACAAGCATCATGTTCATGAGACCTTTTCTGCCCTTGAATCTGAGTCTGGAGAGGACATAGCTCATGGAAAGAATAAAGATGGTCTGGGTGACAGCGGTAACAACACCCATGATACCGGTGTTCTTGAACCAGCGGAGGAAGTCCGTCTGGGTAAAGAGACGAACATAGTTATCCCAGCCGAATTCCTTGGGCCAGAGGTAGCTGACCTGCATGGAAGTTTCCACGCGGAAGGATTCAAGGACTATGCCGAAGAAGGGGAAAAGCCAAACAAGGGTGATTATCACAAGGATAATATATACTACAGTATTGCCCAGTCTTCTGCTGGCTCTTGCACCAAGTCCGGTTTTCTTGATTGTATTTTCGTTATTCATCAGCTGTAATCCTCCTCGTTCTTAGTGGACGGAATTACATTATAAACAATGAGCGACAGCACAGCCACAACAACGAAGACCAGAATACCGACCACAGAGGCCATATAGTACTGGGTCTCAGCGCTGTTGAGGGTCATCTTATAGAGCCATGTTATAAGCAGATCCGTATGGTTGACGGAAACGCCGCCGGCCGTGCCTATGCTGGTGTTTATCAAGGGGTTATTCTGTGTCAACAGATAAATGACGTTGAAGTTATTCAAGTTGCCCACAAAGCTTGTCAGCAGATAGGGACCCATAACAAACATCATGTAGGGCAGGGTGATCTTGCTGTACTGCTGGATGGCGTTTGCACCGTCAATACGAGAGGACTCGTAGAGGTCGGCGGGGATATTCATGAGAATACCGGTGGCCATCAGCATTATGTAGGGAATACCGACCCAGATGTTGATAACGATGACCAGAATCTTTGCGCTGACAGCATTCTGCCAGAGGCCCATCTGGTTGGCAGCCACCATAGACTGAGGAAGCAGGTTCCAGTCAATAAGAAGCTTGCCAATAATGCCGGAGGGGTCAAAGAGTTTGGCTACATAGAGCAGAGATACGAACTGGGGAATTGCGATGGTCATAACAAGAACGGTTCTCCAGAACTTCTTTATCTTGATACCCTTCTTGTTGATCATGATGGCAACAAACATGCCGAGGAAGTAGTTGGTGAAGGTTGCGAAGAATGCCCACATCAGAGTCCATGCAAGTATTTCACCGAAAGCAAGGCCCAGACCGCCGTTGCCGAAATTCAAAAGCTCATTGAAATGCTCCCAGCCAACCCAGGTAAAGAGGTTGGAGTAGCCATCGTGAGCAGCGTCATAGCTGGTGAAAGCGATGAGCACCATGTAGATGATGGGCAAAACGGTAAAAGCCAGAATACCGGCCAGAGGAAGGGCCAAAAGGGTCTTGTGGAAGTCATTATCCAGCAGGCTTCTCATATCGTCGCCGGCACTCTTGATCTTCTTTCCCTTGGCGGTGATGTCCATGCAGATGCGGCACTGCTTTATCTGCAGTCTCCAGGTGTAGACAAAGGCCACAATGAAGATGACGGTGAGCAGACCGTAGAGCAGGACCTTTACGGAGTCGTCACCGGGGACCCAAACGTCGGTATCAAAGATATAGTCATAGGTGAAAGCACCCTGAACATTACCGACTGTAGCACCCTTTACAAACCAGTTGCACTTGCCCAGCCAATATGCGCCGCCGCTGGGAATGCACATATAGCCGATAAATACTATTTCAAACACGAGGAACAAAATTCCACGCAGTATCTGTCCGTAGAAAAAGTTGCCGAAACCAAAAATTACGAAAGAGAGCTTTACAGCCCAGTTACCTCTTTTGAAGGTGTTGATAATATCCAGAATTCCGTTCCATACGGAAAGACCGCATTTTTTGAGGAATTCCCAGAAATTTATTCCCAGTTTTTTAAACCACAGTGGGATGGCGAAGATGAACAGCTTGAGATTATACAAAAAAGCATCAAACTTATTCAGCTTCAGATATTCCAAATCGTTTAATCTCTTCATAAGCCCAGAGCATAAACCGAGTTTATACTTATCCTCCTTCTCTATAATAAGAAAGCATTGCTTGCCGGCATACATGACGCTCTTTGGTCATGATACGCCGGCTAACAATGCCGAAAAGCTAAGGGGAAGGGGGAGTCCGAGGACTCCCCAAAGCCCTTAGTTGATTCTTATTTATTCTGCGGGAATGAGGGTAACGGTGCCGTTTTCTGCGCCGTCCCAAACGAGCTGGACATAGTAGGTGCCGTCAGCCTCAACAACGATGTTATCGCCATTGAAGGTAACGCCGAAGTTGACATCCCAGGAAGCGCCCTGGCGGACCTTGAACTCGTCGCCGGCCTTCAGCTCGAGAGCTGCGGAGGTGTAGGTGCCTGCGGGATCCTCGGTCATAGCGAAGTCGGTATCCCAGCTGGTGCCGCAGATGGAACCGATAACGCCCCAAGCATTCTTCTGCTCCTCGGTCATGGAGAAGAGGACAGCGATGGCGGCATCATAGTTGTCGAGAGCGGTCTGGAGAGCGGCCTCGTCAGCAGCAGCCTTGGCGTCAGCACCAAGAACCTTGGCGATATCCCACCATGCGCCGTGGATCTGGCCCTGGGGGAGACCGTACTCGTTCTGCTTAGCAAGAGCAGCGAGGGAAGCGTTGGACTGAACAGCCTCGGAAGCCTGAGCAGCCTTGTTGGAGGGACCCCACTGGTAAGCCTCGTATCTCTGAGCCTGGCACTCTTCGTTGGTCAGGAACTGAGCGAGGAGGCTCAGAACAGCGGCTCTCTGAGCATCAGCCTGGGGCTTAACACCCATCAGCTTGTTGCCGGTGTAGGAGCCGAGGTGGTAGGAAGTGCCGTCAACCTCGAAGGAGGGCAGATCGGTTGCGCCCAGGTTGTCGCCGAAGTGCTCAGCGGCAGCGTTGGCGTTCCAGATACCGGTGACGATAGCGCCGGCATCAGTGAAGATATCAGCGTTGCTGTCATAAGCGGGGGACTTGGCGAGCTTCTCCATGCCCTTCATAGCAACGAGACCGGCCTCAGAGTTGAAGTCGTCATCGATGGAAGTGAACTCACCGGCCTCGTTCATGGACCAGTTGGAGTGGCAGCCGGTAGCGAAGAAGAAGGAAGCGGTGTACCAAGCGTTCTCAAGAGCATAGCGGAACTTGAGGCCGTTGGCTTCGCAGGCAGCGATGATAGCTTCCATGCTGTCAGCATCTTCCTCAGAGATGATGCTGGTATCATAGTACAGATAGTAGCCGTTGTCGGAGGTCATGGGGTAAGCATAGAGAGTGCCGGCAACGGAAGCAGCAGCGACAGAACCTGCATCGTTGTTAGCAACGATGGTCTCGGTAGCGCCCTTGCCGGGAGCTGCGAGAGCGGCGGCCTGAACAAGGCGAGCCAGCTGGTCCTGAGCGAAGCAATAGATGTCGGGAGCGGAAGCGACGTCGGCAACAACCTTGGAGCCAGCGTCAGCCTCGGTAACGCCCTCGATGGAAGCGTTGATGACGATGCCGGGGTTAGCAGCCTCGAAAGCGTCGATCTGCTGCTGAGTCAGTTCAGCAACGCCTTCAAGTTCGGAAACCCACATGGTGATGTCATAGGTGCCGGCCAGAGCGTCGGCGGGGTTTGCAGGGGTAGCGGGGTCTGCAGGAGCAGCAGGATCTGCGGGAGCTGCAGGAGCAGCAGGAGTGGTATTGCCGCAAGCAACCAGACCTGCAACCATTACCAGAGCAAGAAGCAGAGCAATGATTTTCTTCATTTTGTTTTCCTCCTATGTAAGATTTTCCATCCCTCTTCAGTTTGAGCTTTGAAAGGAGCAGAATCTATAAGCTACAGCAAAGGCCATCATACTCTGTTTTCCAACAGAGTATGAGTCAGGGCCCCTGACTTGAAGCTATATATTTCTCCCCTCTCATCGGTCTCGCCGACGGGGATGTGTTTTTTAAGGACGCATTTGCGTACCCTGCAATTATATGCTTTTTTCCTTTTGCAGTCAATACATCTGTGCAAATATTGCGGATATATTAACAAATTTACCAAAAATTATACCTGTTTTTTGAACAAGTCAAAAGCCGGGAGTTTTCTTCCCTCATAGTCAAAAAGGCACTGGTTGGCCCATTCGTTGGCGGTGGACTTACCTTCCTCGTGGATATAGGCCTGTCCCGCCTCGGAGGCCCAGCATATCCCTTCACCGGGGAGCCAAAGGGGTTCCCAGTAAAATACGCCGTCTATTTTTTCCTCCCAGGCCTTTACCATAAAGTCCTTCACAAAGTTCAGCTGGCCCTCGGGAGTGAGAGGATATATTTCCGTGAAGCCGGGAACATACGCCCGCTCCGCATCTATGACAAGTCTGCTTTCCCCGCCACCTATGTTGTAGCCATGCATGGTGAAGCCGTAACCCAGCTCCATGACCATTATTTCCTTGCCGAAGCGGCGGCAGGCGGAGAGATTTTCAAGAAGCTCATCGGGTGTTCCATGCCAGTAGGGATAGTAGGACGCGCCGATAATATCATAGTCGATGCCGTGTTTTTCCATCTCGGTAAAAAATTCCTGATAGACCGCCTTGTCGTTGCTGCGCTCCAAATGGAGGATTATTTTTGCCTCGGGCAGCACTTCCCTGCTGGCTCTGCAGCCCGCACCGACCAAACGGCAGAAATTATCATAATTTCCCCTTGTGCCGTCGGGCAGTTCCAGTTTGCCCACGGGCCAGAGCATGCCGTTGGTGATCTCATTGCCCACCTGTATCATATCGGGGGCCACACCCGCTTCACAGGCAGAGACAAGGCAGCTTTTGGTGAAATCATACACAGCCCGCTCCATATCGTCTATACCGTAGGCAGCCCAAGCCTTGGGTATCATCTGCTTGCCCGGGTCGGCCCAGAAGTCGGAATAGTGGAGGTCCATAAGAAGCTTATAGCCCTTGCTTTTTGCCAGCTTCGCCAGACGGATATAGTTATCCATATCGCAGCTGCCCGCCAGATAGGGCTCACCCTTGGGACCAAAGGGATCGTTCCAGACTCTGATACGCATCCAGTCCACACCGTTTGCCATGAATGCATCCAGTGGGTCTATCTCCCTTTCCCCATCGAGGAATTTTGCACCATGCTCCAGTTCCTCAAGATAGGTGGAGACGTCGATACCAAGTATCATTGCTCTCCTCCCTTGTGGGGTACGAACTTCGGCTCTTCATTGTCCTCGCCGAAATCCACAACACGCATTTTCAGCGCCCGATAGCGATAGCGGGCAGTCTCATTGAGGCGCAGCACATCTTCCTCCCTGCCCTTGAAGCTGCAGCGGAGGCAGTAGTATTCCCCTCTTGCCTCGTCGAAGAACATATCGATGTCTATATCACGCATGAAGCAGGACGGGCAGCGGTAATTCAGTTTGCCTTTTGAAGCCTGAGCCATGTTTTAACTCCTCCTTTGCTGATACTCTTGCGCAGGGCCAGATGATATACGGGAGAGAAGGCTATGCCCTCTTCCACCAAAGCCATGTCATTGTCGCCGCCCATCTCCACGGTGGTGAGGACATCGGGGATGGTGACATAGGCACGGGCAGCATTTTCCTTTATGATCTTTCTTCCGTGGTAGCTGAAGGCCATGCTTTCATCATCCACGCCCAGAGTAAGCTTTGTCATATCCGCCTGATACTCGGTGGTGCCGAAAGCGCCGGTGAAGTATTCTTCAAATGTCACTTCCCCGCCCTCAAGCTCGTTGAGGATATTTCGCTCGGTGATGATTTTGCCCTCACCCTCCAGAATGGTGAATACGGACTGAATAACTATGTCCTTTCCACCCAGAGTTACGGTGACGGGATCGGCAGTGAGGCGCACGCCGCCCTCCACCTTTTCGTATTTCGCCATGGTGCGGCAGAGGCAGAGGTCGGTACTGTCGCCGCGATAGCTTAGTTTGCAGGACTTGATTGTACCCGCTCCCGCATAATGGGTGAAGTAGCCGGCTCGGTAGTTAATCTGGATCAGGTAGGGATAGGAGGCATCGTATACATTCTCGGTGCCTATACCGGTCTTCTGGGGAATTCTTGCCACATAGGGGCGCAGGTCGATCATAGCACCGCCCTGATTGAAGTCCAGGCAGGTGCGAAGGGCGGGGTCGGCATACCAGAAGTATTCCTTGCCGCCGCCATAGAGTATGTCCTTCCAAAGGGCGCACTCGCCGCGATTATAGTCGGGATGCACGGAGCGGTAGTAGTCGGCGAACTCGCTCATGGTCATATCCGTGAGCTTGCCCTCACTTTTCAGCTTGCCATAATACTTCATGCCATCGTCATAGCTTTTGGCAAGGAGCTCATAGGGAGCCTCCCAGCGTCCGCGGCGGTTAAGCCAGCCGGGGCCAACAAACATCATATTATAGCTGTAGCCATCGTTATACTTGGCCAGATGGCGGTACTGGTCGATAAGGTTGTAGAGGTAGGGATACTCAAACTCCCCGGTCTCCTCGTCCTTATAATAGATCATGCCGCGGAGAACATTCTGGGGATGGGTGCCGAAGTTGGAGCCGTTGCCGTCGAAGCAGGCCATAAGGTCACGGCTCAGATGGGGTATGGCCACGATGCCGCTGTCGTCCTCGGCATCGGAGGCGGGGCAATGGGAATTGATCTTGGAGGGTATCCAGGGATTCCAGGGGCCGCCGTCCATGAAGGTGTACCATGAATTGTTGCAGGTGTGGTAGGCCTTGGGGCCTTCCTCCCAGCAGGTGGCCACGGCGCACTTCACGCCGGGGTAGTTTTTCTTGATGTAGTTGATGGTATAGGCATCAAGGAAATAGCTGCTGGTGGACTCGGGATAGAAGCCGAAGGCATCATAGAACTTCCCGAAAACATCGTCGATTATTTCTTCCTTGGTCTTTTCGTCGAACATCCAGATGCAGAAGTCCTCGGTGTGGTACTTGTCCTTGAATTCGGGGCAGGGCAAGCCAAGGAGAGAAAGTCCTATCTCATCGCCATACTTTTCGTGGTCTTCCTTTGCCATATTGATTATGACATCGGAAAAAAGAGAGGCATAGGTTATCTGGATAGTGGTCTTGAGACCGTATTTGTGGGCGCAGTCCTGCTGGAATCGGAATATATCCAGAGATTCATCCCTTACTCCATCGCCCTTTCCCAGAGCCTTTTCGGCATACTCCGGGGAAAGCTCCGGGCGATGGATGATATTCACAATAAACTTATTCTCCATATTATCCCTCATTTCATAATAACGCTGGTCTGGGGTCCGAGGCTCAGGACGCTGCCCTCCAAGGATGCACTGCCCATGCCTATATAATCGCATATTTCACCGAAGGTGCAGCCTTCAAACTTACTGAGATCATAGCTCACAGCTTCGGTGGATGTATTGTGGAAAATTCCGATGCTCTCGCCCTCATATTCCACAAGGAAGCCGCCGAAGTTTTTGTCGCCGCTGAGGGAGCTATATGTTCCCCTTGCAATGGCGGGGTATTTATGGCGGATAGTCAGCAGTCGGCAGTAGTAGCGGAGAAGGCTATTTTCATCCTCAAGCTGCTCTGCCACTGTAGTGGATATCTGCTTATCCTTGGCATAGGTACTGCCCATGGGGTCACGGATAAGGTCATCATCACCCCAGAGCATAGCCAGGCGGCGGTTTGCGTCGGTGTTCTCTCCTCCACGGGAACCGCGCATGCCTATCTCCTCACCGTAGTAGATGTAGGGAGAACCCCAGCACAAAAGGTTAAGATTGGCTGCCATACGCATATTGCCGTCCAAAATGAAGGCTCCGCCTATTCTGTCCATATCGTGATTGGAGAGGAAACCCATCATGATGGCTTCAGGATCCTTCTCAAGTATCTTTTTCTGGAAGGACTCCACATAGTTTGTGTACTTGGAGATGGAGAGCCCCTTTGCTGCGCTGGCCACAACGCCCTCTGCCTGACTCATGGCAAAGTTGAAGCAGTTCATGGCGCTGTAGTAATCCAGTATCTCCGCCTCGCCGGACCAGCACTCGCCCACACAGTAGATGTCGGGCTTTATCGCCTTAAGCTCGGAAATATACCATTCCCAGAACTTTACGCTTTCGGCCGTGTCGCCAAAGTATATGTATTTCACGGCGTCGAAGCGGAAACCGTCCACGCCAAGGTCAAGATAGTATTTGGCAACCTCCAGCATGGCGGAGCAGACTTCCTCATTATCAAAGTTCAGCTCCGGCATATCTCCTGAGAAGTTGCACTCATACCAGCAGTCCACACCGGCTATTTTTTGATAGGTGCGGCCTCCCACCTTCTCGGCCTCGGTGACGCAGGTATAGTAGTCATAGTAGGGGTTTTCTGTGTCGCCCTTGGAGCGGGCTTCCTTAAACTCCACAAACCAAGGGTGCTTGCTGGAAGTGTGATTCACCACAAGGTCCAGAATTATCTTCACATTCCGCTGATGGCAGAGCTCTATGAGCTCCTTGAGATCGCTCTCAAGGCCGAAACGCCAGTCTATCTCGTAGTAGTCCGTGGCGTCATACTTGTGGTAGGAGGGGGAGGAAAAAATGGGAGAGAGCCATATTCCCTGCACACCCAGACTTTTCTCAGAAAGCATATTGCCGTCATTGAGATAGTCAAAGCGGTTTATGATGCCCCGAAGGTCTCCTATTCCGTCATTATTGGAGTCGGAGAAGGAGCCCACAAATATCTGGTAGAAGGTCCTGAAGTTATCGTCCACGGTGTCGGGCATTATCTGCTCTGCCTCCTGAGCTGGTTCCCCGGGCATTTCTTCCGGCGCAGAGCCGCAGGCCGTCATAGCAAGCAGCATTGCAAGGGCCAGAAACAAACAAATCATTCTTTTCATTCTTTCACCTTATTCCGTCGCCGCATTGAGCATGGCGTCATCAATCTTACCCCAGGCATTGGGTCCGGCGCAGCGGACATAGATGCCCACGGTAATTTCATCGCCCTCTGTGTACTCAATGTCCTCTATGGTGGCGGTGTGCCACTCATCATAGACCGTTATCTGAGTATCGGCCCTGTAAGCCATTTCGCCGTTTATCATTACGAAGGCATATATCTCGGTTTCGCCGCCGTCGCCTCCCATGATGGATATGGAGTAGTCATATTTTCCGCTTTTGAGGCCTTCAACGCTCTGGCTCAGAACGAAGTTGACGCTGTCAGGATTGGAGCCCCAGAAATGGTAATGCTTGGTGCCGGTCATGGAGTCAGAGACCTTGTCCTCCACATGGAGCTCTTCAAAGGAGTCGGTGGCCTCGGCCTCCCAGCCGCTCTCGCCATCCTCGAAGGACCAGTTTTGAAGATAGTTATAGTTCACCATGGAGACGTAGCATTTGGCCTTCATGCCGTCTGCCACACCGCTGACGGTGTATTTGGCAACTCCGCCATTTTTCATGGCGTCGATGTCTGCATCCAGCCATTCCACAGGAATAGTCTGCCTGCTGTTATCCAGCATCACCGCATTGACGGTCTCAGGCAGGACTATATCGCCGCTGAGATCAAGGATAAGCTCCGTATCCTCAATGGCGTCGGCCTTATTTTCCACGATATTTCCTTCGCGGACAAGAGAGAAAACCTTCAGGGCTTCCGTGGCCTTGCCATCGGGAGTAAAGAAGGCCTGGTTATCCACGGCGCAGCCGCCGTACCACTGGCCGGCATCGTCGCTGTCATACTCGGCAGCATAAGAGCTTGCCCAACCGGAGCCGTTGGCTTCCCAAAGGGCGGAGTTTTCCTCCCAGCTCTCACCGCCGGCAGATATCCAGGTGCCCTCCCAATAGAATACGCCTATGCCCTTTGCGGTTTTGTTCACCACGGTGTCTATCACGTTGCGGACAAGATTTGCCTGTCCCTGCTGAGTGAAGGGATAATCCTTCACTATTCCTCCGCCCTCGCCTATGGTATTTCCGTAGAAGTCCGTGTCCTCAGCAGTGAAGGCATAGGAGGTCTCCGCCACCATCACTTTTTTGTCGTAGGTCTCGGCTATTTTGGAGAGAACCTCGGCAAGGTTATCCAAAGTGCCGTGCCAGAAGGGATAGTAGGAGGAGGCGAAAACATCGTAGTCCACCTGATAATATTCAAGGTTCTTTCCATAGCTCTCGAAATTTGTTATTTTCTCCGGGTTTGCAAAGTGAACAGCCACCAGCGCCTCGGGGCAGACCTCACGGACGGCCTTTGAGCCTGCGCTCATAAGCTGCATTATACGCATCCATCCACCCAAAGCCGTGCTGTCCTCGCCGCACATGGCGCCGTTGGTCTCGTTGCCAATCTGCACCATGCCAACATCAACACCGGCCTCCACCAGCTTACGGAGGCAGTCGGCGGTGTATTCATAGAGGGCTTCGCATTTTTCCTCGATTTCCATACCCTTCCATGCCTTAGGTACCATCTGTTTGCCGGGATCGGCCCAGAAGTCGGAGTAATGGAAGTTCACAAGAAGCTTCATTCCCTGCTCCGTGGCACGTTTGCCTATCTCTATGGCGTTTTCAATATCGCAGTTGCCGCCGCCGTAGCCGTTTCCATCGCTGTCAAAGGGATCGTTCCAGACACGGACGCGGATATAGTTGATGCCGTTTTCCCTGAGTATCTGATATACGTCCTTTTCCACGCCCTGGTGGTCATAGTACTTCACGCCGCCTTTTTCCAGAGCAGGAACGCAGGAGGCATCCATACCGAGAATGAAATCTTCAGGAAGATTTTCAACCTTCTCCACATAGAGGCTTTCGGAACTGATGGTTTTACCGCTTTCGGGGGCTGTGCTGCCGCAGGCAGAGAGAAGGCTCAGCGCCAGTAATGCTGCCAGCAAAACACTAAGCGTTCTTTTCATAAGGCTTGCTCCCTTCCCTATTCTCAGTTTTTATTCAAGGCCTTGTCGTTCAAATAAACTCTCATGCTGATGCCTTCCACGGTAACGCTGCCGCTTTCCCGCTCCAGCACCTCCGCACCGGCGCTTTCGCCGTCGCAGGCAAGATTCCATTCGCCCTCAAGAGTGTAGGGCAGACCTGTATTATGGGGGTTGATGACTGCGATAGCCTGTGCGCCCCTGCCGTCATCAAAAGTAATGGCCATAATGCCGCTGCCCAGTTCTTCCACATCAACTATCTGAACTTCGGGAGCAGTGAAGATATCAAAGCTCTTTCGCATCTCGATAAGGCCCTTGTAGTAGAGCATGGTTTCATACTCCATAGCTCCGTCGCGGAGTACGGACCAGTCGATATTGTTGACCTCGTCGCTGGACTTATAGCTGTTCTCATCGCCGCCCTTAGTGCGGAGCATTTCCTCGCCCGCCTGCCAGAAGGGAGTGCCCTTGGCAACCATGATGATGGCGGCGCCCAGCTTGTTCATGCGGTTTCTCTGCTCGTCGCTTTGCTCACCGTTGGAGAGCAGGAGCTTATCCCAGAGGGTGTTGTTATCATGGGCGCTCATATAGTTGATGACCATGGAATTGGTCACAGACCAGCCCTGACCAAGGCCCTCGCCGCCCTTTATGCCGAATATCACCTTGGCGGCATTGGCAGCGGACGCCCCGCTTATATAGCCCTTTGCGTTTTTTTCAAAAACGCTGCCCTTCAGTCCGTCACGGATAGCATCATTGAAAACGGCCACAGCGCCTATGGCCTTGCCGCTGGGGATGATTTTGCTGATATTGCTCTGGTTTGCCTGTTCGCTGCCGTCAACGGTGGCGCCCATGGTCCAGCCCTCGCCGTAGATAATGGCGTTGGGGTTGATGGCGTGAACAGCAGTCTCAACCTCCTGCATAGTCTGCAGGTCGTGGAGACCCATCAGGTCATAGCGAAGACCGTCCAGCTTGAATTCCTCCACCCAGTAGGCGGCAGACTCCACCATGAACTTACCGTACATATATCTCTCGGAGGCGGTGTCGTTTCCGCAGCCGCTGGCAGAGCTGTTGGCGCCGGTGGAGGTGTAGCGATAATAGTAATAAGGAACTATTTTGTTGAAGGAGCTGTTGGCATCATAGGTGTGGTTATACACAACGTCCATAATAACGCCGAGCCCAGCCTCGTGGAGGGCCTGCACCATCTGTTTGAATTCCTTTATTCTCACTTCGCCATTATAGGGGTCTGTGGAATAGCTGCCCTCGGGCACATTATAGTTCTTGGGATCATAGCCCCAATTGAAGGGAGCGTTGGGGTCACTCTCATCAACGGTGGCATAGTCGTAGACAGGCAGCAGATGGACATGGGTGATACCCAGTTCCTTGAGATAGTCCACGCCAACGCTCTTGCCGAATTCATTCACAAGACCGCCCTCGGTGAAGGCAAGGTACTTGCCCTTATACCGGGAGTCTTCAATCTTGTTGGAAAAGTCTCTAACATGAACTTCCCAGATAATGGCCTCGGAGTAGGAGGATATCTTATCCGCAAGCTCTGCATTTTCCCAACCCTCGGGATCGGTGAGGGAAAGATCCACAACCATGCCACGGTTGCCGTTCACTCCGGCTGCTTTTGCATAGGGGTCAACGGCCTCCTGAGTACCAACGGAGGTGGTGACATCATAGGTGTAATATGTGCCGTGGCCGCAAGGCTCGGTGTGGCTCCAGATGCCCTTCTCCCCTTTTTCCATGGGAACGCTCTTATATGCCTCAACGCCATCGCCTGCCTCATAGAGCTTAAGGACAACTGCGGATGCGGTGGGAGCCCAGAGCTTGAAAACCGTGCTGCCGCCATTTACGGTGGCACCCAGATCGTCGCCCTCATAGTGGAAGTTTTCGGCAAAATATTCGCTGTCAAAAATATCTGTGGGAACAACTTCCTTTTCGCCGTAGCCTTCCAGCACAACACGGTAGGCTGCGCTGAGGTCAAGGCTCTCTGAGAGCACTATATTGCCAGAGGAGGCCTCCTTACCAAGAGAGGATATCTCCTCGATGGCAATGGCCCTGTCGCCCTCATATACTTTTAGCTGCGATATATCGGAAATAGTGGTTTTCGGTGTGATGCTGTAGCGGATGGTGTTTTCGTCCACCATAGCTGCAAGGGTGAATTTCTTCGCCATATCCAGTGTTTTTCCTCCGTCATTACTCTTATACTGGGAAGCATCGCCGCTCTTGAGATAGATGTGGGTCTCTCTTCCCTCTATTTTCGCAAAGCGATCCTGCTCATAGTCCTTGGTGGCAGAGCCCCAGGAAGTGCCGCCGGGCTCGGAGCAGTCTCTGCGGACAATAAAGCCCACTTCCTCCACGTCCTCAGGCACATTCACAATGACCTTTCCGCCGTAGTCGCACTCATGGAAGGTGTAGCCCTTGCCGTCCTTTCCCGGAAACCATATCCACATGTCGCAATTTTCATAATCGCCGGGATAGGTCCAGTAAAAAGTCAGCTGATTGTGGCCCTCGGGAATGGGCTCGGTGTATTCCTCCGCCACAGGCTCGGGAGTAGGCACAGGTGTCGGCTCCGGGCTGGCTGCAGGTATCTCCGGTTCGGAAGCAGGGGCACAGCCTGCAATGCCAAGAGAAAAGAGCGTCAGCAAAACAAGTATCGCGGAAATGGTACGCTGCAATTTTTTCATAGTGAGCCTCCTTACTTGTTTCTCTTTGTTCTGGCAGTGATATCAAAAACCTTGTTTCTAAGCTTTGCGGTATTATAGCGGGGACTGATGCGCCAGCTCCAGTTGCCCTCCGCCGTTGCAGGCTCATTCATCCTGCCCTCTTCATTTGTGAGCATAAGATAATCTTGCATGGGTACCATGGCAAGATTGGCAATGCTGTTAAAAGCAAATTCAATGAGGTCATAGCAGCGGCTCTGGGACTTGTTGCGCTTACATTCCCGATTGAACCTCCGCTTCGCCTCTCCAGAAATGTTCTTAATCCATGTGCAGCTGCAGTCGGAATCATGGGAGGCGGAATATACAACACAGTTTTTCGTGGTGTAACAGGCAGGGAGATTTTCGCTGTCGGGGTCATAAAAGGCAAAGTGCAGCATTTTCATGCCGGGGAAGCCGGTATCCTCCAGCAATTCCCGCACATCCTCGGTAATGAAGCCCAGGTCCTCGGCTATTATCTTCGCTCTGGGATAAGCCTTGCGGATAGTGCGGAAAAGCTCTATGCCGGGAGCGGAGTCCCACTTGCCGTTTCTCGCGGTGGCCTCGCCGTAGGGCACATTGTAATAGCCTGCAAAGCCACGGAAATGATCGATGCGGAGAATATCATAGTTTTTGAAGGCATTGCCCACTCTTTCAAGCCACCACTTGAAGCCATCGGCCTCCATATAAGACCAGTTATATATGGGATTGCCCCAAAGCTGGCCATCCACGGAAAAGCCATCGGGCGGGCAGCCTGCCACCACCGTGGGCTTGAAGTTTTCATCAAGGAGGAACTGTTCGGGATTGGCCCAGACATCCACGCTGTCATGAGCAACATAGATGGGCATATCGCCGATAATGAATATCCCCTTTTCCTTTGCATGAGCCCGGACAGCCTGCCACTGGGCGGCGAACTCATACTGGCACCAGCGCCAGAAAGCCATCTCACCCTCAAATTCGCTCTTATGCGCCAAGGCAAGACTATAGTCCCGGTGCTCACTCTCCCACTCCGTCCACTGTCTGTGGCCGTAATGGACCTTCAGCGCCATAAAGAGGGCATATTTTTCAAGCCACGAAGCGTTCTTCTTAACAAAGGCTCTGTAAGCGCTGTCGGGGCTGAAACGGGAATGGGCAAGGCGTAAAACGGCGTACCTTGTGTTGAAAAGCCAGCCGTAGTCCACCCGTTTGGAGTCATTGCGCTGACCGGCAATCTCTTCCTTTCTCAGAAGCCCCTTTTTTGCAAGAATATCCAGATCAATAAAATAGGTATTGCCCGCGGCGGTGGCGGGAGACTGATATGGACTGTCGCCATAGGAGGTGGGGTTCAGAGGCAGCACCTGCCAGCATTTTTGGCCGGTAGCATCCAGAAAGTCTATAAAATCATGGGCCCCTTTGCCGAAGCTGCCTATGCCATAGGGAGAGGGCAGGCTGCTGACGGGCATTATCACGCCGGATTTGTGGCGGAAACCAAAATTTTTAGTATATTCCACAGCAAGAATTTCCTTTCAGTTTGTCAAGAATTAATCTATCACACAGGCACCGAAAAAACAATAATTAAGCGTGCACAACAAGACTTGTTTACGTTTTGGTTATCAAAACTTCGTCAGACGCGCGACAACCGTTCCCTACAATTATTAGGGGCAATACAAGACAGAAACTGCAGGGGAGATTCGTGAATCGCCCGCACTTTGGACAAGCAAAAAAGTGGCATGGCACGCGATTTGTCAAGGATGGTTTGCCGCACCAAAGGTCTTCTTGTGTAACTGTATCGGACTTCATTTCGATTATGGCGAATAATGTCAACTCACATTTTTGCTTGGAGATACAGGAAATCAAACACAAAACGTTTGATGATTGTTAAGTCTGAATATGATAATACTAAGGGCAGTCCGTATGTCTACGGGCTGCCCTCTTTCTATTACACTATATCAAGCTCCTTTGCCAATCTTATTCCCACCTTCACGCCTTCTTCAAAGGCTATCTTTTCATGGTCAAGGCAGAGGGTACAGACGGTATCTATGATCTCATCTATTTCACCAGCGGTTTGATTCCTCTTATCTCCACCGGGTAGCTTCAAAATCCATGTATTATTAAACGTTTCGTTTTATTTCTCATCGTTTTGTTCATCAATGAGTTCTCTTTCGAACCGCCCGGACTATTAAGTAATACACCGGAATATAAATTATCCAATAATAGGCGTTGGTATATTCCGAGCGCACAAACCGCCCCTCACTTTTTCTAAAATTTGCATTCACGTTTTTTCAAAAATACATTTGACCTTGTACCAAATGTATGGTATGATTAGCACACAGGGGATTGTTAAATTTTTATCAACATTGGAGGATATATTTATGAAGGGTTTCGCAATGCTCAAAATCGGCTCTACAGGCTGGGTGGAAAAGGACATTCCCGCCTGCGGTCCTATGGATGCAATCTGTAAACCTCTCGCACTGGCTCCCTGCACATCTGATGTTCACACAGTTTGGGCGGGCGCTATTGGTGACCGCAAAGATATGATACTCGGTCACGAAGCTGTGGGCGAAGTTGTCGAGGTCGGCGCTCTTGTTCGTGATTTCAAGCCCGGCGACCGTGTACTGGTATCGGCTATCACTCCCGATTGGAACTCCCTTGAGGCTCAGGGCGGCTACGCAATGCATTCCGGCGGTATGCTTTCCGGCTGGAAGTTCTCCAACTTCAAAGACGGTGTGTTCTCCGAATATTTCCATGTAAACGATGCTGACGGCAACCTTGCCCACCTCCCCAAGGGTATGGACATTGCCGCCGCCGCAATGATAGCAGACATGGTCCCCACCGGCTTCCACGGCGCCGAACTGGCCGACATTCAGTTTGGCGACAATGTAGCCGTCATCGGCATTGGCCCTGTCGGCCTTATGTCCGTTGCAGCCTCAGCCATTCGCGGCGCTGCCGAGATATATGCTGTGGGTTCCCGCAAGGACTGCTGCGATCTGGCAGTGGAATTTGGCGCGACCTCCATCATCAACTACAAAAATGGTGGTATTGTTGAACAGATCATGGATTTGACCCACGGCAAGGGCGTTGACAAGGTCATCGTTGCCGGCGGCGACAACGATACCTTTGCACAGGCTATGCAGATCGTTAAACCCGGCGGAATTATCAGCAATGTGAACTACCTCGGCGAGGGCGACAGCGTTGGCGTCCCCAGAGTTGAATGGGGCTGCGGCATGGGTCACAAGCAACTCCGTGGCGGCCTTATGCCCGGTGGCCGTCTGCGCTCCGAAAAGCTGGCTCGTCTCGTGATGACCGGCAGAATCCATCCCGAAAAGCTCATTACTCACCGCTTCACCGGTCTTGAAAACGTTGAACCTGCTCTTATGCTCATGAAGGATAAGCCCAGAGATCTCATAAAGCCTCTGGTCATTATTGAGTAATTTTCCGGAAAACAGAAATGGAGTGACGCAGAATGCGCCACTCCATTTCTTTGTTGCCAACCGGAATGAGCCCTAATAACTGTCATGACAGTTTTCCAAACATTGCCTTCTTGCTAAGCACCCCACCATCTTCGTCATTGGCATTCTTAATGGATGTGCTTTAGAATAGCTCTTCAAGAGAGGAAAATCACGAAAAAAAGTTGCGAGCTTGCCAAAAGTGCCAAATTCACGCACAAAGTTCTTTAATTGGGACTTTATACGTGATAAAATCGGTCTATAAAAAGGTGGAACAGCATGGCATACAGCGAGCTTATCAAGGCCTTTGCGCGCATACGGGATTATATTGCTCAGGCTAAGCTAGAAGAAATCTAAAAAGAGGTGCATTTATGCCTTTTGAGATTGTCAGAAACGATATAACGAAAATGCAGGTGGATGCCATTGTCAACGCGGCCAGCCGTCTGCCCCGAGTTAACGCGGGGGTAGACTCTGCCATCCACAAAAAGGCAGGTCCTTCCCTTCTGGCCGCACGCAAGGAAATAGGCTACATAGCGCCCGGAAGTGCGGCCATCACACCCGCCTTCAGCCTTGATGCGGAATATGTAATCCACGCGGCGACTCCCATATGGGAGGGCGGTCAGCACGGTGAGCTTATGCTTTTGCGCAAGGCTTACGACAAGTGTCTGCAGCTTGCGCTGAAGCACAACTGCGACTCCATCGCCTTCCCCCTTCTTGCCGCGGGCAACCACGGTTTCCCAAAGGGCAAAGCCTTGCAGGTTGCAATCGCCGCCTTCAGCGAGTTCCTCACAGAGCACGAGATGCTGATTTATCTTGTTGTATTCGGCAAGGAGAGCACACGACTTTCCGAGCAGCTTTTCCATAAGGTTGCCTGCTACATCGACGAAAACTATGTTCAGGAATATGAGCAGGAAATTTACGGCGGTGCGGGCGAAAGAAATCGCCGTGCGCGTTATAACATGCCGTATGACTTGGAAATGCAGAAAATGTGCCTACCCGCGCCTTGTGCCTCTGTGCCTTACGGTGCCTCCCCAAGTCTAACCGAATTTATTAAGGGCAAAGACGCGGGGTTCACCGAAACCCTGCTGACCCTTATCAAAAAAAGCGGCAGAAAAAACTCTGAGATTTACAAAAAGGCCAACATATCCAAGCAGCATTTTTCAAAGCTCATAAATGACCCGGACGCAAAGCCCTCCAAACAGACCGCCATTGCTCTGGCACTGGCCTTGGAGCTGAATCTGGAAGGTACACGGGATCTTATCGGACGGGCAGGCTATGCCCTGACCAACAGCAGCACCTTTGACCTTATAATCCGCTATTTTATCGAGCAGAAGATGTTCAATGTTATTGAGATTAATATCGCGCTGTACGAATTCGATCAATCCTTGCTGGGAGCATAAAAAGCAGTAATATGGGATGTTTATTGGACATAATAGCTGATATATTCACATCACACAACAATATACACCACAGGAGGAATTGATTATGAGAATTAAAGAATTAAAAGCCGGCGATATTATTATTCAGCGTGCGGGCTATATTGGTCTTGTCATTGAAAAAGATGGGGATAGCTATATTATCTACCCCGCGGGTGGCTATGATCAAATTGATTTGGTCTATAATGATGATCTCACTGACTCTTCAGATGATTATAACTTTGACATCATGCGGGTATACCGTGCGGAGTACGGTGTCATTTCCTTCTCCGATTACGAAGAAGGCGATATTGTCTTTAACCGAGAAGAAACATGGGTAAAACCATAAAATAATTAAACTTATAAACGTCCACTCTCAGTTGACCAAATCGAAAGAAAAGCCTCCTATAATGTGATTGTAAGCAAGAAACAAACACATTACAGGAGGTTTTTATTATGAAAAAGAATTTGACCGAAATCGTATTTATCCTCGACCGCAGCGGTTCCATGGGAGGTCTTGAGGATGACACCATCGGCGGCTTCAATGCCATGATTCACAAGCAGATGGCAGAAGATGGAGAGGCTTATGTTTCCACTGTCCTCTTCGACAATCTCACCGAGGTCATCCACGACCGCGTGGACATCCGTGAAATCCGTCCTCTGACCCGCAAGGACTACTATGTCCGCGGCTGCACTGCCCTGCTGGATGCTGTTGGAAAATCCATACACCACATAGGAAACGTCCACAAGTATGCCCGCGAGGAGGACCGCCCCGAGAAAACCGTTTTCATTATCACCACCGACGGCATGGAAAACGCAAGCCGCGAGTACAGCTACGAGCGTGTGCGCAGGATGATTGAGCACGAAAAGGAAAAGTACGGCTGGGAATTTATCTTCCTGGGTGCAAACATCGATGCCGCGGCAGAGGCAAAGCGCTTTGGTATCAGCGCTGACCGCGCAGTGAATTATCATGCCGACCGCGAAGGTACTGCCGTCATCTATGAGGCGATGAACGAAGCGGTTTGCAATGTGCGCGCCTGCCGTCCCATGGGCGCTGACTGGAAAAACAAGGTGGACGAAGATTTCAACAAAAGAGCTAAGTAAAAAACTGATACCCGTCCCCGCCCGATTCTCACGGAGGAGAATTTATAAGCGCCTGCGGCTACATTCATCCCTAATCTCCCCTTCTCCTCCGTGAGAAATACCTCCCCTTTGAAATTACAGCTTATCCGCCTTGCTTTTTTGCGTAGTAAACTGATATAATGGCTTAAACAAACAAGCAAAGGTTGGATATAACATGAAAAAGTCAAAAAAAGCTTTGAAAATAATCCTCATTATTTTTGCGGCGCTCATCGTCCTCTTCCTTTTCCTTGTGGCACCCAGAATGTTCAACAAGCCGGATATGTCTGCACTTGAGGGCTACCACTATGCCCACCGCGGCTATTTTGACAATGATGCCGGCATACCCGAAAACTCTCTCGCATCCTTCAGTGCCGCCATTGAAGAGGGTTATGCCATAGAGCTTGATGTGCAGATGAGCAAAGACGGAATCCCTATGGTATTCCATGATGCCGACCTTGAACGCATATGCGGCGTTAAAGGCAAAATCTGGGAATACAGCTATGCTGAGCTTGCCGAAATGAAGCTCCTTGGCACGGATGAGACTATTCCTACTTTGGCCGAGGCTCTTGAGCTTATTGACGGTCAGGTTCCCGTTCTTGTGGAATACAAGCTGGACAAGGTGGATACCGCCGTCTGCGAGAAGAGCAACGCCCTTTTGCAGGAATATGACGGAGCTTACTGCATACAGTGCTTCCATCCTCTGGCTCTTATCTGGTACAGAAAAAACGCCCCCGAAATTCCCCGCGGTCAGCTTGCTCAGGCTTTTTGGAAGGACGAGGAATACAAGGGCAAACCCCTTTATCTGCTTCTCAGTTATATGATAGAGAATGTGGCAACACGCCCCGACTTCATATCCTATAAGTTCAGCGATGCCGACAATCTTTCTCTCAACATCTGCCGACTTTTCGGTGCCAAAACCGCCGCCTGGACTCTGCGCTCCGAAGCAGACTATGCCAGTGTAAAAGGTCAGTTCGACTTCTATATCTTTGATAGTTTCCGTCTTGCGGACTAACTGTTCCCTCTCATATTTCAGCAACAAAAAAAGGAGCGATAAAGGCGGACTCACATGGGGATTTATACGCTCCAAAGAGTATCTTTTCCCGCAATACTGCAAAGAAAATCCACGGCAGGCGACAGCCTTGCCGTGGATTTTTTTATTGTCTTGCAGAAAAATCTTTCTCTTTGGAGTGCTTTGCAGTTTTGAATATCAGATTTTTTCTTGCAGCAACTCCCTTGAGCGCGGAAATACTTTGTGTATTTCAAGATCAGCGGAGGATGCTGCCGGGAAAAAGATTTATTCAAAACCGTGTAAATCCCTATGTGAGGCCGCCTAATCGCTCCTTTTTTGTTATTATTCAGCTTTATTTCTTCATTGCGAGAGCCTTTTTGGCCTTCTCTGCAATAACCTTTGCGGTGAGACCGAAGGCTTCGAGAGCAAGGGGAGCCTTGCCGCTGCGTCCGAACTCATCGTTTACGCCGTGGCGCACAACACTCAAGCCTGCGGTAGTTTGACTACCATTTAGGATTACACTACTCTCAAACGGCGCGTAAAGCGCCGAAACGATTTATACAGTTTGACTACCATTTAGGATTACACTACTCTCAAACACCTCAAGTCCGAGACCTACAAGAAGAGCGAGTTTGACTACCATTTAGGATTACACTACTCTCAAACACAGGCGCTGTAATGGTAGTAGCCACAGGAAGTTTGACTACCATTTAGGATTACACTACTCTCAAACCTCATCCGCACGGGACGCCGCCACAAACAAGTTTGACTACCATTTAGGATTACACTACTCTCAAACCGCTGAGAGTTCTATCACCACGTCTCTCAAGTTTGACTACCATTTAGGATTACACTACTCTCAAACCGGCGGCAACTGCAGCTGATGTGGCGTCAAGTTTGACTACCATTTAGGATTACACTACTCTCAAACCTCAAATCAACAAATCAGGTGGAGGCAGCCCGCCACTACAAAGCGGTTGTTTTCCCAAACGGCAGGGTTATTATAACAAGAAAATTAAAAAACGCAAAGATCTTTATCCACTATTATGACTTTTTCATATTCTTCTATTGAATACCGCTGACAATCCTCCAGCAAAAGCAAAGCAAACTTTCTGTAAAGTGCATCGCGAAAAAAAAGGGCCATTTCTTCCGGACTCATGAGAGCTTTGAGATTATAGAAGACAAATAGGGTTTTTCCGAAAAACCTTCTGTTAAGTTCCATATATTCAAGCAGGCGCTCAGAAAAACCGAGCTCTGCCTCATCCACATGGAAGTCCATAAGCTTTACCAAGTCTTCCCAGTCATCCAAGGGATCGCTATGGTTCCTGCTAAGTTCACGAAGAAGATAGGCCGTCATAGATATAGCCGTAGATTCAAGAATAAGAACGGCTATCTCACTTAAGTGTACGCGCTTGACCCCTTCTTGGTTGCGAATTACCAGATAGTCCATTTTATAGTCCAGCTTTGCCACGCTGGAGACGGATACTATGCGCCATCCCATATTTCTTAGCCCAAAAGGTCCACACTTGTTTCAAACAGACCGGTAACCGATTGATTGATGAGATAAGCAGAACTGAAATTGCTCAGATTGGACGAGAGGGCAATCCTTCCAACCGTTCCCTTTCCGCACAGTTCTTTGAAATTGGGATTGGTTGCATCGCACCTGAAGGCTTTGAGAACTTCAAGCAAAAGCTTGCACTGGCCAAGAACGGACATTTTCTCAAACACGGTGCGGTTAGAAACCATATCGGCTTTCATATTTTTCAGGAAGCTTTCATAGACCTTTTGGCCACATTTCTCGATGAAGAAATCGAACATATCCATATTTTCCTCTGCAGACAATCCGTCATGTTCCGTTACAGGGAGCTCTTCTTTTCGCAGTGCGCAGCGTTCCACATACTTGGATATATCGCGGATATACTTTTCTCGCTTTGAGTCCATAACGAGCTGATATGTATGTTTGTAAATCAGTTGATTGCCACTTCTTCCCGAGATGAGAAGGCGTTTTCCGTCCAGTTCCAGCATAGCATCCATACGGATTTTGGGCGCTATAATCACCGGGTCTTCCAAACTCAATATTTCTGTGCAGTAGCGCAGAGGCTCCTTCTCATAGAGTTCCTTTTTATACGCATAAACCGGCATAAGTGCGCGAGCGCGTTTTTTCTTATCCGTAAATTCAACCGCACAGAAATATGCACCGGTGAGCTTATTGTATCCGCCGTATTTTTCAACGGACATACCTTCTTTTTTAGGCAGCTGTCCCTTACCGGCAGATACAATCTGAAGATCAAAAAGTTGACCCTTCACTTCTCTGGGCATCCTTGTTACAAGGATGTTATTTTTCGCCATGTATTTTTTGACGGTTTTGATGGACTCGGTTTTATCCCAGGCATGAGGCACATTATAGTCAAAAACTCTGTTCAGGCTATAGTTCTCCTTATCGATATTGGCAAAGAAGCGGTCTGTAAACTTAGTGCAGTAAACATTGCCCACAACTATGTTCAGGTAAGCATCCTTGGCATGGTGAAGGTCATTTATATCCCTGCACTTGAGCATATCATAGTCATGGCGGAAGTCACTGACATTGCCGGCCTTGGAATAGACTATTCGTCCGGGATATTCGTTTCTCAGGAGCTGGGCGAGCGCCTTTGTAGACTGCTGGGTTTCAACAAGCTGGCGGGCCACAAAATCGGAAAGTTCCTTATCGGTCAGAGGATAATTGCGGCTCAGGCGTTCAAACTTCTTCTGGCTGATAAGGCCGTCTTTTTTCATTTGCGTCCACATGGGAAGCATCTTAGTGCGAATATCCTGAGAGATTGGATAGATATTGGTTTTTTCTCTGTTAAGGGTATTTTTTACCAGCACGCGGTTATCCAAGCTGTTATCCTTAATGCGGGAGCGTGGGAAAATATGATCTATATCATATTTTTCACCGTTAGCAAGATCTGCAAATTCAATAGGCTCACCGGAATACATGCATTTACCAAGCTGCATGTAGTAAAGGTAAAGCTTATCACGGCGCAGGCTGTTATCATCTTCCTGCTCAAGTTTTTTGAAAAGAATGCTGCTTTCTTCTCCGCAGGCTTTATAAAGAGCAGTTAGTTTTGCTTTTCTTGATTCCGTTCGCTTATTTTTCAATTCCTCTCTGCTCCCGCGGGCCATCTCAATGAAGATTTTTGTGGGCGCTGCCTTGCGGATATCGACTATCTCATCAACAATGCGCAAAGTCTGGCGTATACTGCGTCTTACAGCGGGTGCGATATAAAGGGCATCAAGCTTATCGTTGAGACTTTGGTTACTGCCGGTTCTCTCTTTCAGGTGTTCCTCTGCCTGAGCAGCGAAGCTATAGTCTGCGTTCATAAGGTTCATCAGATTGCAGCTATTCCGGCGAAGCATATCCATAATACTCATTTCTGCGCCATCGGGCATACGGTGGCGAATTCCGGTCAAGAAAAACTCAGAAAAACGTCCCCAATCGTTATATTTTAGGCGACAGACATACTTGATGTCGTTTTCGTCCAAACCATGAGTATTCTTTTGCATCCAGCGACGGAGCATAGTTTTATCATTTCCGAAAACGAGTATACTTCGGATAATGCTTTCCACCATATCATAGTCGCCGGTTTTCTCCAGAATGTTCTTGAAATCATGCCAAGAGCGCAGGCTGCTCTTTATGCTATCATCAATGCCGCTTATTTCATCCGCAGCAGATATAAGCCCTTCTTTGAGGAGGTAATTTTTAATCTGCTTTTTTGTTACTTTTCTGCGCTGCTCATAGAAAAAGTGCTGTATAAGCTTATCCATAACATCCCGAGGCAGACTGCGCCCATTAACCTTCAGCAAATTAATTTCATTAAGCATACTGTATTCGCTGTAAAGGAGGGAATCCTTGGGCAGCACTTTTTCACCGGTATAGGTACAGAGACCAATAAGATTCTCAATAAAGGCAGCAGCGGAGGCTTCGGTATCAATTATCTCTTCAAAATTCCAAGGATATACTGTTTCCGCTTCCTTGCCCGCGAAACGGACAATCCAACCATTGGCTGCATTTTTATGGAGAGGTCCAACATAGTAAGGTATACGATGTTCAAAAATCTTGACGATCTTTTCCTTAACGCTGAATCCATCGCCATCCGTTTCATTGATGAACGGGAGATATGAAGAAACATTCTCAAGAATCTTGAGAAGTTCCTGCTTATGAAGCTGATATGGAATAACGCCATTATCGTTTCCCTTAAGTCGGGAGAGAAAACTGATATCCTGAATTTCGCGGAAAATACGCTGCATTTCCGTATCTTTTGCCTTTGGCAGAGGAAGCTCTTTCTTCAGGAATTTGCAAAATTCCTCCTGAGTGCAAGCATAGTCTCCGCTTGAGCTGCGGTAGCGGCTATAGGCAGCATAGTTCGCAAGCTTGTCTTTCTTCTGGGAGAAAACAAGCTTGTATTTCTTAGGAGCGTATTTTCGCACATAGCTCTTCAAGAGACGCAGATCACACCTATTCTTTTCGTAAAGGGCGATCTTAGCACGGCTTATAGTTTCCTTGCCTCCAAGAATTTGGGAAAGTCTTGCGGCATCATAAACGGTCTTAAGCTGTATTAAGAGTTCTATGCGCTCACCGAGGGTTTCGGAAAGAGCGTCGAAATTATCGTCAATACTATTTTTCAGACTAAAGCTTTTGATATCGGCTTGTTTAAGAAGTGCATCGCAGAACAAATCGCAGAAGTTGACACTTGCCCCCGCCAGCATGTCGCTGAGATACGCAAGATTAAGAGACTCATTGCTCTCGGGGAATGAGCCAAATGCTGCACGCAGAGCCTTTTTCTTTGCACTTATACCAAGGTCTCCGCGTTCCAATATCCCAAGATAGGCAGCCTCATCCTGCGGAGCAAGTTCCGTATCATATTCTTTTTGGACATACTCGCACAGTTGCGCAAAAGCGGATGCAAGAGTTATGAAGTTTTCTCCATTGTCGGCGTTTTCATAGAGGAAGTGTCCTCTATGCTTGATAATGTGGTGAAGCGCCAAATAAACCAAGCGCACATCGTGGACTTGGTTGGACTCCGCCAGCTCAGCCCTGAGGTGATATATGGTGGGATATGCGCGGTAATAGTCCTTATCCGTATAGTCTCTGTCGGCGAAAAGGGAATATTTACCTCCAAGGAATTTGTCCTCTTCATGGAGGGCGCTTTCGCTCATACGGATAATAAAGTTAGGGTCTACCTTAGCAATTTCCTGTGCAAAAAGCAGTTGCAGCAGCATAAGGCGCTGATTGCGACGGGCAATGCGGCGTCTTACAGTACGGCTTGTACGTCGGACGGAGGCATCCTGTGCCTCGTCAAAAAGACGCACTCCCCACATAGCATTACCTTTGAACCTTAAAACATTATAGTCAGAGCCGGTAACTGCCCAACCAACTGAGCCGGTGCCGACATCAAGCCCAATGTAGTAGTCGCTTATGTTTAGATTATTTCCGTTTTTCTTCATAGAAAATCCCCCTTGACAATTAACTGGCAGCAATTCATAATAGAGGTGATCTCAGACTACCATTTGGGATTACACTACAAGTTCAAATAAGCTTATAGCGAAATCATCGCCTTGGCGAACTCACAGTGTGTGAGGCAGAAGACTCCTTTTCAGGGGTCTTTTTTGTTTTTATAGCATCTTTTCTGTCCAATAAATCTCTCTCATATGATAAGAGCATACTATTTACGAGAATTATTATATTCCATTGGAACAAATCGTTCCATTAGCATATTATCCAAAATAATTTTTCGCTTTTTGTCCGTGCAAATAAATATAGAATAAGTTGAGGCTATACCTACAACTCTAGAAACCTATAGTTATGGAAATAAAAAAAGGAGCGATAAATCGCTCCTTTTTTGTTGTTATTCAGCTTTACTTCTTCATTGCGAGAGCCTTCTTGGCCTTCTCAGCAATAACCTTGGCTGTGAGACCGAAGGCTTCGAGAGCAAGGGGAGCCTTTCCGCTGCGTCCGAACTCATCGTTGACACCGTGTCGGACAACGGGGACGGGGCAGTTTTCGCCGCAGAACTCGGCAACAGCTGCGCCGAGACCACCCAGAATATTATGCTCCTCGGTGACTACGATTGCGCCGGTTTCCTCGGCTGCTTTCTTGATAATATCACCGTCAAGGGGCTTGATGGTGTGCATATCAACAACGCGGGCGGAGATGCCCTCGGCGGCAAGAGCCTCGGCGGCTTCCAGAGCCATCTGCACCATCATGCCGTTGGCAATAATGGTGAGGTCGCTGCCATCGCGGAGCATGCAGCCCTTGCCAAGCTCAAAGCTATAGCCGGGGATGGCGTCGGTGACAGTTTCAACAGCGAGACGGCCAAGGCGCATATAGGCGGGACCCTCATAGTTTACGAGAGCCTCGGTGGCAAGGCGCATCTCATATGCATCGCAGGGGCAGAGAACCATCATGCCGGGGATGGCGCGCATAATGGCGAAGTCCTCGATGCACTGGTGGGTTGCGCCGTCTTCACCGACGGAAATTCCGCCGTGGGAGCCTACAACCTTGACATTCAGACCGGGGTAGCAGATGGAGTTTCTTACCTGCTCCCAGGAGCGTCCTGCTGCAAACATTGCAAAGGTATTGGTGAAGGGCTTATAGCCGCAGGTTGCCATACCGGCTGCAACGCCCTGCATATTACTCTCGGCAATACCCATATCGAAGAAACGATCGGGGTGAGCATCGAGGAAGTATTTGCTCATTGTTGCGCCTGCAAGGTCAGCGTCAAAGCAGACGATTTCGGGGTATTTATAACCAAGCTCGGCCAGAGTCTGACCGTAAGCATTTCTGGTTGCTATCTTTTCTCCCATTTTCTCAGCCCTCCAGTGCAGCTATTGCTGCTTCCAATTCTGCCTTTGCCTGCGCAAACTGCTCGGCATTGGGTGCCTTGCCGTGCCAACCGGCCTGATCTTCCATATAGGAAACGCCCTTGCCCTTGGTGGTCTTTGCCAGAATGACAGTGGGCTGACCCTTGGTTGCTCTTGCCTCAGCATAAGCTGCCTTGATGGCATCAAAGTCGTGACCATCCACGGTAATGACATGTGCGCCGAAGGATCTGAACTTTTCATCCAGAGGCTCGGTGGGCATAACATCCTTGGTGGCGCCGTCTATCTGCAGACCGTTAACGTCAACGATTGCGCAGAGGTTATCCAGCTTATACTTTGCGGCAGCCATAAATGCTTCCCAAACCTGACCCTCAGCGATTTCGCCGTCACCGAGGATGGAATAAACGCGGTAATCTGCCTTGCTGTGCTTGCCTGCAAGAGCCATGCCAACAGCGGTGGAAATGCCCTGACCCAGAGATCCGGTGGACATATCAACGCCGGGAACATGCTTCATCTCAACATGGCCGGACATATGACCATCGATGCGGCGGAACATTTTCAGGTCTTCAACGGGGAAAAAGCCGCGAAGAGCCAGAACGGAATAAACAGCAGGAGAACAATGACCCTTGCTCATAACAAAACGGTCTCTGCCGGGATTCTTCTCGTCGGCAGGATCAACATTCATTTCTCCGAAATACAGGGCGGTCAGTGCGTCAATGCAGCTGAGAGAGCCGCCGGGATGGCCGGATGCGGCTTCATAAACCATCGTAACGGCAAGAAGGCGTGCCTTGGCGGCATTCAATGCCAGGGTTTTGTTATCCATTTTCATACCATATCCTTTTAGTTATTTGTAATAGTATTGCTCTTACTTTTCGTCCTTATATATTTCCTTGAAATATTTATAGGTGTCAACCTTCAGCTCACCGCAGGCCGCCTCATCGCAGGCAACGATTCCGTCGGGGTGAAGCTGCAGTGCACTGATGGTCCATGCATGGTCAACGCCGCCTTCAACGCAGTGACGCAGAGCGCGAGCCTTGTTGTGGCCGGAGATGAGAAGCAGAACCTGCTTGGAGTCGCAGACGGTGCCAACGCCGACAGAAAGAGCGGTCTTGGGCACCTTGTTGGGATCGTTATCGAAGAAACGGGAGTTGGCAATGAGGGTGTCCTGAGTAAGGGCACGCACGCCGGTGCGGGAAACGAGGGAGGTGAAGGGCTCGTTGAAGGCAATGTGACCGTCAACACCGCTGCCGCCCATGAAAATGTCTATTCCGCCATAGGAAGCAATCTTCTCCTCATAGCGGCGGCACTCGGCCTCGGGATCATCAACCATACCGTCGAGAATGTTGATGTTCTCTGCGGGAATATCTATGTGGTTGAAGAAATTTTCGTGCATGAAATACCAGTAGCTCTGGTCATGCTCGCGGGGCAGTCCCACATATTCGTCCATATTGAAGGTAACAACATTTTTGAAGCTGAGAGTGCCTGCCTTGTTCATCTCAACGAGCTTTTTATAAACTCCGAGGGGAGAAGAACCGGTGGGAAGACCGAGAACAAAAGGACGGTCCTCTTTGTGATTGTTGATAGCGTCAGCGATATGCTGAGCTGCCCATGCGCTCATTTCCTCATAGTCATTTTTGATTATAAGCTTCATTCAAAAACCACACTCCTGTTTTTAATTATATGGGAAGTCAAATTCTTCCAGATATACTCTTTCATTATACTTCCCCGCAAACGGTTTGTCTATGATTTTTTGCCATCCAATCTGCATTGGTTTTTTTTGCATTGCCGGATAATATATGTTATAATTGCTTAAATTTCTCGAAGGGGGAGATAATTTGATGCTAAGAAACAAGCTGTTGCCATGCATTTGTGTTCTTTTTGCGCTTTTCTCTTTCATTGATATTTCCGCCCTTGCCTCAGGCGAAACAAGCTCTTCAATCACCTGTATCGGAGGAGTATCCCTGATTTACGGAGCTATAGCCGTTCTCTCACTTCTCCTTCTTTTCTCATACGTAATTTGGGAGAAACACAAGGAACGCAATTTTCTCTATCTTTTCACTTGCGTATCCCTTACCAACTGCGGATACTTCCTGCTCTCCGTTTCGGGTTCTCTTTTCTGGGCAATGATGGCAAATCGCCTTTCTTATCTTGGTGCCGCTTACTCCATTCTTATAATGATGTTTATCATATATGACGTATGCAAGATGCGCCCGCGCAGTTGGTTCAAGCCCCTCGTGTTTGCCATCAGCACCCTTGCATTTCTGCTCGCCTGCAGCGGCGAATGGCTTGGACTTTATTATAGCAGCGTTGCCATCGAGAGAGTTAACGGCGTCACTAAGCTTATCAAAGAATACGGCCCGCTGCACAGCGTTTATTCTGTCTACTTAGCTTCCTATGTGCTCGGCATGATCTTCCTTATAGCATACGCCGCAAAGAAAAAGCGTCTGGCTTCCACCAAATATGCCATTTTTCTTGCCAGTGCCGTATTGCTCAATATTTGCGTATGGGCAGTCGAACAGTTGATCGCCGAGGACTTTGAGTTGCTTTCCGTTTCTTATGTGGCAACCGAAATCATGCTCCTTACGATATACGGAGTTCTTCGCGATTATGGCATCATTCAACCAAATAAAGGTCTGCTCAGCGTTCAGATGCTTACCCAGCTCAACACCAGACGGGTTAATTCTGGGGAACTGCCTCCAGCTATGGAAGATCTCTTCAGAAGCTTTTCCGAGAAAGCCAACACCCTCTCCTCCGCAGAGCGGCGCATATTGAAATATTATATTGATGGCTACGACACTGCAGATATTCCCGAGCTTGCTTTTGTCAGCATTCACACCGTCAAAAAGCATAACCACAGCATCTACCAGAAGTTAAATGTTTCCTCTCGCGATGAGCTTATGCTTTATATTGAGCTTTTCCGCTGCTGCGGTTGGCTGGATAAGCTCAGTGCTGATCAAAATTAAATAAAATATGTTAATTTAACAGGGTGCATAAAACATACTTATCCGTTTTATGCACCCTGCACATATTCTGAGGATACTTTTCCAAAAAAGTATCCTCAGTTCCATTTTATCTTCTTCATTTTGTATATAAAATGAAAACAACCAAATTTGAAAGGTGGTGAGCCGCTAATGAAGAGGCTGGTTGATATTATGCTGGAAAATCGTTCAACGCGGGATAGTTTCTGCTTTCACATTGCCTGCGATGAGTGCGGAAGAGTGTATGCCAACAAGCCCTTGCCTTTCTCCAAGGCCGGAATTATCCCGCCGTCCGAAAGCAAGAGGATCATCTTCGACGCTATCTACGAGCAGGAGTTTCGTGACGCGAGACAAGCAGCCCTCTCGGAAGCAGCAGAGAACCTGAACTACTGCCCTATATGTAGGCGTTTGGTATGCAACCGTTGCTTCCTTATATGCGACGATTTGGACATGTGCAGGGAATGCGCTGCCAAGCTTAATGAAAGCGGCAGCCCCGTATTTTCTGATTTGAACAATTTACACCCCAACATTATGGAAGAAGGAGAGAACCTATGAAAAAAATAATTGCTTTGCTACTTGCAGCTCTGATGTTATTCATGGTTGGCTGCGTTTCCGAAAGTGACCTTGCAGCAAAACAGAAGGAACTCGACACTCTTGCCGCCGAAAATGCGCAGCTCATTGCCGAAATCGAAGCTCTCAGTTCCACCGGCACCGTTTACGCCATCCACTCAACCATAAACGGCAAAAGCAGCGCCAGCATAAACGGCAAAACGGAACTAACTGCCAGCGCTCTGCTTTCCGAGGGTCAGGTTGTTGATCATTGGGAGATGAACGGCGAGGTTCAACCCGACTCCGCCTCCGCCACCTTTACCTTCACTGCCGATACAAGCAGCACTGTTGCCGCATACCTGCGCAGCGAGAAAAAAATTACCACAATTAACGCCGAGCTGCGTTTCCTCGACGCCGATATGAACGCTGCAGGCGATCCCCTCACTGAGTTTGTATTTGAAAACGATTACACAAATCCTGTTACCGGTGAAACTGTTGAGGGCGGCAAAATCAGCGCAGAAATCAAGGCCGTTACCCCCTACGGCAAGATAATAGACTACTGGCTCATAAACGGTGTCCCCTATTATTATAATGGCGATGTTTCCTCCTTTATCGTTGAGGATCTGGATGAAGCAACCACCTATGAACTTGTTTTGAAAGATAAGCCCATTATATATTATCAGGTCACCTGCTCCGGCTGCACATTCAACGGCATTTCAAGCGGACGTGTCGCCGCAGGAACCACTATCTATGCTTCCTGCAACGGTGGACTCCCAGCTAATTTCTATGTAAACGGCGGCACTTACGCAAGTGGAGTCAGCGGCATCTCTGTTACAATAAATTCCGACACCTATATTGAGGCTTACGCAATCATCAACTGAAAAAAAAGAAGTAAACTCCTACCGCTAATATTCTCAAGCGGCGGTTATTGACCGCCGCTTGCAACTAAGAAGACTGAAGGTGAACTTCCTTGAAAAAAGCAATCAACTCCTGCATTGTGCTGATGGTTATCCTTATGCTGGTGAGCTCTTTTTCCTTTTTTTCCTATGCGTCATACGAGGAATATTCCTTCTACGCCACAGAGGGAAAAACCGAATATTTCGTTCTTCATTCAAATGCATATGACAAAATAACGGAAGGACGCATAACTTCCGGCGAAATCCCCGGTATGTGGTTGGAAATTTCCAGCAATGTAACCCTTGGTCTTGCAGGCGTTCCAACAACTCCCGGAGAATATACGGTTTATATTACGATGACAACAGAGGGGCTTGGCACTGTTGATTACAAAGTAACCGTCTATGTCAATCCCGCCGAGTCCTCCGAGGGTGTACCTGTTGTAACCAAAAATCCCACTTCGGAGACCGTAATTGAGGGCGACTCCGCAACCTTTATTGCAAGGGCCAGCAACACCCGGCAGTATGTATGGGAAATTGCCCTCGCTGACGCCTCTCTCACCTGCGAGGAAGCCGCCGCTTACTTTGGCAAGGGAGTCAGCTTCACCGGTTATGACACGGACACACTGGTTATCCACAACATACCCGAGGAGCTGAACGGAGCCTTTGTCTGGTGTCAGTTTGTTGGAGCAGAAGAGAGCGTCACCAGTACCGCCGCAAAGCTTACTGTAACTCCCGCAGAAAAGGCCACTCCCGTAGTAACCAAAAACCCTACGGACGAAACAGTTGAGGTGGGCGGAGAGGCCGTATTTGTTGCTAAAGCGAAATATGCTCAGAGCTACCGTTGGCAGCTCATATCTCCCGAGGGAGTGCGTTATGACTGCTCTGTTGCCGCCGATGACTTTAAGGGTCTTGCCGTTTACGGGGCAAACACCGAGCAGATAGTGCTGGAAAATATCCCGATTGAGCTGAACGGCTACCGCATCCGCTGCATCTTCACCGCAGGCGATGATGCCTCCAGCGAAATGGCTCATCTTTATGTCATTGAAAAAGGCTCCGAAGCGGATCCTGATGCGTCTCCCGCAGCAAGTCCCGAAGCTTCGGCTGCCCCCACCGAGTCTCCCGCTCCCACCAAGACTCCCGAGACAGTCGCTCCCACCGAAGACAACTCAGATAACAGCGACAAGGCTCCCCAGAAGCAGGATGATAAAACCCACGCTCCCGACACTGAAGGCAGCGGTGGAAAAAACAACACCATCATCATTGTTGCAATCGTGGCCGGAGCCGCCGTTGCCATTGCAGCCATCGGCGCATTTGTATTCCTGAAGCTTAAGGGTAAAATTTAATATTGGTTTTATATAGAGAAATTCCCTCTGCGATTAAGCAGAGGGAATTTCTTTATTTTCTATTCTTTCCTTGTGCCGGGGATTTACAGAGTGGTTTTCCAAAGTCCGTGGAGATTGCAGTAAGCATAAACTTCCAGAGCCTTCTCGTCGGAGATGAGGAACTTCACATTGGGAGCTTCGTTGGGATTAAGCCATTTTCTGTAGCTTCCCTTATCGGTGGTAAGCTGCACCCACTCAATCCAGTGGACATCCACCATGGGATGGTCAACACTTCCCACATTCACTTCAACGGTGCCATCGCTTACGCTTACAACGGGGATATGCTTCTCGCCGCTTGCTTCAACGCTGCCGGGGATCAGCTCGTCCATTTTCTGTCCGCAGCAGAAGGGCTTTACTCCAACATCATGTACCATCTCAACTATATTTCCGCAGTGTGCGCACACATAAAACTTGGCGTTCTTCATATTTATTTCCTCCTGTATTTTAATCAGTGTTTATTTTTCTTTCTGATTGTACTTTAACAGATTGTTTCTTTTCCTTCTGTGACTTTCTCACATAGCTTGAAAACAATATAGCCTTCGTGATAAAATTATTACATCAAATACTGATGGGAGGCTTTTATATGAAAAAGATACAGGCTGCCATACATCCCGATGACGATTTTCACTATGACAAGCTGGGCGTCGTTCGAGATAAAATAGAGCTTTGGGAGGACGCAATGCGCACCGACGGAAGCCGCGGCACCTACGAATGGTGGTACTTTGATTCCAGCTACGGCGACGGCACAAAGCTCATCATATTCTTCTATTCCAAGTCCCCCATTGCGGTAAACGGACCCATAAAGCCTATGGCCACCATAGAGCTCACCTTGCCCGACGGAAGAAAATTCGAAGAACAGGTAAACGCTACAATCGAGGACAGCTTTTACAGCCGCGAAAAATGCGACATCAAAATCGGTGACTGCCGCATGGAGGGCGACCTGAAGGAGTACAGCATAGTATTCAAGGGCAAGACCATGTCCGCAAATGTGAGCCTTGTAAACACCGTGCCTGCCTGGAGAAGCCAGTGCGGCCCCATACTTTTCGGTGACAGAGAAGAATACTACTTCAACTGGCTGCCCGCAACTCCCGAGGGCAAGGCCGTTGCCGATGTTTCCTTCAGCGAAGGTCAGCTTCATCTGGAAGGCAGCGGCTACCATGACCACAACTGGGGCAACATCTCCATGCTCAAGCTGATGCACCATTGGTATTGGGGGCGCGCCAAAATCGGCGATTACAAGGTTATTTCCTCCTGGATAACCGCCGAGAAGAAGTACGGCTACAAAGACTTTGATGTGTTTATGCTGGCAAAGGGTGGCGAAATTCTGGGTGACAACGCCAACCACACCCTCAAATTCCTCCCCGAAGATGAGTATATCGACTCACACACAGGAAAGCCCGTATATAACAAGGTTATTTATGAATATGAAACTCCCGCAGGCGAGTTTTACCGCATCACCTATGCCCGCCGCGGAGACATTTCCCGTCAGAATTTTGCCGACCTTCTTCCCGCCCCACTGCGTCTCGGCGCAAAGCTTATAGGCTTCGAGGGTTCTTATCTCCGCTTTGAGGGCAGCGCCACAATTGAGCGTCTGGAAAACGGAATTACTCTTGAATCCGTCACGGAGGATTCCGCAGTATGGGAGCTTATGTATTTCGGCAAAGCTTGTGCCGACAAGGTATGGAGGGAGAAAATTTCATGAAATACTTTCTTGTTCAATCCGTAATGGCCTCTCCCCTGCCCGTCTCTCCGGAGGAACTCACAACTAAATTTATCCCTCTTCATGAAGCACACATAGCTCGGGGCATAGAAAAGGGTATTGTCCTTTTTGCAGGACCTAAAATCGGCCGAAGCGGCGGTTTTATGATTGCCCGCGCAGAAAACATAGATGCGCTGCAGCTTTTCACCAATGCCGACCCATTTGTGCTCAACGGCATTGCCGGCTTCGACATCACGGAATTTTTAATGAACGACCGCTCCGAATTTGTTAAGGCCTGGTAAAAATAAAAAACCGCGTATCGATTTGATACGCGGTTTTTTATTACATACCCTCTATGAGGTGTACGGTTATTATCTTATTTTTAACATCGGTGTTGAGGATAAATTCCTCAACGGCAGGAATCATTATCTCCCTCTCGCCCTTGACGAGATAGATATTCTGTGCGGGCATCTCAAGCACATCAGCAAGCACACCCAGCTCATTTCCGCTTTCATCCACGACCTTTGCACCGATGATATCGGCAATAAAGAAGCTGCCTTTGGGGAGCTTCACATCCTTGCGGGCGATGTAGACGGTTTTATTCTTCAGCGCCATAGCTGCGTTAACATCGTCAACACCCTCAAGCTTGGCAAGCAGGAAGCCCTTATGGACGCGGGATGCGCTCACCTTCAGCGCCTCGCCGCCGATATAAAGGGTTTTCAGCTTTTTGAGAAACTCGGGAGAGTCTGCCCAGGGGTTTATTTTAACTTCGCCGCGAACTCCGTGGGTATTCACGATTATTCCGGCTTCAAGATATTTTTCTTTTTCCATAATATTCTCCTTGAAAAGAGAGTTGTGCAGATTCGGAAAAAGTCCCCCATGGAAACACGGGGGACTTTTACTCAGTCGAGAACCTCGACGGATACCTTTTTGCCCTTTCTCTGGGCTACGGCCTTCATAAGGATGCGGACCTCTTTGATGATCCTGCCCTGACGGCCGATGACCTTGCCCATATCGCCGTTGGCGACACGCACTTCAAATACGGTCTCGCTGCCGGCTTCGCGCTCGGTCACAGAAACCTCATCGGGATGATCCACAAGGTTCTGTATAATATAGGTCAGCAGTTCTTTCATAGGGTTTATTTTCTCCTTATGCCTCAGCCTTCTTCAGCAGGGCCTTAACGGTATCGGTGGGCTGTGCGCCATTAGCGATCCAGTACTTTGCGCGCTCCATATCGATGTTGATCTCGGAAGGAGTGGCAAGGGGATTGTAGGTGCCGATTTCCTCGATGAAACGACCATCGCGGGGGAAATGAGAATCAGCAACAACAACGCGGTAGTAAGGGCTCTTCTTAGCACCCATTCTGCGCAGTCTGATCTTGACCATTGTTCTTTTCACCTCCAGATTAAAGATTGAATTATTAATAAATCTATGTTTTGCATCTTACGATGCGTTACATACTTTCTCAGAAGCCGAAGCCGCCCATTCCGGGGAATCCGCCGCCGCGGCCCGCCATGCGCTGCATGCGCTTGAGCTGTTTGCCGCTCTTGCCGTTCATCTGCTTCATCATCTTCTGCATAGCCTCGAACTGCTTCAGCAGGCGGTTAACATCAACAACCTGAGTTCCGCTGCCTGCGGCTATGCGCTTTTTGCGGCTGGAACCGATTATGCCGGGATTTTCACGCTCCCGGGGAGTCATGGACAGGATGATGGCTTCGGTGCGGGCCATTGCCTTTTCGTCCACATCGGCGCCTGCCAGAGCCTTTGCGTCCACTCCGGGCATCATTGCCAGCATTTCCTGCATACCGCCCATATTGCGGATCTGCACCATCTGGTCATAGAAGTCCTGAAGGGTGAACTTATTGGCTCGGAGCTTTTCTTCAAGCTCCTTGGCCTGCTTTTCATCAAAGGCGCTCTCTGCCTTTTCGATAAGGGTGAGCACGTCGCCCATGCCGAGGATTCGGCTTGCCATACGGTCGGGATGGAAAACCTCGATCTGGTCAAGCTTTTCGCCTATACCCGCGAACTTGATGGGCTTGCCGGTGACAGCCTTGATGGAGAGGGCTGCGCCGCCTCGGGCATCGCCGTCCAGCTTGGTGAGCATAACGCCGCTTACACCCAGAGCATCGTCAAAGCTCTTTGCGGTGGTGACAGCGTCCTGACCTATCATAGCATCGATAACAAGCATTATCTCCGCAGGACGGGTCTCGGCCTTGATGTTTTTCAGCTCTTCCATGAGCTCTTCATCTATATGGAGACGACCTGCGGTATCGAGGAACACCAGGTCGTTACCGTGCATCTTTGCGTGGGCAATACCCGCTTTTGCAATCTGTACGGGGTCGCCCTGTCCCATCTGGAAGACGGGGATATCCAGCTGTGCGCCAACGGTTTCCAGCTGCTTGATGGCGGCAGGACGGTAAACGTCGCAGGCTACCAGAAGGGGACGCTTGCCCTGCTTGCGCATATAAGCGGCGAGCTTTGCGCCGTTGGTGGTTTTACCTGCACCCTGCAGACCAACCAGCATGCAGACGCTGGGGTTTTCGCTGCCGATATTCAGCTTCACGCTTTCGCTGCCCATAAGGGAAATCAGCTCTTCGTTGACAATCTTGATGACCATCTGGGCGGGAGAAAGGCTTTCAAGCACATCTCTGCCCACAGCGCGCTCGCTGACTTTTTTAACAAAATCCTTTACTACCTTGTAGCTGACGTCGGCTTCCAAAAGTGCAAGGCGCACCTCGCGCATTGCCTCTTTAACGTCCGTTTCACTGAGGCGACCCTTGCCGCGGAGCTTTTTGAAGGCCGCAGACAGTTTATCGGAAAGGGATTCAAATGCCATTTTTATCTCGGCCTCCTTTGGTAGTTAGTCGTTAAGCTCCTCAACAATGCTGAGCATTTTTGCTTTATCCTCACCCTCGGGAAGCAGTGAAAGCATTTTCTCAAGCTCCTCAAGGCTCTTGCGGCGGCGGACGGCTCTTGAAACAAGGCCTGTCTTTTCCTCAATGTCGAGAAGACTCTGCTCCGCGCGGCGGATTATATCCCAGACAGCCTGACGGGACACCCCGCTCTGCTCGGCTATCTCCTGCAAGCTCAGGTCGCTGTTGAAGTGAAGGTCATAGTACTCGCGCTGCTTTTCGGTGAGCAGATCGCCGTAAAAATCGAAGAGCATGGTACGCATAATTGTGTTGTCCAAATTCTTCGCCTCCACCGTATCAATTAAGCCTGTAAAGGTATTTTACTTAACGCCTTGGGTAGTATACTCTTTCCTCTCGCTGCTGTCAAGTGTTTTTCATTAACAGCCGCAATCTTTTTTCGCAATAATTTAATTCACAAACGGCAGAATATATGTTATAGTGTATGGTGATAAATTGTAAGCTTCATTTCTCTCGGAGGGGGTATCCGTTTTGGATATTAAAAGAAAAGAAATATTTCCCGGAGTATGGCTCAGCTGCCTGCAGACAGACAAATTCAAGTCCGACTGTCTGAGTCTCAGCCTGCTCACTCAGCTTGAAAGAGAGACCGTTGCCCTCAACGCTCTTGTCCCCCGCGTCCTCAGCCGCGGCACCGCCTTCCACCCCGATATGGACTCCATTTCCGCAGCCTGCGACGAGCTTTACGGCGCACGCATTCTGCCTGTCGTCCGCAAAAAGGGCGAGGTTCTTGCTCTTGGTTTTTATGCGGGCTTTATTGCCGACCGTTACACTCCCAACGGGGAAAAGCTTCTTGAAAGCGTTGCAAGACTTCTGGGTGAAATGCTGGTCTCCCCCGCCACCCGCGGCGGCCTTCTTATGAAAAACTATGTGGAAAGCGAGAAGGAAAAGCTTATCGACGACATCCGCGCCCGCATAAACGATAAACGCAGCTATGCCGCCCACCGCCTCATTGAGCAGATGTGCGCTTACGAGGACTACGGCTGCGACGATATGGGCGACGAGGCTACCGCCGCCTCCATTAACTATATTGACCTTACCAAGCATTACCGCTCTCTTTTGCAGGAATGCCCCATCGAGATTTTCTACTGCGGCAATTCCAATCTCCGCCGCGTTGAAGCCGCTCTCAAGGATGCTCTTATGGCTCTCCCCAGAGGCGATATCAACTACGAAATCGGCACAGATATCCGTATGAACGCAGTTTCCGCCCAGCCCCGCTATTTTGAAGAGGAGCTGGATGTAACTCAGGGCAAGCTGGAGCTTGGCTTCCGCCTGGGCGAGATAATGGACGACCCGGATTTTGCCGCCATCCGCGTTTTCAACGCCCTTTACGGCGGAACCGCAACAAGCCGCCTTTTCCTCAATGTCCGCGAAAAGCTCTCCCTTTGCTACTATGCCGACTCCTTCTGTGACCGTCTCAAGGGCGTTATGCTTGTCTCCTCCGGCATTGAGTTTGATAAATTCGAGGAAACCAAAGCGGAGATTCTTGCCCAGCTTGACGCAATCAGAAAGGGTGAATTCAGCGATGAAGAGCTCACTTTCGCCCGCAAAGCCGTATGCAGCCAGCTTGTTTCCCTCACCGATTCCCCCGGTGCACTGGAGGACTTTTACCTCACCCAAACTCTCACCGGTCTTGATTGCGGTCCCGAGGAGTATGCCGCTCTCTGCGATATGGTAAGCCGCCAGGATATCATTGCCGTTGCAAAGAGCATAGAGCTTGACAGCGTATATTTCCTCAAGGCAGGAGAAGACTGGGAGGAAGACGAGGAGGAAAATGATGACTAAATACGAATATTCCAAGGTTGGCGAGGTCATCTACCGCGACACTCTGCCCAACGGTCTGCGCCTCTCCGTTATGACCAAGCCCGGCTACAGCCGCTGCCACGCATATTTCGCCACCAATTACGGCGGCGCCGACCGCCGTTTCCGTCTCGGCGGAAAGTTTATTGACACCCCTGCGGGCGTTGCCCACTTCCTTGAGCACAAGATGTTTGACATGCCTGACGGCAGCAACGCCCTTTCCGAGCTTGCAGCCAATGGCGCAGAACCCAATGCCTACACCGCAGCAAACATCACCGCATACTATTTTGACTGCACCAATTCTTTTTATGAGAATCTGGAAAGCCTTCTCCGCTTTGTCTCCACTCCCTATTTCACCGAGGAGAGCGTGCAAAAGGAGCAGGGCATCATTGCCCAGGAAATCCGCATGTATGAGGATGAGCCGGGCAGCGTTGTTTTCAACTCCCTTATGCAGTGCCTTTATGAGCATCATCCCATCCGCGACGATGTTGCCGGCACTGTTGAGTCCATATCGGAAATAAGCGCACAGACCCTCTATGACTGCCACAAGGTTTTCTATGCCCCCGGCAATATGAGCCTTTGCGTTGTTGGCGATGTTGACCCCGAAAAGGTCCGCGCCACCGCACTGAGACTCCTGCGCAGCGACAGCGGAGAAACCCCCGTGAAGGATTACGGCGAAGCGGAGAGCCTTCTCCCCGCCCGTCCCCGTTTCTACCGCGCCATGGAAGTTTCCGCTCCCCAGTTCATGCTGGGCTGCAAGCTTCGCGCAGAGAGCTCCGGTCAGCTCTCCCTCCGTCAGAAGCTGCTTGCAGGCGCCGCCCTCAGCTATCTTTACTCCCGCTCCTCCCCCTTCTACACCCGGCTTTATGGAGAGGGCATCATAAATACCGACTTTTTCGTTGAACTCTACTATGCAGCTGAAACCGCAACTATTCTGGCAGGCGGCGAGAGCAGAGACAGCGAGAGAGTGCTCAGCGAAATGCTTGCCGAAGCGCAGAAGGCCGCAGAAAAGGGTCTCGACAGAGCCCTTTGGAGCCGCATAAAGAAATCCGCATACGGAGCAAGAGTGAGAGCCCTCAGTTCCTTCGGCGGACTATGCGCCGCAATGGCGGATGCAGATTTTTCAGGCTATAACTGTCTGGACTCCTTCTCTGTGATGGACTCCATTACCGCAGAAGATGTGCAGAGCTTTATAAAAGAAAATATCCGCCCCGAGCGCTTTGCAATGAGCGTCATCACCCCGCTTTCCAAGGAGGAATAACAAATGAGAGAAGCAATAATTTCCTTCCCCATGTTTGGGGAAAACTTCGCCATCAATCCCCCCTACTGCATTAATATAGGCAACTTCTGCATATATTTTTACGGTATAATCATAGCTGTCGGACTTCTCCTCGCTCTGGTTTACGGCGTGAGAAACGGCAGGCGCCTTGATATAGAGGCGGACACCATCTATGATCTGGTTATCTGGGGCGTTATCGCCGCCATTATCTGCGCCAGACTTTATTACTGCGTATTTAACTGGAGCGACTATGCTGCAAATCCTGCGAAGATTTTCGCCATCCGTGACGGCGGACTTGCCATCTACGGCGGAATTATCGGTGCGATTATTGCCGTTTGGATCCGCTGCAGAATGAAAAAAATCAGCATTTTCCCCGCTCTGGATATCATGAGCTTCGGTCTTCTTATCGGTCAGTGCATAGGCCGCTGGGGTAATTTCTTCAACAGAGAGGCCTTCGGCTATGAAACCGATGTTTTCTGCCGCATGGGTCTCACCCTTAACGGCAGCACCATGTATGTGCACCCCACCTTCCTTTACGAAAGCCTGTGGAATGTTATCGGTTTCACCGCCATGCATTTTTACAGCAAAAAACACCGCAAGTATAAGGGACAGTTTTTCATCCTCTATGTATTCTGGTACGGTCTCGGCAGAGCCTGGATAGAGGGTATGCGCAGCGACAGTCTCTGGCTCATCCCCGATGTTATCCGCATAAGCCAGCTCATCGCCGCCGTCAGCTGCATCGCCGCTCTTATCATCTACATTCTCAATGCCCGCCGCCTCAAGGCCGGACGCAAGGTGCTCTTCGGTGCAAACCTTGAGGAAGAACAGACCCAGCCCGCAGGAGAGGAAGCAAAGGAAGAAACTGCCCCCCAGACGGCAGAAGAAAATATAAACGAAGAACCCGAAGAGCCCGATGGCGAAGGCTCAGAACAATAAAACAGGAGGCAAACATAATGGCAAACTTCAAATCCATCAAAGATAAGCTCCTTATCAGACTCAATAAGCTGGCAGGCGACACCAAGGACTTCGCAGGCAAAGCCGCCGACAAGACCAAGGATTTTGCTGAGGTTGCAGCCGACAAGACCAAGGACTTTGCCGAAAAGGCAGCGGATAAGACCAAGGACTTTGCCGAAAAGGCAGCTGACAAGACCAAGGATATCGCTGAAAAGGCAGCAGACAAGGCAAAGGCAACCGCACGCATTGCCAAGCTCAACATGGAAATCTCCGCCGAGAAGGACAACATGAAGAAAACCTATCTCGAAATAGGCAAGCTCTATTATGACACCCATAAGGAAAATCCCGAAGGTTTCTTCATCCAGCTCTGCGAGGAAATCGCCCTTGCCGAGAAAAACATCGCCGATAAGCAGGCTGAAATAGCATCCCTCAAGTCCGACGGCGAAGATAATTCAATCGAAGTTGAAATCGAGCAGTATCCCGAAGAGGAAGCCGACGAAGAATCCGACGACGATATCACTGTGGAAATCGTCGAAGAGCCCGCTGAGGAGGCTGCAGAGGAAGCAGTTGAAGAGCCTGCTGAAGAGGAATAAGAAATCTACATATCGAAGACCTCAATCCGTGACACCAGCTTCGTATATAAAAAGAAACGAAGTCGGAGGCCAAGCGG
>JAZSRY010000069.1:0-77152 GCA_045538735.1 Oscillospiraceae bacterium
ATTTTCTCTCTGAAGCTGAGAGTAAAGCCTGCGCTTTTTCCGCTTTGTTTCATGGTAACGTCGCTGATTCTGATGTTCCTCATCTTAACATCTCCTTTTCGGGGAATATAAATTTATGAAAAAATTATTCAAAAAATTATAATTAATATTCTTATTCAACCACTTTTTAAGAAATTTGTCAATAAATAATATAATAATATAAAAAAGAGCACCGAATAAATATTCGGTGCTCTTTGATTTTTATACAGTTCAGTCGCAGACTTTGAAAGTCCAGCCGAGGGTATCTTCGACCTTGCCGCTCTGGATTCCGTAAAGGGTATCATAAAGTTTCTGTGCGGTGGGGCCGATTTTTCCTTCGTTGATGGAGATTTTTTTATCTTCCCAACCCATTGAACCAATGGGGGAGATAACTGCGGCGGTGCCGCAGCCCCATGCTTCTTCCAAAGTGCCATTTTCCATAGCTTCAACAAGCTCGTCAACGCTGATGCGGCGCTCCTCCGCGTCGAGACCCAGATATGCGCACATCTCGAGGATGCTCTTGCGGGTGATGCCGGGGAGGATGGAGCCGTTGAGAGCGGGAGTTACAATTTTGCCGCCGATTTTGAACATAATGTTCATGGCGCCGACTTCTTCTATATACTTGCGCTCAACGCCGTCAAGCCAAAGAACCTGAGTATAGCCCTTTTCTTCGGCGCGGTCGCCTGCGCGGACGGAAGCTGCGTAGTTGCCGCCGCACTTGGCTTCGCCGGTGCCGCCGCGGACAGCGCGGACATCCTCGTCCTCGATCATAATCTTGACGGGAGCCATGCCGCCTGCATAATAGCTGCCGGAGGGAGAGAGAATGATGATGAAGTGGGCGCGGCCGATGCCGTGAACACCCAGATGCTCGTCATCGCCTATCATAAAGGGGCGGATATACATACTGGTGCCTTCACCGTGGGGAACCCAGTCAGCTTCCAGCTTGATGAGAGCGTGGAGAGCCTGAAGAGTATCCTCTTCGGGGAGGAGGGGCAGACCCATACGGGCAGCGGAGCGGTTCATACGGCGAATATTCTCCATAGGACGGAACATCTGCACGCCGCCCTCAGCATTGCGGTAAGCCTTGAGACCTTCAAAAATCTCGCTGCCGTAGTGGAGAACGGTGGAGGCAGGATGGATGGAGAGGTTGCCGAAGGGCACAATGCGTGCGTCGTGCCAGCCGGTGGCCTTGTCCCAGTCCATAATGAACATATGGTCGGTGAACACCTTGCCGAAGCCCAGCTTGCTTTCGTCTGCGGGCTTGGCCTTGGGAGCGGTTGTTAAAGTTACCTTGATATCCATAGTTTTTAACCTCCTGAAAAAATGCCTTTCGGTCATTATATACCTTTATTTTGCAAAGTGCAAACCTTTGCGCTTTGTTTTATTTCTTGAGACCAAGCTTTTCGGCAGCGGCCTCGCGCATTTTGTATTTGAGAATTTTGCCTGCGGCGTTCATGGGGAAGGAGTCCATAAAGTCAATGTATCTGGGGACTTTATGGCGGGCCATGCTGTCCATACAGTAGCGGCGCAGCTCGTCCTCGCCGAGACTCATGCCCTCTTTAAGAATAACGCAGGCCATGGCCTCCTCGCCGTACTGAGCATCGGGGACGGCGATAACCTGAACATCCTGCACCGCGGGATGAGTGTAGATAAACTCCTCAATCTCCTTGGGATAGATGTTCTCACCGCCGCGGATAATCATATCCTTCAGACGGCCTGTGATACGGTAGTTTCCGTTTTCATCCTTGCAGGCAAGGTCGCCGCTGTGAAGCCAGCCCTCATCATCGATGGTGTCCCGGGTGGCATCGGGCATTTTGTAATAACCCTTCATGGTGTTGTAGCCTCGGGCGCAGAATTCGCCGTTGACGCCCACGGGGCATTCCTCGCCGGTTTCCGGGTCGATAATCTTGCATTCAACGTGGGGGAAATCGTAGCCCACAGTTTCGGTGCGGACATCCAGAGGGTCGGTCCAGGAGCTCATGGTGTTGCCGGGGGCGCACTCGGTCTGTCCGTAAACGCTGACAATGCCCCGCATATTCATCTCATCGGGCTGTGCGGCACGGCGCATCAGCTCGGGAGGGCAGCCTGCGCCTGCCATAATGCCGGTGCGCATATAGCTGAAATCCGTCTTGCGGTAGTCGGCGTGGTTGAACATGGCGATAAACATGGTGGGAACGCCGTTGAAGCAGGTGATGCGCTCCTGATTGATGCAGGCCAGAGAGTTCTTTGCGGAGAAATAGGGCATGGGGCACATAGTGGCGCCGTGGGTCATGGCGGAAGTCATGGAAAGGGTCATGCCAAAGCAATGGAACATGGGAACCTGAATCATCATTCTGTCGGCGGTGGAAAGACCCATTCTGTCGCCTATGCACTTGCCGTTATTCACAACGTTGTAGTGGGTGAGCATAACGCCCTTGGGGAAGCCGGTGGTGCCGGAGGTATACTGCATGTTGCAGACGTCGCTGGGGCGGACGGCGGCAGCCATGCGCTTTATCTCCTCGAGAGGTACCATGCTTGCTCTCTCCATAGCCTCGTCAAAGGTGAGGCAGCCGCTCTGGCGGAAGCCAACGGTGATGACATTGCGGAGGAAGGGCAGACGGCGGCAGTGGAGGCTCTCGCCGGGCTTTGTGGAGGCGATCTCGGGGCAAAGCTCATTTATAATCTTTGCGTAGTTGGAGTCCAGAGCGGACTCAATCATAACAAGAGTGTGGGTATCGCTCTGGCGGAGGAGATACTCAAGCTCGTGGATTTTGTAGGCGGTGTTGACGGTGACGAGGACGGCGCCAAGCTTCACCGTTGCCCAGAAGCTTATGTACCAGGCGGGAACATTGGTGCACCAAACGGCAACCTTGCTGCCCGCCTTCACGCCAAGACTCACCAGTGCGCGGGCGAAGCTGTCCACATCGTCGCGGAACTGCTCGTAGGTGCGGGTGTAGTCCAGAGTGGTGTACTTAAAGGCATACTGGTCGGGGAATTCCTCAACTATTCTGTCCAGTACCTGAGGGAAGGTAAGGTTGATAAGCTCATCCTTCTGCCAGACATATTCGCCGCTGCCGTCGTGGTTGGGATAAAGCTTGCGGCGCTTGCCGCTGGAGCGGTCGTAGCGGGTCATATAGTTGACGAAATGGGGGAAGATAACCTCCCGCTCGGGCAGATCTTCCATCCATTCGGTTTTCCACATAAGGGAGATGAAGCCGTCATAGTCCACGCTTTGGAGAGCGCGCATCAGCTCGGCAACGGGGTAAGTGCCCTCGCCGATGATGTTATAGGTGTCAGCATCGTCGCTGTCGCGGAGATGGACATGCTTCACATAGGCGCCAAGATTTGTGATGGTGGCGGAGGGAGTCTCGCCCGCGTCGCGGTAGGGGTGGTGAACATCCCAAAGGGCTGCAAGGCTGTCGCTTGCAAAGTGGTTCATCAGGTCGCGCAGCGCCTCGGTGTCAGAATAAATGCCGCGGGTTTTGATGAGAATGGTAACGCCCTTTTCCTCGGCAAAAGGAAGAAGCTCTTCAATTGCCGAGTAAATAGTATCCATATTGCGGCTCTTGCAGTCGGCCGCAACATATTCAACGGACATATCTCCCGCAATGTCGATGCAGCGGCGCAGCTCGTCCTTGCCCTCTGCGGAAAGATCGCAGTCCGTGTCAAAAACGGGTATGGAAAGACCCTTGTTTTTCAGCTCGCGGGCGGTGGAGATAACGTTGTATTTGTGGAAGGGGCCGCCCTTGCCGATGAGCTCGCTGCGGCGGAGAACATTATAGATCTCTATGCCGTTAAAGCGCATCTCCTCGGCGGTGGCAATAAGCTCTTCCCAGCCTTCCTGCCACCAGCCTCTTGTTGAAAACGAGAGTTTCATTCAGCACCCTCCTCGTAGACTATCTTGTTCAGTGCGTTCACATAGGCGCGGATGGATGCGCCGAGAATATCCGTGGAAATTCCTCTTCCGGAATAGAGCTTACCGCCGCTGCGGAGCTTGACTATGGTCTCGCCCATTGCCTCGCGGCCTTCGGTGATGGCCTGAATCTGGAATTCGTCCAGTTCAAAATGACGGCCGACAATCTGCTCAACGGCAATGAAGGCGGCATCGATGGGGCCGTCGCCTGCATAAACGCCCTGAAGCACCTTGTCCTCGTGGAGGAGTTTTATCTGGGCAACGGACTTCATTCCGCTGCTGGAATTGACCATATAGCTTTCAACCTTGTAGGTGGGAGGCACCTGCAGCGCCGCGGTGGCAACAATGGCATCCAGCTCGGTGGCGCCGATGCGCTCTTTGCCTATGCGCTTGAGTGCGTCGTGAACCTTGGAGATATCCTCCTCGCTCAGGTCGTAGCCCAATGCGGCAACGGCTCTTGCGACTGCGGAAGCATCGTCATGGACGGAGAGCACCAGTGCGCTGTCCTCGGCGTGAACTCCGCTGTCATAGGGATTGCCGCTTTTTCCGGAGAACATACGGCCAATCTGGGCTATGCTGCGGCTGAGCTCGGTGATACGGATGCCGCAGGATGCACCAAGAGAATCTCCCCTTGCGGCGAGAATACGGGCAACATTATCAAGGGCGGCGGTGTCTCCGCCGCAGGAGCAGACCTTAACCTCACCGGCGCCGCAGCCTATTGCCGCAACGGAGGCGGTGTCCGCCATGGAAAGCTCGTTTGCGCACTTAACGCCCAGACGGACATTCTCAAGAGCGGGGACGGCTGCGAAAAGCTCGCGGACAAACTCTGCAATCTCACCGGGAAGGCGGGCGCCTTCTGTATCGCAGACGGTTACAATGCCTGCACCGGCTTCAATGGCGGCAGAGATAATTTCGGCGAGAAAGTCCTTTTCCGCTCTGCAGGCATCCTCGGCAATGAACTCCACCTCACAGCCCTTCGCGGTGCAGGCTCCGACAGTTTCTTTAACGGCAGAGAGCATTGCGGCGGGCTTTTTGTGGTAAAAATACTCCATCTGAACGGAGGAGGTGGGAGCAACAACCTGAAGTCTGGGCTTTTTTGCAGCCTTGAGAGCGCTCCATACGGTCTCCACGCCCTCGGCGCTGAGTGCCACGGGCACTGCCACGGCAGCGTCGCGGACAGCAGAGGCGATGGACTTGATAAGAAGGGAGTCAATTTTCACCTTTTCGATGCCGGCGCATTCAATGCAGTCGGCACCCAGCTTATCGAGAATCTTTGCAAGCTCTATTTTTTCTCTGAAAGAGAGGGCTGCACCCTTGGAAAGGAGCATGCTGATATCGCTGATATAAATCTTTCTCATAAAATTGACCTCCTGAATGAAAAAATCCCTGAAGCTGCCGATGCAGCTTCAGGGACGAAAATTCTTTTCGCGGTACCACCCTGATTATTATCCCCTCGCGGGAAATAATCTCTCTCGGACTCATTTAAGTCCACAGCCTGTAACGGGGCTGACCGTGTCCCACTACTGACCGCTTCGGCTTTGGCAGGACAAGCTCGGGAAAGAGACTGCTCATCTGTGTTTGGTATCGGCTCGCAGCAAGCGCCGACTCTCTGAAACACGCCCACAGAGGCATAATTCCGTCACAGCATTTAACGCATTAAAACGATAGCGTTATTAAAACACATATATAAGGTATTGTCAAGGTTTTTTGCCCTTTGGCAGGACCTTAGTCCAACTTCAGATCGCCCTCTTTTATCCAGCCCAGACGGCGGCAGACTCTCCCCAGCGCCCAGCAGATGACGGCGGGAAGAACAACGCTGATGAGGACAAGACCGATCCAGTCCATGGCTCCGGGGACGATGGCGCAGGCGCCGTTTTCAATAGCCTTTGCGGAGGGCTCAACCCAGCCCGTCCAGACGCCGATAGGTCCGCAGAGACCGCAGGTACCCATGCCGGAGTTGACGGCTGCGCCGTTCATTTCCAGACGGAAAATGCAGGTGGCAATGGGGCCGGTTATCATACTGGTGAGTATGGGTGCAATCCAGATTTTAGGGTTGCGGACAATGTTGCCCATCTGAAGCATACTGGTGCCAAGACCCTGACTTACAATGCCGCCCCAGCGGTTTTCGCGGAAGCTCATAACCGCGAAGCCCACCATCTGTGCGCAACAGCCCGCAACAGCGGCGCCGCCTGCCAGACCCGTGAGACCGAAGGCCGCGCAGATTGCAGCGGAGGAGATGGGGAGGGTGAGGGCTATGCCCACAACGGCGGAGACTATTATGCCCATGAGGAAGGGATGCAGCTCCGTTGCCCATACGATGAAGGTGCCCACAAAGTTTGCGGCTTTTCCTATGGGTGCCGCGATGAAGTAAGCAAGACCCACGCCCACAATAATGGTGACTATAGGCGTCACAAGAATGTCTATCTTGGTCTCCTTGCTGACCGCCTTGCCGAATTCGCTGGCAACTATGGCAACTATCAGCACGGCAAGAGGACCGCCCGCGCCGCCTATGGCGTTGGTGGCAAAGCCCACGGGCACGAGGGAGAAGAGTACCATCGCAGGAGCCTGCAGGGCAAAGCCTATGGCAACTGCCATTGCAGGACCTACCATGGCGCTGGCAAGACCGCCTATGGTGTAGTCTGTGCCGTTTACAGTGGCAACGGTGGCGTTTAGGAAGCCGATGCCGAACTGGCTGCCCAGTGTGTTCAGAATTGTGCCCACCAGAAGGGTACAGAAAAGACCCTGAGCCATGGCGCTGAGGGCATCAATGCCGTAGCGCTTGGCGGAGAACACTATATTTTTTCTTTTGAGAAAAGCCTTGAATTTGCTCATAAAACTCTTCCTCCGATATGTAAAAACAATAATAGCTATACAGGTGTCTTGACACCTGTATAGCTATTATATTCATAAATATTAAATTGTCAAGCGTCTTCTTTCTTAAGCAAAATTCCCGCCTCTTTCAGCTCGTCGATTACGCGCTGAAGAGCCTCCTCGTCGGGGCAGAGGAGGGTGTGGAGGTGAATTCCGTCGGTGAGGGCGGAAAGGGGCTGAGCCTCGCATTCAATGTTGCGTGCAATAAACTGCTTCACATCGTAGCGGCTTTTCAGCTCCAGAGAGCCGGTGAGCTGTCCGTAGATGGGGTGTTCCACGATAACATCTTTGACTATGCAGCCGTTATCCACCATAATATCCAGCTCCCGCTCCATGTCCTCTCCGCTGTGGCAGCAGGCGAGGGTGCGGACTATCATGCCCGTGTCACGCTCAAGCACATAGCCTCTGGGGGTTGCAGAGATATCGTTTCCGAAGGCGCGCAGCAACGCAACGTCGCCCACGATGACCTGACGGCTGACGCCCAGCTTTTTGGCAAGACTCTCTGCGGAAATAGGGGCTGCGGAGCTGAGGAGCTGAGAAAGAATGGCCTCTCTGCGTTCATCTGCCTTCATTTTTTCCTCCGCTCCTTCTGGCCTTGCCGAAACGCATCAGCAGGTCGTTTTTGATGTCCCAGAGCTTCTGAGAGAGATCCACATAGTAGCTGTGGGGGTTATCAAAGCGCTTAACCTCGTCCCAAAGGGTGTCCAGCTGCTGCGCGCAGTAAGAGCGGATATCCTCCAGCCCGGGCAGCTCATAAACAAGCTCGCCCTTTTGGAAAATGGGGACAAGCAGCTCTTTGGCAGTGAAGTTATAAACTTCCTTCCGCTTCCAGGTGGCTTCGGGATCGAAAATCTCTATGGTGTCGCTGTCGTCCACGGTTTCATCGTGGAGGCAGAGATAGTCAGCAAGAGCCTTGCCCGTGTCCTTGGCATAGAAGCGGTAAAGCTTCTTGAAATGGGGGTTTGTGATTTTGGCTATGTTCTCGCTGATTTTGATTCTGGGCTTGATATGTCCTTCCTTGTCCTCAATGGCAACAAGCTTGTAAACGCCGCCGAAAACGGGCTCGCTGCGTGCGGTGATGAGGCGCTCGCCAACGCCGAAAACATCGATTTCAGCACCCTGGTGGATAAGGTCTGCAATGACGAACTCATCGAGAGAGTTGGAACAGGTGATGGCGCACTCTGTCCAGCCTGCCTCGTCCAGCATCTTTCTTGCGGTGCGGGTCAGGTAGGCAAGGTCGCCGGAGTCAAAGCGTATGCCGCATTTTTTGATGCCGAGGGGCTTGAGGACCTCGTTGAAGACTCTGATGGCATTGGGCACACCGGAATGGAGGGAGTTATAGGTGTCCACCAGCAATGTTGCGTTGGTGGGATAGATTTCGCAGTAGGTTTTGAAGGCCTCATACTCGCTTTCGAACATTTGCACCCAGGCGTGAGCCATAGTACCGCCCGCCTTAACTCCGTAAAGCTGGTCGGCTATGGTGCAGGCGGTGCCTGCGCAGCCGCCTATATATGCGGCTCTTGCACCGCTGACCGCGGCGTCGATACCGTGGCTGCGGCGGGAACCGAATTCCAGCACGGCTCTTCCGTCTGCGGCGCGGCAGATGCGGCTGGCCTTGGTGGCGATGAGGCTCTGGTGGTTGAAGGTCATAAGGATGTAGGTCTCCAGAATCTGGGCCTCAATGGCATTGGCTCTTACCACCATAAGGGGCTCGTTGGGGAAAACGGGAGTGCCCTCGGGGACTGCCCAGATATCTCCGGTGAAGCGGAAAGTGCGGAGATAATCCAGAAACTCCTCGCTGAAAAGATTGTGGGAGCGAAGATATTCAATATCCTCCTCGTCATAGTGAAGATCCTTCACATATTCCACAACCTGCTCAAGTCCCGCGGCAATGGCAAAGCCGCCTCCGTCGGGTACTCGGCGGAAGAAAACATCAAAATAGCTTATGCGGTCTTTCAGTCCGCAGTTGAAATAGCCGTTGCCCATAGTGAGCTCGTAAAAGTCACAGAGCATGGTGAGATTAAGTTTAGCGCTGCTGTTCATTGCTTATGCCTCCGCACATAACTGTCTTGACAGGTGACTTGCCTATCAGCCCCATTATATTTCATTCTTTCCGCTAAAGCAACGGAAAAATGAAAAAACATAGCCGAGCTTGCATGTGCTTCACAAATTCGCAGGAAAATGCGGGTTTGACGCAAATTTTACTTGAGATTTGGATATGTTTATTATATAATACCGTGACAGTATGCGTATTTTTTTAATACGACCATTTGAAAGCATTCGTATGATTATCCGAAAGGAGTTATATTATGGTTAAAATAGAAACCGCGAAGGGTTTTATAAGCATTTCCCCTGAAGTGTTCACCAATATAGCAGGCAATGCAGCAACCCGCTGCTTCGGCGTTAAGGGCATGGCAGGCAAGGCAAAGGAGAACGGACTTTATCAGCTTCTCCGCCGCGAGTCCATGAGCAAGGGCGTTTTTGTCACTTTCAACGATGATAACAGCGTCTCCATCGACCTCCACATTGTTGTGGAGCACGGCGTGAATCTTGCAACTGTCGGCTCTCTCATCGTCACCGAGGTGGGCTACAAGGTGGCAGAGGCAACCGGCGTGGCAGTTAAGGACGTCAACGTATTTATCGACAATATGATAGTCGGCTGAAAATCGGCCAAAAGAGATAATAAGCCGCCTGCCCGGAAAGCAGAAGCGGTAAAGCGGAGGTAAACCACTTTGAAAGAAATGATAAACGGCCTTCAGTTCGGCGAGATGATTCTTTGCGCCTACGAGGCTCTTGAAGCAAATAAGCAGCTTATTAATGACCTGAACGTATTCCCCGTTCCCGATGGCGACACCGGCACCAATATGAGCCTGACCATGTCCGCCGCCGCCAATGAGTTCAAAAAGGCAAAATACGAAAGCCTTTCCGATGCCACCAATAAGGCAGCATCTGCCCTGCTCCGCGGCGCCCGCGGAAACTCCGGCGTTATCCTCTCCCTGCTCTTCCGCGGTCTTGCAAAGAGCGTCAAGGGTCTTGAGAGTGCAGACGCTCAGACTTTTGCACAGGCTATGCGCGCAGGTGTCGATGCCGCATATAAGGCAGTTATGAAGCCTGCCGAGGGCACCATTCTCACTGTCTCCCGCGTAGGCACCACCGCAGCTGTGGATCTCGCCAAGAACGAGGACAGCATCGAGCTCATTTTGGCCTGCGCTCTTGCAGCAGCCAAGGATGCTCTTGAGGAGACCACCGAGCAGAACCCCGTTCTCAAGCGCGCAGGCGTTGTTGACGCAGGCGGCAAGGGCTATGTCACCATTCTGGACGCTATGCTGGCCTCTCTGCAGGGTCGTATGGTTTCCGGCAGCATTGAGATAGCTTCCGCTGAGGATGAGGAAGAGGACCACAGCAGCGCTCCCTTCGGTGAGTTCGATACCGCCGAAATCGAGTTCGCTTACGATACCGTCTATATCGTAAGAAAGCTTCAGGAAGAAATCGACCTTGATCCCTACCGCGCATTCCTTGAGAGCATTGGCGACAGCCTTGTTATCTCCGAGGATGACGAGGTATTCAAGGTTCATGTCCATACCAATGTTCCCGGCGATGCTCTCAATGAGGCTGCAAAGTACGGTGTTCTTGAGCTTGCAAAGATCGAGAATATGCGCACTCAGCATGATGAGCTGGTTGCCTCCAAGGAAAAGGCAGCCGAGCCCGCCGAGCCCGCTGAGCCCGAGTATGCTCCCGCAGAGAAGGAATTCGGCTTTGTCTCTGTCTGCGCAGGCGAAGGCCTTGCACAGCTCTTCCGTGAGATTGGTGTTGACCGTGTTGTAACCGGCGGTCAGACCATGAACCCCTCCACCGAGGATATTCTCCGCGAAATCAACCGCACTCCCGCTGAGACCGTTTTCGTCTTCCCCAACAACAAGAATATCTGGATGGCTGCCCAGCAGTGCGACTATCTCACCGATAAAAAGGTAATCGTTGTTCCCACCCGCACCGTTCCCCAGGGCATCACCGCTATGCTGAATATGGATCCCGGTGCTGATGAGGCCACCCTCACCGAAACCTTCAATGAGGTCATCGGCGGCGTACATACCGCCCTCGTGACCTATGCGGCCCGTGATAGCGAGTTTGACGGCTACTCCATCAAGGCCGGCGAGTATCTTGCCCTTATGGACGGCGCCCTTCTCGGTTCCTTCGATACCATGCTTGCCACTATGAACAAGCTCAACTCCGCTCTTGAGGAGTTTGACCCCGAGTTCATCTCCGTTTATTACGGCGAGGATGTTGACGAAGAAGGCGGCGAGAAGACCCTCGCATATCTTGCCAAGGCCTTCCCCGATGCCGAACACAGCATCATAAACGGCGGCCAGCCCGTTTACTACTACATGATCTCTGTTGAGTAAGAGATAAAAAACAGCAGGACGAAAAGTCCTGCTGTTTTTGTTATCAACCGCGCCTTTAAAGCCTTCCCCTTGAGGGGAAGGTGCCCCGCAGGGGCGAATGAGGTGTTATTTGTCTCCGACGGCCATATTCTTTTCGTGTGGCCGAAAAGAATATGGAAAGAAAAGTCCACCAAAGAGGGGTTTTAATCCCCCCTTTGGAAACTCCCCAAGTGCGGAGACAGAAATGGCGTTCTGCCACATAATAAGCGCCTAAACCTTAGTGTGCAGACCTCGATTTCCGCTTGGCCGCTGCTGCGTCGAGGCGCCTGTTCGGCGCCACAGGGACTGCACCTCGTAAAATGTCTGCCTTTAATATCGCACCTCCGTAGGGCGCGATGACCTCAGCGCGCCTTTAAAGCCTTCCCCTTGAGGGGAAGGTGGCATTTGCGGAGCAAATGACGGATGAGGTGCCATTTTTCGTTGCGGCCAAGACCATTCCCTACAAAGTAAAAAGACAGCAGGATGAAAATCCTGCTGTTTTTTTTACTTATATTTTTCAATCACCGCTTCGGCAACGCGTATGCCGTCAACGGCGGCGGAGGTGATGCCGCCAGCATAGCCGGCGCCCTCGCCGCAGGGATAAAGTCCCTTTGCGCTGAGAGAGCACATGTCCTTTCCGCGGAGAATGCGAACGGGGGAGGATGAGCGGGTTTCGGGAGCGGTGAGGACAGCCTCGCTGTCGGCAAAGCAGCCCAGCTTTTTATTAAGCTCCGGTATAGCTTTTTCAAGGGTGGAGCTTATCTTTTCGGGGAGAAGCTGGTGGAGGTCGCACCAGAAAACTCCCGGGCGGTAAGTGGGCTTTATTTTGCCGCAGCCCTCACTTGCCTTGCCCGCAAGGAAGTTACCAACAGTCTGGGCAGGGGCTTTGTAGCTGCCTCCGCCGAGAGCAAAGGCGCGGCGCTCTATTTCCCGCTGCCAGTACATACCTGCCAGCACGCCATCGCCGGGGAAGTCGGAGGGCTCGAGACCAACAAGCAGGGCGGCATTGGCGTTTTCTCCTGCTCTGCCGGAATAGCTCATTCCGTTGGTGACAACGCCACCCTCTTCGCTGGACGACGCCACAACATAGCCGCCGGGGCACATGCAGAAGCTGTAGGCGCTCTCGTCCTCGCCGAAGCGGCAGTTGAGCTTATAATCGGCGGCGGGAAGGCTTTTGTAAGCCTCGCCGTATTGGGCAAAGCCAACATCGCGCTGAAGATGCTCAATGCGCACACCCATGGAAAAGCTCTTGCGCTCCATAGCTATGCCATTTTCGTGGAGATACTCAAAGGTGTCTCTGGCGCTATGGCCTATTGCAAGAACGATATCTTTGCAGGCAACAACATAGCTGCGTCCCTCGTTTTCTATAGTCGGGTAAGAAACTGCGCCGTTTTTAGTTTCAATTTCAACAAGGCGGCTATTAAAGCGGATCTCTCCGCCCAGGGAGATTATATGCTCTCGAATGGCTTTTACAACCTTGCGGAGAACATCGGTGCCCATATGGGGTTTGGCGTCATAGCAGATTTTTTCGGGAGCGCCGAAGCGGTGAAAAGTTTCCAGCACGAAGGCAACTCTCGGGTCATTTATGCCTGTGTTCAGCTTGCCGTCGGAAAAAGTTCCTGCGCCGCCTTCGCCGAACTGGACATTGTTTTCCTTGTCCAGGATGCCGCTTTCCCAAAAGCGCTCAATGGCTTTGTGACGAGAGTCCACATCGCCGCCGCGCTCTATAACTATGGGGCGAAGACCGGCTTCTGCAAGAATAAGGGCGGCAAACATACCTGCAGGGCCAAAGCCAACAACCAAGGGGCGCTTTTCGCTTTGTGCACGGGGAATGGTGTATTCCCGCTTTTTGTAGGGAGCGGTGTTTTTCACCCGCTGCAGAATTTTGCTCTCATCGCAATTAAGCTCAAGAGCCAGAGTATAAAGCCAATGGATATCATTCTTCTTTCGGGCATCCAGAGACTTTTTGAGAATTTTAAGGGAAACTATGTCACCGCTTTGGAGACGAAGAGCCTTTGCGGCTTTTTTCTTCAAAAGCTTCTCGCTCTCGTCTATGGCGAGGCGGAGGTTGCGAAGCTCAATCATAGGCTGCCTCCTGCCAAAAGGCCGCTTGCCCAAGCCCACTGGAGATTAAAGCCTCCGCAGTCGCCGTCAATATCCAGCACCTCGCCGCAGGCGAAAAGGTTGGGGACGATGCGGCTTTCCATAGTCTTGGGATTGAATTCCGCGGTGGAGATGCCGCCTGCGGTGACCTGAGCGCTTTCAAAGCCGGAAACGCCCGTCACATCAAGGCGAAGGGTCTTGGAGGCGGAGGCGAGGGCGGCAAGCTGAACTTCGCTGAGCTGAGCGCAGGGACTTTCGGGCTGGATCTCGGCATATTTGCAAAGGGCAAGACCCACGCGGGAATGGAGGGCTCCGGAAAAAATCTCCTTTGCGGGGGCTTCAGGACGGGCTGCGCGGCGGCGGGCAAGATAGTCCTTTACCTCATCGCGGCTCATGGTCTCGAAAAAGTCCACACGCAGGCTGACGCCTTCCCCCGCTGTTGCAACAGCGCGGGAAATATCGAATACCACAGTGCCGGAAACGCCGTTTTCCGCGAAAAGCAGGTCTCCGCTGCCGAAGCTTATCTTGTTTTTGCCTTTGAAGACATGAACGCCTGCCTGCACCTTGATGCCCTTCATGCTGCGGGGTATCTCGGGGCGGGTGCGAATCTGGGTGAGGCTTGGATAAAGAGAAGTGCGGCTGTGGCCGAGGCTTTTGAGAAGATTATAGCCGTCCATAACTCCTCCAAGCTTGCTGCCTGCGCAGCCGCCGCAGGCGATTATGAGCTTGTCGCAGTCCATCCCGCCCCCTTCCCAGCTCAGGGAGAAGCGCTTGCCCTTGCGGCGGACGCTTTCCACGGTGACTCCGCAGAGAAGCTCAATATTGGGCTTTTCAAGGGCGAAGCGCAGCACATCCAGCACGCTGGAGGCCTGATTGCTGAGGGGGTACACTCTGCCGCCGTATTCTGTTACGGTCATAAGACCGAGGGCGGAGAAAAACTCAAGCACCTTTTCGGGAGTCCAAAGAGAGAGCGCATGGGCGGCAAAAGCGGGGGCTGCACCGTGATAGCGGGAAAGCTCGGTCTCCATATTGGTGAGGTTGCATCTGCCGTTGCCGCTGCTGAGAAGCTTGCGTCCCACGCGGGCCTGACGCTCAATAACTGTCACATGGTGCTCTCCGTTTTCCGCTGCTGCAATAGCTGCGGCCATTCCGGATGCGCCTGCGCCAATAATTACCACTTCTGCCATAAATATTTCTGCCTTTCCCCTTGAAATGTTGCCGTTTTGTTGCAATTTGATGTTATAAGTATTTTAATCCAGCCCGAAGAAAATTACAAGCACCTTACCAAATCTTGGGATATTATGTTGACTTGTGTTTAAGTGCTGTGCTAGAATTATTTGATAGTAAATTATTGCTTTTCATATAGGACATATTCGAAAGGAATCAGAAAATGGGCGACAACATTTTTGATAAGGAAAGGACCCTCGCCGGGAAAATGGGCTCTTTCAGCCCCGGTGAAGCCATTGCTCTGGGCATTGCGCTCTGCAAAGCTGCGGAGGCGGCTGCCGACGGAGAATTCCGCGGCGGAATCTGGCCCGGCAACATCACTTTTGAGGATGGCTGCGCGGCATTAGGTCCTTATTTGGAAAAAGATCTTAAGGAAATGGGACCTGATGCCATTGAATATCTGGCTCCCGAGCAATTCTGGAAAGGCGAAACCTCTCCCGCCTGCGACAGCTACTCCATCGGACTTATACTCTATACAGCCCTCAACGGAGGCCTGCTGCCTTTCTTTGAGGAAAAGAAGGAGTTCACTCCTCAGGACCGCGCCGCAGCGCTGCAGAAGCGTATGCGCGGCAACGATATGGTCTATCCCCGCTATGCCTGCCGTGAGCTGGGCGATGTTATCCTCTGCGCTCTTGAGTTCGAGGCCGAGGAGCGCTTCCCCTGCCCCGAAGCTATGCGGGCAGCTCTTGAAGCTCTGCCCGAGGAGGCCGCCATCCCCGCTGTTGCTCCCGTCATCCGCCTCAAGCCCAGTGAGCTTGAGAACAGACGCTCTTACCGGGTGGACAAGCTTTTTGAAAAGGTATCTCCCTTCCGTCATCCCAAGCCCCCCAAGCGCAGCACCACGGTGAAAGAGAATATGGATATCCGCGAGTTCCGCAAGCCCTCCATCAGACGCAGATGGATAGGCCCCGGCGCCGTTGTGCTTGTTATCATTATTGCCCTCGCCCTTATTATAAGAGGCTGCAGTATGGACAGAGCTGAGCGTCCCGACCCGGACGAGACTCCCTCCATGTCTGAGGGCATCAGCACCGAAAGCCCCAAGCCCCAGACTCCCTCCACCCCCACCATCATTGTTCCCTCCACTCCCACTCCCAGCCCCACTCCTCCCGCCGAGCCTACCTTCACTGTTTACAGAGAAGACCTCACCTGGGAGCAGGCAAGAGATAAGTGTGAGGAAATGGGCGGCCATCTGGCGGTTGTGGACAGCGAGGAGCGCTTCAATGAGCTTTGCGTGCTTGCTCAGCAGCAGGGTCTCACCTATGTTTGGCTGGGCTCTTACCGCGGCACCGACGGCGAATGGTATAATGTGGACGGCAGCAAGCTGAGCTTCACCCGCTGGGATGCAGGCGAGCCCTCCGTTATGGACCTTGACGGAACAAGAGAGGACTATCTGCTTCTCTGGTACCGCGCAAACCAGAACCGCTGGTGCTTCAACGATATGAGAAACGACCCCATGGCTGTTGTTGCGTCCTACAGAGGCAAGATTGGCTATATTTTCCAGACCAATTAAAAAATTTACATATTACAAGGGCTTTTTTGCAGGGAGCGGAGCTTAACCCCCTTGCAATAAACGGAGAAATAGTGTAAAATCTTTTAGTTAATAAAACAAAAAAATAAATTAATGTATAATATAGGAGGAAACCTGTTATGATTTCTGCAGGCGATTTCAGAAATGGCGTAACTTTCGAGATGGACGGCAACGTAATGCAGGTCGTCGAATTCCAGCATGTTAAGCCCGGCAAGGGCGCTGCCTTTGTCCGCACCAAGATGAGAAACGTCATCACCGGCGCTGTCACCGAAACTTCTTTCAACCCCACTGCTAAGTTCGAGGAAGCAAGCATCGAGCGCCGCAGCATGGAGTATAGCTACACCGACGGTGATCTCTATTACTTCATGGACAACGAGACCTATGATCTCGAGCCCGTCAATTCCGATGTTCTTGGCGATAACTTCAAGTTCGTCAAGGAGAATATGACTTGCACCGTTATGAGCTACAAGGGCAAGAGCTTCAACGTTGGGCCTCCCTTCTTCGTTGATCTGGAGGTCACCGATACCGACCCCGGCTTCGCCGGCAACACCGCAACCAACGCTCTCAAGCCCGCTACCGTTGAGACCGGCGCTGAGATCAAGGTTCCCCTCTTCATCGAAATCGGTGAGGTTATCCAGATCGACACCCGTACCGGCGAGTACCTCTCCAGATCCAAGAAGTAATTTAATATCTAACAGGAGGTTAGGTTATGACCACTGCTGAAAAAGTTGCTTACCTGAAGGGCCTTATGGAAGGCATGAACATCGACCGCGAGTCCAACGAAGGCAAGCTCTTCTCCGTTATCGCCGACATTCTCAATGATGTCGCTCTCGATATCGAAGAGCTGGAAAGCGATATCTTCGACCTGGGCGAAGATGTTGACGCCATCAGCGACGATCTCTCCGACGTTGAGGATTACCTCTTCGAGGATGAGGACGAGGACGAGTATGACGACGATGATGAAGATTATGAGTATGACGAGGACGAGGAGCCCCTTTTCTTTGAGGTAACCTGCCCCGCCTGCGAGAACACCATCACCGTTGACGAAGACGTTGTAAACCTCGGCGCTATCCAGTGCCCCAACTGCGGCGAAATGCTGGAGTTCGAGTTCGACGAGGAAGAGGAAGAAGACGACTGATTTTATCCATCAACAAGGGACGGTTGAAAGCCGTCCCTTGAAGCTTATATGGGGAGTAAAGATATATGACTTTTTTCTATAGACCCGATTGCAAGGATTGCCTTATGGTAAAGGCATGGCTGGATAAACACGGCGTTGAGTATGAGGAGCGGGATATGAACGTCAATCCCCCCACGGGAGAAGAGATTCTTGAGTGGGCCCAGAAATACCACTACCCCATGAGATCCTTTATCCGCCCCAGAAAGTTCAGCCTGAAGGCAATGCTGCTCATAAACCAGATGGTGAATATGGAGCGCCATGCCCGTGCATTTGTTATTGCCGGCGCCCATGAATATATGATCTGCCCCATTATGGAGGGCGAGGATTTTGTCGTTATGGGTCTGGATAACGCCCAGTGGCGCAAAGCGCTGAATATTCAGTCGTAAAAAAATCGATGCGGGGGGCTTGACGAAGACCCCCGCATATGTTATTATGTTTAAGCTCCAAGTGAGCGCAATATCGCGGGGTAGAGCAGTTCGGTAGCTCGTCGGGCTCATAACCCGGAGGTCGTCGGTTCAAATCCGGCCCCCGCAACCAAAAAAAGACAGTCCACCGCTGGTGGGCTGTCTTTTTTCGTTATGGAGTCAAATTTTGCATCAATGATATTCGGGTTATGCACCGACGAGCGTAGCTCGTTGGGAATTGCCCATTGCCGCTGCCGGGGGCAGATGAAGGCAATGGGCAATTTCCGCAGCCGCACCGCTTTTCGGCGCGGTTTTAATGCCGCGACGGAAACGGTAAAAGCGGCAAGGCGGCCCGAAGGGATAACCCGGTCGGTCAAAACGTCAGGAGAAACGCACTGCCCTTTCCTCGGAGCATAGCTCCTGCGGCTTACGCTAAAAATATGCCACCGGCATATTTTCTTAACGCTGCAGGGGCGCCCGGGAAATCCGGCCCCCGCAACCAACAATGCGAACCGATTTAGATATCGGCGCAGAAAAGTCCGAAACCATAGCGGTTGTGGACTTTTTCTTTGTGTTTTTAGTGGTTGAATTTTATAGATATCCTCCGCCAAAAACAGCCTTCGGGGAGGACTTGAACTAAATTTGAAACAATAATGGAAATATTGCGTATGAAATCGTTATATTTCCGTTCATTTTCTCAATTACCTATTTTTCTGTAAAGAGCTTGGAATATCTCAAACGGCTCACGCCAATGTTCATAATAGCGCATAATGACGCTTGCTGCGGGCAAACCTTCTTTGCTTAGGTCGTGGTGTTTAGGAATAGGCTTACCGGATCTAACATAGCCCGAAATAATATCATCCACTTCTTGCTTTGTGTATTTTGCCTTTTTGCTTTTGAGAACTGTAATATTAAACCGTTGAGCAAACACATCAAATGACTTGTATCTACCACGGATAACATCTATACCATAGGGGAACGTCTCAAAGAATTGCTCCCTTGATTCAACTACGCGTTCTTTGCCGTTAAAATATATCGCAACCGCTGCCTCGACTTCTTCTTCGGAAACATAAATGTTTTTTGATATAGATGCACCTACTGTTTTTTGGTATGTAGGCATATCTCCAAAAAGTCTGTATATAACAGACATTGGAGGCAAGCCATTAGCGCGGTTACAATCCTTTTGGGTTAGTTTCCCGTTGTTTTGGCTAACAAATCTTTTTCCTTCAATTATAGCTTCTTCTTTTGTCCAAACACCGCGAGCATCAAGATCACAAAGGCCTTGTTTGATTTCTGTAAAATTCTTATACTCGGGATAGTAGTTTAATATACAATTTATGGAGGGTAGTCCGTTCTCTTTTCGAATATCTTTTTGCGTAATTTTTCCGTGCGCAGACACAAACGATCTTAGTGCTGCGGCAATATTCTCTCTATTCCAATTTAAAGAAATATCTGTAATACCGAACGCTTTTTTTAATTCATTAAGTGTACCATAGTATTTTACCATATAGCTTATACCAGGTAAATGGTTGTATTCCCTACTAAAGTCGATTTGCCGGATATCTCCCTTTTCTTCAATAAATTTCCCCACAATATAGTCAAATTTCTCTTTTGTCATTTTACTATCTGTGGTGTCTTGCGGAATAGTAACGGGAACTGGTTTAGCTTCTTCCCTAAATGACTTTCCGCTTAGAAACTGACGTGCTTTTTCTTCCATAACAATGTCTTTTAATTCTTTGTCGCTTTTCTTGAGATTACACTCAACGCAAAGAATCTGGCAATTTTCCAAGGTAGAAGATCCACCCTTTGCGTACGGAATTATGTGATCAAAGTGGCATTCCCCAATGGAGAATATTTGTTTTTCACACAATTCGCATTGAATAATGCCGTTGTTCTTTTCCAAATTGGCTTTTACAACTCCAAACTGCACTGCTTCTGAAAAATTTCTACCCGCCATTTTTAATATCTCCTTTCAAATTGTTGCAACCAACATTGAAAACAATTGTAATAGTTGGAATATTTGTTGATATTAATTCGATAGCTGATGATTTTTTAAGTATTATGCCATTTTTTAATGAGTAAAACAAGTATGGGCGGGCAATTATTTTTAATGATATCTAAATCGGTGCAACTTGCCAAAAAAAAGACAGTCCACCGCTGGTGGGCTGTCTTTTTTCGTTATGGAGTCAAATTTTGCATCAATGATATTCGGGTTATGCACCGACGAGCGGCTTTCCAATAAACATAGCTGCCTGTTGATAAATTTGAGGAAAGGTCGCCCTTGAGGGCGATTTTTTTATGCCGCCAATCGAAGTTGTGGAAAGAAGTGTTGAAAAATGTTGAAAAAAGCCGAGAAAATAGTTGACATAAAATATAATAGTAGTATACTGTTGGGTGTATTATGTAAAATGCTAAAATGGACAAAAATGTAGATTTGCAAGCGCTGATAGTTGAACCTTTGGAGGAAACCGCAGTGACAGATAAAGATCTGAAAAAATTGAATCGTTATCAGCTTTTGGAGCTTCTGATCGTTCAAACGAGACGGGCAGACGAGCTGCAGACCAAGCTGGATGAAGCGGAGAAGCAATTGACAGATAAAGATATCAAAATGGTTTCTTTGGGTTCCATTGCTGAAGCCTCTTTGCAATTGGGCGGCGTATTCCAGGCGGCACAGGAAGCGGCCGATCTTTATATCGACGGGGCCAAAAAGAAGGCCGAAGAAATTGAGCGCACTGCATATAAAAAGGCTGCGGAGATTCTTGCTCAGGCTCAGGCTCAGGCTCGCCGCATCAAAGGTGAATGATAAGCTATGGAAAAATATGTTGCCAAACACAGCAGGCGCGAAATGCCGCCGCTGGATGCTCTGCAAGAGGAGCTGAAGCGTGAGCGTTATAAGCGCCGTTTTCGCAGATTGCTGCGCAGTACGATTAGTGCCTTGATCGTTGTGGCTGCGATTGCGAGTTTGATTGCCACACTGGTATTGCCGGTGCTGCAGATAGCCGGTACAAGCATGGAGCCCAGTTTGAATGATGGAGATATTGTCCTGTTGGTAAAAACGGATAATCTGAAATCCGGCGACTTGTGCTCTTTTTATTATTCCAACAAAATACTGATCAAGCGGATTATTGCCACGCCGGGAGATTATATCTGGATCGAATCCGACGGAACAGTATTTCTGAACGGCGAAGCTATGGATGAGCCCTATGTCAGCGAAAAGGCCTTGGGTGAATGCGACGTGAAGTTCCCGTATCAGGTGCCGGAGAACCATTACTTTGTGATGGGAGACAAAAGAGAGTCCTCCATCGACAGCCGCAGCAGTGTGATCGGCTGCATTGCCGAAGATCAAATGGTCGGCAAGATCTTTTGCAAGATATGGCCTTTATCTGAATTTAAATTTATGAACTAACACCGTGTATCAAGGGAAAGGAGGTGTGATTTTGTCAGCGATTAAAGAAAACCTGTTGGAAAAACTGAATATGTACAACAAGGATCGGCATAATCTCCGACATATCATCACCGGTCTTTCTCTTGTGGTAATATTGGCGGTTTTTTGGAGCTTGAAGCTCACCGGCATCGGCATTGCCGGAGAAGCCTTCTGCGGGATGCAGGAGCATATACATAGTGATGAATGCCAGCAAAAAGCGCTGATTTGCATGTTGGAGGAAGCGGAAGCTCATGTCCATAATGAAACTTGCCTCTATCGGGAGCTTGTTTGCCAAATGGAAGAGACCGATGAGCATTCTCACGGAGAAGCCTGTTGGGTGACTGTCCCTGATTCTGGATGTGAGTTACAGGAAGAGGATGGTCATGTCCACACAGATCAGTGCCCGGCAGAGCAGACCCAGCTGGATTGCGGCATAGAAGCCAGCGAGGGACATGCGCATACAGACGAATGCTATGAGATTACAGAAAGCTGTCAGCAGGAAGAGCATATCCACATAGAAAGCTGCTACAGTGATATTACGGCAGACCTTGAAACCAGTGACGATTGGGAAATGACACTGGCAGATATGGTTCTGGGACCAACCATAAAAGAAAATGTGGTTCTGGTGGCCAAGTCTCAGCTTGGCTATACGGAAAGCGCGCTGAATTTCCAGGTGGATGACAACGGGGTTCGCCGTGGAATCACTCGCTACGGACAGTGGTATGGCAACCCCTATGGGGACTGGTCGGCCATGTTTGCGTCCTTCTGTTTAGAATATGCAGGCGCGACGGGCCTTCCCATGAATGCCGGCCCGGAGGCTATGCGTCTGGAATGGGAAGCAGCAGACTTGTATCGATCAGCAGGAGAAGCCTTGCCGGGAATCGGCGATTTGGTTTTCTTGTGTGAAGGTTCTGAAACCACAAATGCAAATGCTGTTGCAATTATTACCCAGGTATCCGAGCAGACGCTCACGGTGATTCAGGGCAACCTGAACGACACGGTAGCGGAAACCACCTATGACATTACAGATCCTGCCATTTTGGGTTACGGTCTGATTTCTCTGAGTCCCTTTTACGGGATGTTGGCGGAACCTCTTGATGCAAATGTTCCGCTGGCAGTTGCTACCAACTACAGTACAAGTTTGCTCACAAGTACAAATCAGTTTGTCTTTTATGTGGAGAGCGGCGGCAACACCTACGCCATCAACGGCAACGGCGATGCCGTGCAGATTACTGTCGGCAGCGACGGAAAGATATATACAGATCTGGAAAATCCCAACCAGTTGCTGTGGTCTATATCGTCCTACAACAATAATTCATGGGCGATCCAGAATGCGGCCACCGGACGATACCTGCATCCATTCCATAACAGCAACACCGACAACGGCATCATCACCCCCGGTCGATGGGGCACTTCCATCAATGCCGCGGGAACCGGTGTGAAATTCAGTCATTCGGCATATGTGGGACTGGATTTAGCTAACGGAAGATTCCAGATGGTGCGAAATCAAAACCAGAATGTGACCTTCCGGGTGGGCATCACCCAAACCTATACCGTCTGGCTGGACGGCACAGACGGCGGTCTGGGACACCTGACCGGTTCCCCGGATACTGCGTATACGGTCCGTGTGGGAGAAACAATGAAATTACCCACAGAATGGACATCCCCCAGTAAGTACAGCTACAAGCTTCGTGGCTGGTACGATGTTACAAATTCCCAATACTATTTACCCGGTGAGGAAATGACGGTCACCGGCGATGCGGTGCTATATGCAGATTGGGTGGCAAGCACCTATGATATTGGACAATTTAACGCACAGGTAGCAGATTCGGTCAGCACCAACTCCTTTATCACCACCCACATGTTTGACTATAACTATCTGTTCAATATCCAATCGGCCAGAGCGGAGATAAGCGTCAATGCATCTGACCACTCGGAGCGTTGGTCCATGGTTACCTCCGGAAGTGTTGACCATGGCGACCAAACGACCCAGAATTTTATCTTTGTGGATAATGATTCAGAAGGCCTCATATGTATTCCCAATAACCGAAGCAATCATAATGTCTACCCGGGCGAGGGTATTGTTACACCGGGTATTTATTCTTCTCAGCTTGGCAGCTTGCTGTTTGCTACGAACAACGAGTATGACCCGGCTTCGGGAACCGGTGTGTTGGGCAAAACTTATTTGGGAACCGGCGATTATCTGTTCCAGATTATGGACGATCCCAATGATGAGCATTACGGCTACTACTATTACGACTCTGCTCGAAATGCCGCATCTTACAACCAAAGCAACCGTCGGTTCTATGTGTACGAATATCTGGCCGCTACATCTGACTCCATTGGCAGCTCCTATTCGGACTTCCTGCCTCTAAACTCTCCCTATGCCAATACCAACGGCAAGACTACCGGCACTTATAATTACGCAGGTATCAACGGAGAATACAGTGGTATTCCCCATTTCCGCTATGACTCCAAGTATAATTCCGGCGACTACAACAGCGTCAACAATGTACAGACAGATTATGCTTACGGAATGCGAACGGAGATCAAGTTCTATCTGCCAAATGACCCCGGTAGTGGAGGCAACAAAGACTTGTATGGCAACGATATGCAATTCCAGTTCAGTGGTGACGATGACCTGTGGGTATTGATCGACGGCGTTTTGGTACTGGATATCGGCGGTATCCACGGAGCAGAGAACGGCGTGATCGATTTCTCCACCGGACAGGTAACGGTACAGGGAAATCGGCAGACCAGCCTGATGGACTTGGGCTTTGGCGCAGGTGACCACACCATGACCGTGCTTTACCTGGAGCGAGGCTCTTCCCGTTCCAACTGCTCGATCTATTTTAATCTGGCACCTCGCTTCGGTCTGCAGATCCAAAAAGAGGATGTGCTGACTCAGGTCCTGCTGGATGGTACGCAGTTTGCCGTTTATAAAGACCTGGCCTGCACCGTTCCCGCAGAGCTTTGGGAAAGCGAGGATGTTTACAATGCGGATTTGTCGGACGGTGTGCTTAACCAGTTCCAAAGCAGCTTCACTGTGCAAAACGGTAAAGCAGAGCTTTGGGGTCTGGGTTCCGGCAATACCTATTACATAAAGGAGACCGTGCCACCGGATAGGGAAGGCTATGGATTGCCTTCCGGAGTAATCCGGCTGAAGATTGAACGAGAAGGTCAAGCTACCTATCTTGTGGATATGGTTTCCGATGCTGAGGGGAATGAACCTTCCAACGGTTATACGATCCACGGTGTAAAGATCGACGAGCAGACTAAAACAGTCTATATCGTTGTGACAAATGCTCCGGAGACAGTAACCGAGACCACTACAGTTCAGGTCATCAAAAATTGGGAGGACAACAAGAGCCACAGTAATGATTACATCCAGGCCTATCTGACGGTAACCGACCCGGACGGTACGATACGACGGATCCGTGAGGTAACGCTCAGTGACGAAAATAGTTGGATGTATATCTGGACCAATTTGCCAAAGTATGATTATGATACGATGGCGGAGGTGCAGTACGGCGTCGAGGAATCCTACGAATCCGGTTATTATTCCACGGTTCGAAAGATCACAGAAATTGAGATCACCACGACCCAATGGGCAGAAGCACTCTCCTTCCAAAACGGAGAAACCTATATTCTGCGCTCTGGCAGTGGTTATCTGTCTACCCTGGATAACCGAGGCGATACCGGATACAAGTGGGTAGATGAGCAGACGGCGAAATCTTCACCCAATGCCCTCTGGACCGTAACTGTGAATAACGGAAAAGTGAAATTCACAAATGGTCTCAGGCAGACGATCACATTTTATTATAATGGCGGCAGCGCCACAGACTTCTATGCCAGAATAGATTCGCCTCAATCAGCTGACTGTCAGGAATTTTCTTATAGTAATCGAGCCGGCGGACTGCAGATTTTCCACCAACAAGGCAGAAATTACTACTATCTGACAGGTGATATGAACAGTGCCGGAAAGTTTGATTACGACACGAGCCAAAACAATTCTCTGATTCTAACCCCTATACGAAGGATAACACAAAGCGACATCCGGGAAGTGGAAGACTGGGCTTACCAAATAACCAACACACCACTGGCTGCCGATAATGAGACTTCGTTGACGGTCAGAAAAGAGTGGGTGATCCCCGCGGGCTATGATAAAACACTGTATCAGGAATATGCTGTTACTGTACAGCTGCTTGCCAATGGCATTAACACCGGACGAAGCATCACGCTGAATTTGAAAAACAATTGGCAAGGCAGCTTCCTGGGTCTTCCCTACAAGGATGAGAGTGGCAATGTGATCCAGTACAGTGTGGCAGAAAACTGGAAAAAACTAATGTGGACGACGACCTATGGCCCGATCCAGACCTCTGGCGATTCTACGCCTACCTATTCTACGGTGATCACAAACATCTATTATCCCGGTGGTCCTGAGCTGCCTTCTACCGGCTCAGCGGCACGACTTATGTATGCACTTTGCGGCACGGCAATTATGCTGGGTGCGCTGGTATGCGGAATCGGATCAAGGTGCAAGCGGGAAAGGAGGATGAAATAAGCCTTCTGATCGCGACAATTTGCGCCGTGAATTCGATTCTCTCCAATAAAAAGAAATTATAAAAATAGAAAGGAATACATGTTATGAAAAAGATTATCTCTTTAGTCCTGGTACTGATGCTCATAGCATCCTTGTCTTTTGCTGCGTTTGCAGCAGGCGAAACCGGCTCCATCACCATTAACGGAGCCAGTGCAGAAAATGTTTATGAGATCTACAGAATGCTGGATCTGAGCCTGAGCGGAAGCGGAAGCGCTTACACCTACACCGTCAACGCAGAATGGGAAGGCTTCTTTGCAACCACAGAGGCTCAGAAGTACATTAGCATCAACGATGCCGGTGCTGCTTCTTGGGTTGCCGCAGAAGATGATGACACCAAGGCAGCCTTTGCAAAGCTGGCTCTGGCCCATGCAGAAGCAAATGGTATAGATCCCGTTAAGTCCTCCAGAAACGAAGGCGAATTTGTGTTCACCGCCACTGCCGGTAAGTTTGAAGGCCTGGAGCTGGGTTACTACCTGATTGACTCCACCATGGGTGCACTGTGCGGCCTGACTACCACCAATCCCAACGCTTCCATCAACGCTAAAAACGGCAGTCCCACCATCGATAAACAGGTTCAGGAAGATTCCACCGAGCAGTGGGGCAAGACCAATACTGCAGATATCGGTCAGGTCTTAAAGTATCGTGTTACCATCAATGTCCATGCCGGTGCACAGAACTATATCCTGCACGACACCATGGAATCCGGCCTTGACTTCAGCCGTGTTACCCAGATCCAGCATGTCCGCCCCGGCAGCGAAAGCCACAACGCTCCTGCAGAAATGTACACTGTCAAGACCGGCGATGCGGTCACTACCGACGGTTGTGACTTTGAAGTTCATTTCACACAGGCATTCTGCGATGAGATGGAAACCAACGATAAGATCATTGTCTACTATGAAGCAGTTATGAATCGTAACGCTGAGATCCACAACGATACCAATGACAACGTTGCATGGCTGACCTTCGGTGATGCAGGTGACAATGATCAGCCCCACAAGTCCAATGAGTCTTCCGTCAGCACCCGCACCTTTGGTATCGATATCGTCAAGACCGACTCCGAGGACAAACTGATCGACGGCGCTAAGTTTAAGATCTATGACGCTATGACCGGCGGCAACGAGATCTTCGTCGTTGCAAATGACGAAGGCAACGGCTACCTGCGCAATGCAAGCGCAACTGCCGGCGTTGAGATCGAAGTTAAGGACGGTAAGATCCGTGTGGAAGGCCTGGACAACGGTACATATTACCTGGAAGAGACCAAGGAACCCGACGGCTATAACAAGCTGACCGCCCGTCAGAAGTTCATCATCTCCGATGCTAACCTGGATGCGACTTTCAATGGCGATAATTTCTCCTCTGGCTCCGGCGTGCATGTTGTCAACAACACCGGCTCCCGTCTGCCCGAAACCGGCGGTCTGGGTACCCTGCTGTTCACCCTTCTCGGCGGCAGCACTGCACTGGGCACCGGCGTTGTTCTGGTAACCAAGAAGAGAATGTCCAAGATTGAGGACGAGGAGTAATTCTAATTCCTAAGCTATCACCATCCCGGCAGGAGCATCTGCTCCTGCCGGGGGATCCCGCAATAACATTAGGGAGAGACCTATGAAAAATAGAAAAACTACCATTATTCTTTTAATAGCGTTTTTTATAGGCCTGTCCGTGCTGTTATATCCGTCTATCAGCAGCTACTGGAACTCTAAAACACAGAGCCAGGCTATTGTTGACTATGAATCTATGCTTGCTAAATATAAACCGGAGGACTACACTGTCATTTTTGAAGAAGCGGATGAATACAACAAAAAACTTCGGCAACTGAAGGTGCCGCTGGTAGAGCATGTTAACTTAAGCGAATACAATGATGTTCTCAATGTCAGCGGAACCGGCATGATGGGATATGTCACCATTCCTAAGATCAGTCAGGAACTGCCGGTTTACCACGGAACATCCGATGCCGTGCTTAGTATTGCGGTTGGCCATATGGAGGGCACAAGTCTGCCGGTAGGCGGTGAAAGCACCCACAGCGTGGTGTCGGCACATCGCGGCCTTCCTACGGCGGTTTTGTTTACCCACCTGGACCGTATGGAAGTTGGCGATATTTTTTACTTCACGATTTTGGACCGCACCATCACCTATGAAGTGGATGAAATCCGCATTGTGGAACCCTATGATACAAGCCTGATCCAGATTGAGGAAGGGAAAGATTACTGTACATTGCTGACCTGCACCCCTTACGGCATCAACACTCAGCGACTGCTGGTTCGGGGATATCAGGTGGATATGTCTCAGCAAAGAAACATCTACGTTGCCAACGAAGCATACCGGGTGGAGCCGCTGATCGTTATGCCTATCGTAGCGTTTCCTATTATTTTAGTGTTGCTGATTTATGTGATGGTGGCACCTGTAAAGAAAGAAAGCCTGGGGGAGGATATTTGATGAAAAAGCGAATCCTGCCGCTCATATTGTTGATGCTTGTGTGCTTTGCATCTGTGCGTCCTCTTCCCGTTCAGGCGCTGACACCGCTGGAGCCCGATGCACAGGCGAGCCTCACATTGCACTATCAAAAAGAAGGTGCAGCCTTTGCAGATTTGCAAATTGGCATTTATCGGGTGGCCGAAGCATTTCCCGATGGCTCCTTTCAGCTGATAGAACCTTTTGCGTCTTACCCCATAGATATTCATGGCATCACCATGCAGGAGCAGTGGAATTATGTGGCGCAAACATTATGCTCCTATATTGTCGCTGACCAAAGAACTCCGGACTATGAAATGGTGACAGACGAAAATGGCACGGTCTGCTTTTCTGATTTGGATACCGGCTTGTATTTTGTCCGGGAGGCAGTGGCGGAAAATACCGGCGGTACTTATGTATTCAATCAGTTCATGGTTTATGTGCCCACACCTCAGCCGGACGGCACCTATATCTATGCAGTTGAGGCAAACCCCAAATGCACTAAGTTTATACCAAAAGATCAGTATACTGTTACCAAGCTGTGGCAGGATGGAGGCAATAAAAATCTTCGTCCCGAAGAAGTGACGGTGGATATCTATAGAGACGGAGTGCTCTATGAAACAAAAATTCTCAATGCAGACAATAACTGGAGCTATACCTGGTATGTTTCTGCAGAAGACCATGCCAAGTGGACGGTGGCGGAGCGAAAAGTGCCGGATGATTACAAAGTCACCATACAACAAAGCGGCAGTAATTTTTCCATTATCAACTCCAATAAAACCACACCGGAAGTTCCCAAGACCGGTGACAGTTCGGCACCTGTGCTGTGGGCCCTGCTGATGTGCTTTTGCGGTGCTATGGCAGTGATCCTTGGCATTTATAGCAGGAGGCGCAGATGAAAAAACGGAAATTCCCCCTTTTTCCGGTGTTGGGAATCTGTCTTATTCTGGCCGGAATTTTGATGGTGACCGTTTTTCAAATCCGCATGTATGTGGGCGCGCAGAATAGTCAGAAGATTCTGTCGAGCCTGGAAGAAATCCTGCCGGAGCGAACGGCGGCTTCTCCCGGAATAAAGCTCGCTTCCGCCATGCCGGTTCTGGAAATTGATAACACTGACTATGTGGCGGTGCTTGAGGTGCCGGCCTTTGGCATTGAACTCCCCGTGGCCGATAAGTGGGACAGCAATAAACTTTCTTCTTCACCTGCGCGTTTTTTCGGAAGCGCCTATGACAACAGCCTGATTATCGGTGGTGCCGACGACCCCCGTCAATTTGGGTTTGGTGATAAAATTGAGCATGGAGCACGGATTGCCGTCACAGATATGACCGGAGCCCAATTTGCTTATACAGTTTCCGGAGTAGACCGGGCCAAGCACGCAGATGCCCAATGGCTTATGGATACAGATTGTGACATGACGCTTTTTTGCCATGACATCTATTCTATGGAGTATATTGCGGTAAGATGTGTTTTTTCTTCCAACTAATCCCGTTCAAAGAATAAAGCGTTATTAGGCTTATTACACATAAAAAACCTGCAAGCCCATCGGGCTTGCAGGTTTTTTGTTTTCATATCATCCGCTTCATAAAGGCGATGCGCTGTTCCATAGCTGCCAGAGTAGTGGGCGCTTTTGTGACGATATCGAAACCGTGCATCGTTCCCTTGGTTTCATTCAATACAACTTCGATGCCGGCATCCCGGAGAAGTCGGGCATAAAGGATGCCGTCATCGTGGAGGCAGTCAAATTCCGCCGTCTCGATATATGCGGGAGGCAGTCCTTCATGACTTGCCGCTTCCACGGGGGAATACCAGATATAATTGGGATGTTCACGACCCACCTTTGTCATGGGACCGATCCGCTCTGACAGGGAAGAATTCCACATAGGAGTATCGGTGAAGCGCTTAGCGGACAGGCTCTCGTTGCGGGCATCCAGGAAGGGATAGGGGAGCATCTGGAATCGGAATTTAACAGGATGCTTTCTCTCCCTTGCCATAAGGCACACACCCACCGCAAGGGTGGAGCCTGCGCTGTCGCCGCCTATGCCAATACGCTCCCTATCAATGCCCAGCTCTTCGGCTTGGTCATATGCCCAGCAAAAAGCGGCATAGCAGTCCTCAAAGAACGCAGGGAAGGGGTGCTCCGGCGCAAGGCGATAGTTGATAAACACCACCTTGCAGCCAAGCTCTTTGGCGTAGCGCATAGCGTTTTTATAGTGATAGCCTGCAGCGCTGAGCACAAAACCGCCGCCGTGAATGTAAATAAGGCACGGAGAGTTATCCTTGGCCGCTTTCGGAGACATCAGGAAGCATTCGATTTTTTCACCGTCATAACTTTTGATTTCATAAGGGCGCACATCAAGCTTTTTGTCCTTATAGATCCATTTCGGCACTTTCATATTGGCTACAGCCACTTTAAGAAACTTCTCGCTGATGGGTGGTGTGAAAAGCGAAAATGGAAAAAATTCCTTGCTGATGGGATATCTGCTCATATTTTTCACTCCGTCAAACTTTCTGTTTCTGCTGGGTAAAATATGCACGCAAATAAAGGCTGTTTTTTCATTTGAATGGACATCTCACACCGATGCACTGATTATTCTGAGAGGAGTGGACGCATTTGATTTCGCTAAGTTCCATCTCAACGCCGAGCTTCTCTTTGGCAAATTCCACCGCCTTGGTAATTGCAAGGTAAGAATCCCGTTTGCAGCAACGGGGACCGCCCACCTCGCCAATGGCGCCCAGTGCAGCAGAAGTCATTTTGTTGGAGAGTCCCCAGCTCTCATTTGCAAGGGGAGTTGATCCCGTCACGATAGAAATAAACATACCTGCGCTGACACCTGCACCGCAGGCACCCCAAAATCCGCAGGCACCACCGGGAACTTTTTTGCCGCGGGACTGCATTTCAATAAGAGCTTTTTCAAGATCAATTTTGCCGCCTGCGTTTTTATAGGCGGTAAGCAGCGCTGAGCCTACCATAATATGATGCTCCGGCCCGTGCATATGGCAAAAATCAAGTGCCATCATCTTTTGAATGATCTCTATGGGATTCTTTGAGGTCTGGCCAAGACATAGCCCGATAATGCGGTCTATTCCTTGCGTATGACAATCGCTGCATACATAATGACCATTTTCACAAAAGGTTTTGCTGTTTTCTTTTTTGTGGCAAAGAGCGCATTCCATCTCGGTGTCGGTTTCTGAATATTTCAGCGGCGCACCGCAAATCAAGCATTCGTCTTTCATATGTTCTCCTTAAAACCTGAAACGAAAATCACAAATCCGGTACCGGCATTATATCATAAAACAACAGCAAAATAAACAGCTATATAGATTTAGCAGAAAACCGGAGACGATTCTTATTGCTGCAAAAACCGACTCACATAAAGATAAAAGACAGCACAGCCTTTCGATCATGCTATCCTAAGATATAAAGATAACGCAAAGGAACTGACGCCATTTTCCTTAGGGGCTTGTCGTTTCGACAAAATAATGCTATTGTGTAGGTAAGTTATAATTCCATCGAAAGGAGAAAAACGTGACAAAAACTGCTTTATCCTCATTTGACACGCCGACTCCCGTGGGATATTCCCGCAAAAAGTGGTTTACGGCAGTGAAAGCCATCGTTAAGCTTTTTGTGAGAAAACCGGAATTTGTTTTCCTGGGAGAAGCTCCCGGACCCGGATGCATTATTTTGAGCAACCATGAGGGCGCATCGGGCCCCCTGACTCTGGAGCTTTATGCCAAGCTGCCCATCCGTTTTTGGGGCACCTATGAGATGAACACCGATTTCAAAACGGCCTATCGCTACCAGACCAATATTTACTACCATCAGAAAAAACAGTGGAACATTCATCTGGCGCGTCTTTTCTGCCTGATCGCTACACCGCTTACCAGAATGTTCTATATCGGTCTGGAGCTGATTTCTTCTTACGGCGATGTCCGCTTGAGAAGCACTTTCCGCCAAAGCATTGACATACTTAAAAAGAATCAGACACTGGTTATCTTCCCAGAGGTTTCGGATAGGGGCTATTTTAAGGTGCTGACAGGCTTTTACCCCGGCGTATCCATGATGCTTGAGCAGTGCCGCCGCAACGGCCTGAATGTGCCAGTGTATGTGGCATACCTGAATAAGGAAACCCGAAAATTCATATTCGATGCACCTAAAAGTGTGGACGAACTGCTGGAGGAAGGACTTTCCAAAGCGGCTCTTGCGGAAAAGCTCTGCAATCGCTGCAACGAACTGGGAAAAATGCAGCTGCCCGATAAGCAGTGAGCTATTAACGCTTCTGAAATGACACAAAATAAGTCCTGTAATCCCGTCGGGATTGCAGGACTTATTTTGCTCAGGCTATGGGAGATGCAAACACCGGCACATGGAAGAACGAAAACAATTTCTTTACTACTAAATTGTAGTATGATATTATAATTTAATACGAACTAATAGTCAGAATATAAAATATTAGTGGTGATACTATGCGAAATATACTGGAACTTCTTCAGAAAGCGGTGGAAAATCATCCGCAGAAGACCGCGATTGTTGACAGAGACCGTAAGGTGACATTTGCGGAACTGGACCTTCAGGCCAGAAAAATCGGAGCGGCCATTTGCAGATATGGTCTTGTGAATGCTCCGATTGGCGTTATTGCCTCTCGGGACGCGGACACCTTGATTTTCTTTCTGGGCGTTCTTTTCAGCGGTAATTTTTATGTGCCTGTTGACCCCGATATGCCTCCTGAGAAAAAACGTCATATCATTGAAGATGCCGACTTTAAGCTAATTGTTGGAAAACAGGAAAATCGACATCTGCTGGACTGCGTGTCTTTCGGCGGCGTATATCTCAGCCCTGACGATGTGCTTGAAAAACTGCAGTCTTTCCCGAATGTGGGCGGCGATGATCCCGCGTATATGGTATACACCTCCGGCTCCACCGGAATTCCCAAAGGCGTACTGAAAAGCCACAAGGCTTTGCTGAGTTTTGTTCAGGCATATGCCGAAACATTTGATTTTTCAACGGATGAGATCATAGGCAACCAGACTCCCTTTTATTTTGACGCTTCTGCCAAAGATATTTATATGATGCTGCAGCTGGGCTGCACTCTGGATATTTTACCGACAACACTGTTCACCCTGCCGCCGGACCTGATCGATTACCTGAATGAGCACCGTGTTAGTTTCGCGTCCTGGGTTCCCACGGTTCTTTCGCTGGTTTCTCAACTGAATCCCTTCTCCTATGTTAAACCCACTACCCTGAAGAAGGTGTTCTTTGTTGGCGAGGTTATGCCTATGAAGCACCTGAACAAGTGGAGACAGGCCTTGCCGGATATTAAGTATGTAAATCTCTACGGTCAGTCTGAACTTGCCGGCATTTGCTGCTATTACGAAGTGACAGGAGCTTTTTCGGATACGGATACGCTGCCCATGGGAAAAGCGCTGTGCAACTGCGATGTATATCTTCTGGATGGGGAACAAATTATTACAGAGCCCGGTCAAATAGGTGAGCTCTATGTTTGCAGCGATGCCATTGCTCTTGAATATTATCATGATCCTGAAAAGACAAAGGCCAGTTTTGTGTACCGTGATTTTGGCAATGGCCCGGTAAGATGCTTCAAAACCGGTGATTTGGCACAGTATGACGAACAGGGAAATTTGATTTTCGCGTCCCGTACGGATCTTCAGATTAAACATATGGGACACCGCATTGAACTGGGTGAGATTGAGACAATTGCCGGAGCGCTGGAGGAAGTGCATCGGTGCTGCTGCGTTTATGACGGGGACAAACGTAAAATCATTCTTTTCTGCCAGCTCGCGCAGGGAGTTGAAATGAAGGGCACAGATATCAGAAGATTGCTTAAGGAGAAGCTGTCTGATTATATGCTGCCGGGTAAAGTCGTTGTCATGGAGCAGCTGCCCACGAATGCCAACGGGAAAATTGACAGACAGAAATTGAAAAATGCTGTTTAAGAAGAAAAGGAGATATAAGTTATGGAAAAGCTTATGGAAATAATGATGGAAATTGACCCCGATGTGGATTATGAAACAGAAACCAATCTGATTGACGGTCAGGTGTATGATTCTTTGAGCATTCTTACACTGATTACCACAATATGTGAAGAATTCGATATCGAAATCGGCCCCAAGTGGATGCGCAATGAAAATTTCAACAGCATCCATGCCATTTGGGAAATGATTCAGGCAATTCAGGAGGATGAATAACATCCCAAATATTATGTGAGGTTTTTATATGTCAATCACATCACTTGAATTTATATTGTTCATGGTGGTTGTGCTGTGCGCATACTATATTGTTCCGGGGAAACTGCAGTGGGTGGTATTGCTGTGCGCCAGCATTTTCTTTTATTTAAGCTGCGGCATAAAAACCGGCATCTATGTTTTGACCACTTCAGTAACAGTGTATGGCGCTACATACTGGATGCAGAACATCAGCGACAAACAAAAGATATTTTTGCGTCAGAATAAGGAAATCCTTTCAAAAGAGGAAAAAAGCAGAATCAAAAAGGCCAACAAGCATAAGAGAAGATGGATTATGCTGGCTGTGCTGCTTGTGAATCTGGGTTTCCTCTGCACTTTTAAGTATCTTCATTTTGCTATAGATCAAATCAATTCTGTTGCATCCCTTATAGGCGCAGGAACTATAAATAACTCCTTTTCACTGATCGTTCCTCTTGGAATTTCCTTTTACACATTCCAGGCCGTTGGCTATCTTGTGGATGTATACTGGGAGAATATTGAAGCGGAAAAAAACTATTTCAAGGTATTGCTTTTTGTGTCATTCTTCCCGCAAATGACCCAAGGCCCCATCAGCCAGTATGAGAACCTGTCCAAGGAGCTGTTTACACCGCATAAACCCTCTTATATAAATTATTCCAGAGGATTTCAGCGTCTTATATGGGGCTTCTTCAAGAAGATGGTGGTTGCGGATTTCCTTTCCGTTTATGTGGCCGATGTGTTTGCCAATTATGGAAATTATTCCGGCGCTACCACATTGATCGGTGCGTTCATGTACAGCATTCAGATCTATGCTGACTTCTCCGGTTATATGGACATTATGTGCGGCATGTGTCAGATTATGGGCATCAAGCTGCCGGAGAACTTTGACCGCCCCTATTTCTCTCAGTCCATTGCGGAATACTGGCGCAGATGGCACATAAGCCTGGGCGCGTGGTTCAAGAGGTACATATATTTTGCAATCGGTATGTCCACATGGAACCGCAGCCTGGCAAAAAAGTGCCGCGAAAAATTTGGCAAGCATTTCAGCGATACGCTTCCTGCTTCTGTTGCGCTGGTTGTGGTGTGGCTCGCAACGGGTATATGGCACGGCGCAAGCTGGGCGTATATTGCCTGGGGTCTGGTAAACGGTCTGTTTATTATATTCTCCATGTGGATGGAGCCGGTGTACCAGGGCGTTAATAACAAACTGGGAATCAGGCAGGAATCACAAATTTGGAAAATGTTCCGTATTGCCAGAACCTTTGTGCTTGTAACCTTTATCAAAGTGCTGCCTGAAGTTGGCACCCTGTCCGACGGAATTGGTTTTTTGAAGAACATATTTGTTTCAAAGGTTCCCTTCCATTCTCTTGCCCAGCTGCTGCCATTTATTAACCTGGGAGATTTTGAAACACTTATGCAGCTTGCTGTGGCAGCCGTGGGTGTTGTGCTGATGTTCGTTTTCTCCGTAATTCAGGGAAAACGCCCGGTTCGGGACTGCTTCAACAAAATTCCTATGCCCGTGAGAGTGCTTATTCTGGTATGTGCGGTTCTGATCATCAGCATTTTTGGTGTCAGAGCAAACTGGGGAACGGGAGGATTTATGTATGCGAATTTCTAAAAAATTCATTCTGTCTGTTCTCTGCTTTCTCCTGGCGCTGATTTTGCTCTCCGGAATTTTACTGTATCCCGTATTCAATTATGAATTGCGAAATTACCGGGACGCAAACTTGAGAGCTTCCCTCGCCGGTCAGATTGATTACTTGTTTTTGGGTGCTTCTCACGGCGTTGCTGCCTACCAGCCCGTTACGGTGGATGCGCAGTTGGGGACTTCAAGTTATAACCTTTCCTGCCAGATGATGGACTGGAATTCCAGAATATATATGCTGGAAAAGGAACTGGCACGCAATCCTGTAGAGCATGTAGTGATTGAGATTTCCTATAACGCCCTTTATCGTGATGAAACGACGGAGCATGCTGAAGGCCAGGCGCTTACGGTTCAGCGTATGGATTCCCTCGGTGAAGCTCTGCGCTTTATGTGCAATAATGTCAGCGTTAATGACTGGCTGAATATTTATTCGCGGCTTTTGATATCGGGCGTTGCCCAGTGGATGGATTTGCTTAAAGGTGATACAACTAAGCAAATCCAATATGAAAACCGGGGATTTTATTCCATGGATTCCAATACCATAAATTTGGAGGAAATTTCGGGCACAAATGTACATACCGAGTATCTGCAGGAAAATATGCTGAAGCTGGAGCAGGTGCTTCAAATGTGCAGAGATGCTCAGGCCGAATGCAGCATTGTTGTGGTTCCGGTATCGGATTCCCTGCTTTATAAATCCGAAGGCTTTGACAGCTTTTACGAGTATATGAAAGGCTACTGTCTGGAGCAGGGCTGCGAATTTTATGATTTTAATTTGCTGCGTTCCAGATACTCCCTTTTCTCTGATTCCTACAGCTTTTATGACACCGTCCATATGAGCGATCAGGGAGCAACAGCTTTCTCAAACGCATATGCGGATGTTATGAAGCGTGTGAAGAACGGTGAGCCCATAGATATGCTGTTCTACGGCAGCTATCAGGAAATGCTGCAGGACTCTCCCCACGCCTGAGCCAGTTGGGATTATATAAGTGAAAAAGAAAGCCCGCCGTCGGCGGGCTGTCTTTTTTTCTTGTTTCCGCTTATGAATTGATTTTGGCAGTATTGCTGAGGGTGTGAAAACTTTTGAGGAGATTAATGAATTTCATAACGAGGCGTCCGTCCTCTAAAATGCAACGATAAATTTTACTGCCGTGCTGCACTTCCAGATATTTACCTGGGCTGAAGGGCAGGGAGGGAATGTTTTTAATGGGCACAAGAATATCGGAGCTTTCTCCGTCTATTTCGCCTTCAATACGAAAACCCTCGGCGCTGAGACTGAGAGTGCCGCTGCCAACCTGGCGGAAACGGTGTTTTCCTTCCTCCAGCGCGCAAAAGACGGAGGGGCTGCTGATGGAAGCAAGTTCGCCACTCTCCGCAGAGGAGAGGACTTTGTCAAAGATGAGGCGGCTCCAATCGGAGACATAGCGCAGCTCCTCCCCGTGGACCGAGCATTTATGGAGCATAGCGTAATCGTCGCTTTGCTGAGCATAGCCGCATTTTTCGCACTGGAGAATATTTTTGCATTTCAAGCGTATGGAAAATTCCTCGCCGCAGTGGGGGCAGATATATAAGACGTTTTCAAGCCCGGCAATGTTTTTGCAGCCGCTGAAGCGAACCCGATAGCCCTCCTGCTCACGGTAAGCATCGAAAAGAAGGGCCTCCTCGGTGCGGCGGCGGATGCTCTCCTCGTCCAGAGCGGCAAGCTCCTGCGCGGAAAAAAGCTTGTATATATCTATGTAGGTGCGTCCGGGGCGGAGCGTTGAGGACCATTTCGGAAGCACAAAATACGAACCGTAGGAGCGGGCTGCGTAGACATCGGTGCCGAGCCATTTGAGGAATTTATAGGTGGCTGAGGGAATGGGGGTGGAAAGCCCGTCCTCGCACATAAGTCCTGCGGGATAAATAGCAAGCCTTCCGCCGGAGGAAACAACGCTTTTCATCTTTTTCAGGTCGCTGACCTCGGTTTGAAACTGCTGCTTGGGTATCAGTCCCAGCTTGCTCAGAAAGCCCTGCAGGGGAAGGGTGCCGAAAATGGAGCGGCTTACCACAAAATTCATCGGCTTTTTGCAGGCGCCGATAAGGTTGACAAAGTCAAGGGCGGTCTGGTGGTTGGCTATAACCACAAAGGGACCCGAAGCGTTTTTAATCTCATTTCTGAGAAACCTTCTGCGAAAAAGCAGGCGGGCTGCCAAATTGGCAACAACCCGGGCAATTCCATAGCAAAAGGGATTTGGTGCTGCGTGGCGCATAGGCGTTCCTCTTCTTTCTGTCTTAGTGAGGTTTTATACAGAATATCACAAATTTATCTTTCGGACAAGCGGCGCTTGATTAATCCCGGTTTGGAATTATATTAAACACACATAGTTTCAATTTCCGGTAATTGCATATTATGCTCAAGGAGTGTTCTTATAAGCAGTTTTGAAAATCTTCGCATGGCGGATAATTTCTATCAGACCTCTCTTTTCCTCCCCATACCTACCGTTATCATCAGCACACTCTGCCCCAAGGGAAGCAGTACGCAGGGACTCTGTTGCCGGTGCAGCCGCTTTGACCTTTTTGGGTGGAATGCTCCTATTGCTTTTTAGTTACTGGGACTGTATACTTATATACAATAAAAAGGCAGGTGGCATTGTGAAAAGCTTTGTAACAGAAACCGATATTGAATATGTAAAAAAACAGTCCTATAAGGTAGTGGGAGTAATCTTTATCATTTTATCTCTTCTGGCGCTGCTGGTTCTCCTCATTTCCGTTAAGATATATGCCTGCGTGGAGATAATTGTTATTCTGGCATGTCTTATGGGTGTGTTTTCCAAGAAATATGCTGCCCATGACTATGTGCTGCGCTTTGAAGACCGCGACCTGATTGTGCGCAACAGAGCGGGCACCGAGGGCTTCCGCCTTGAAGCGCTTTCCATAGGAGATTTCACCTTCAAGCAGTCGGCAAGGGAAAAAAAGCTCAATTACTGCACACTGCTTATCAATGGCTCCACAATTGCCTTCGGCGGCATCAAAAACTGCAAAGAGATGAAAACCTACATAAACGCAAACTGCAAAAACAGCTATCATAAATAAGCAAAATCCCGCTTCACTGAAGCGGGATTTTTAATTTGTCAACCGAAATATATTTTGCTCTGCTTGCGGATCTCGTCCATAATGCAGTCGTTCACACCGGGGAAGATGCTGCCTTCGCCGCCGTAGGTGAGGCAGGGGATGAAGCAGCCGCCCTCGCTGTATTCGCGGCAGGCACGCTGAACCTCGGCACGGACCTTTTCCTCCGTCCAGTCGGGAACGTCAACAACGCTGGCTTCAATGCCGCCCATAAGCAGCAGCTTATAGTCGGTGTCCTTTTTAATCTGCTGAATATCATTGCTGGGGAGAACGCCCTCCCAGATGTCTATGCCGATATCGACCATATCTTTGGCGATGGGCTGGCAGTAGCTGTCGGCATGGTGCATGGCTATCATGCCCTCGCTCTTTATAAGGCCGTAAATCTCTCTGTAGGGTTCTTTGAAAAACTCGCGCCACATATCGGGAGCCATGAAAAGGTTGGTCTTGCTGCCCCAGTCATCGTGGAACATAAGCACATCGGGGTTTATGTTGTCCTTGATAAGCTTAATCTGCGCCAGCTTCATTTCTTTGATGGCGGCAATCAGCTCGTGCATAGCATCGGGCTCTTCGTAAAATGCGCAAAGAGCGCCCTCAAAGCCGAGAAGGAAGTGGGTCGTTTCGAAAAGGCCGGTGGGCATCCAGCACATAACGAACTTATCCTGAGCGCGGAAAGCCTCGGCCTGAGCCTTTGCGGCTGTCCAGTCCAGCTCAACTGTGCTCATGTCGGGAAGCTTGACATATTTTTTCCACTCCGCAGCATCGGGGCATACCAGCTTGTCGGGGGTGGTGATGGGCATTACGCCGGGTTCATCGGCGCGCCATTCGAGGGTTACGCCGTGGGGAGTGACGGCGGTGCCGCCGGGGGCAACGGGGGACATAAAGAAAAATACGGGATCCCAAACCTGAGGGAACACCTCCCAGGAGTTGACAAAAGCGTCGGGTTTGCCTTTGCGCCAGGTCTCATAAAAGTTTTCCTTGAGTGTAAGCATATTTTGCGCTCCTTTCCTTCAGATAATTTATTATATCATGGCCTAGGATGGTCAACAAGATATATTTGACGGATGGAGGATTGGAGGTTATATTATAGCTATGCTTAGCCTGAGCAATATAATCCGAACCCGTTTCTGATGGCATATGCGTTAGCATTGCTGCGTTGCCGGCTTTTGAAGGGCGATAGCCCGTCTGCAAGCCGCCGCCTTGCACTGCACTAGCATATGACCTCAGAAATCTGCGACTCCGCGGGAGGGGATTTTTGTATCAGGCAAAATTGAATGATGCAGGTGGGCTGGCGCCCACCAAAGAAGAAACAGGAAGTCTGGCGCTAAAATCCGCCTCGCGGAGCGGGTTCGAATTATATTGCTCAGGCTAAAGATAAGGAGAAAGTGCCATGAGAAACAGAAAAAGAAACCGGCAGGAAGAGAACAGCATTCTGACTTTTACCGACTCTGACGGCAATGAGCAGAGATTTGAATATCTCGATGTTATAGAGTATAAGGACAAAGAGTATATTTTCCTTCTTCCCGCGGAAAGTGAAAGTACGGAACTTATCATTATGGAGATAGAACCTGTAAACAGGAGAAAGGAAAACTACCTTCCTGTGGAGGACGAGGCTCTTCTGCAGAAAGTTTATGGTCTTTTCAAGGAGAAGTATAAGGATATACTCACTTTTAGTGACTGATATTCAGAAGACAGGGTGACAGTATGCAGTATAGTGAAATAGGAAAAAGCGGGATAAAAGCCTCCCGCATAGCTCTCGGCCTTATGCGCTCCAGCCTTTTTGGCAGCGAGGAAATGCACGCTCTTATGGAGGCTGCTCTTGAAGAGGGGATAAATTTTGTTGACAATGCGGATATTTACGCTTGGCGAACCCCTTCCGAAATCCTTTTCGGTGAGGTCATGGAAAGCGCTCCTCAGCTTCGGGATAAGTTCATCGTCCAGACAAAATGCGGAATTTGCCGCGGTTACTATGACAGCTCCTATGAGCATATCATCGAAAGCGCAGAGCAGAGTCTGCGCCGTATGAAGCTGGACAGCATAGATGTTCTTCTGCTCCATCGCCCCGATGCCCTCGTTGAGCCTGAGGAGGTCGCAAGAGCCTTTGATGAGCTGCACAGCAGCGGCAAAGTGCGTCATTTCGGCGTTTCCAATATGAATCCGGGACAGATTGAAAACCTCAAACGCTGTGTCAAGCAGGATATAATCGTGGATCAGGTTGAGATGAGCCTTGCCCACGCTCCCGCCATCGATGCGGGCATCCACGTGAATATGATGGAAAATGCCGCCATTATGCGCGATGGAAGTCTTCTGGACTATGCTCAGTGCAAGGGTATGGGAATTCAGGCCTGGTCTATTTTGCAGATAAGCCTCCACGGGGGAACTTTCCTTGAAAACCCCGAATATCCGGAGCTTAATGCTGTTCTTGAGCGCCTCTCGGAGAAATACTCCGTCACAAAGGCCGCTATAGCCGCAGCATGGCTTCTGCGCCATCCCGCAAAAATTCAGGCAATAGCGGGAACAACCAATCCCCAGCACCTGCGCGAAATCGCGAAAGCGGCGGATGTATGCCTTGATAGACCGGAATGGTATGAGCTTTACCGCGCCTCCGGCAAAATCCTTCCGTAAAAATGCGAAAAGCCACCGACAAAAAGTCGGTGGCTTTTTTAGCTGTTTTTTAGCTGTTGTAATAAAAGGCGTATTTCTCCATTGCGTCCATCAGCGCCTTCACATTTTCCAAAGGCACTCCGGGGTAGAGACCGTATATCATCATAAGGCCGCCCTCTTTGCAGCCGATTTTTTCAACTTCCTCGCGGATAAGAGCATCAATCTGCTCCGGCGTGCCGAAAGGCGTTATCTTCTGCCTGTCAATATCCAGATCTATGCAGGTTCTGCCGCGGAAACGGCCGGATATCCAGTCTATGCCGTTCACCAGATCCTGCAAATTCAGCGCGTCCACGCCGCCTTCGATTATATCGTCGCAGAGAAGGCGGATGTCTCCGTCGGAGTGCATGTGTATGGGGATGCCCTCTTTGCGCAGGGGAGCCATAAGGCGCTGATAAGCGGGCTTTATATAGCGGCGGAAATCCTCTGGGCGGAGCATTGGTCCGTGCTGCATTCCCAGATCTTCGGGGATGCGCACCATATCAACGCCTGCGCGGATAAAGTGTTTTATCTGAGCGAGGTTGAATTCCCCGAGGCGCTCTATGAGCTCATCAAGAAGGGGCTCTTCGTCAATCATATCCATCAGCAGGTTTTCATATCCACGAAGGTCACATAGCTGCAAAAAGCTGTGACCGTGGCGCAGATCGCCGTAAACCATCTCTCCCGCTGCGCGTTTTGCAGCGGCTTCCGCCTCGAAGGCGGCCCAGTCTATGGGGAAAAGACCGTCGGTTTTCTCACTGTCGGGGAAGGTGTAGCGGCTCCATTTTTCCCAGTCATCGAGGGGATGACTATGGACGGAGCCCACAATTCCGTCGGTGGAGGTTTCCCAAATGCAGCCGAAAGGGTCGGTGTAGGGCTCAGCTTGTCTGGCGTTGGGGGCGAAAACGGGCTTGAACTCCCCTTTCGGGGTCTCGAAACCGGGGAAAAGGAAGGGGTGAGCCTCCATAAGCTGCCAAAGCTCCTCGTGGGGGTAGGCCTGCCAGCAGGCATCATTTATGTGGAATGTCATGGGAATATAGTCCGGCCTCTCAAAGCGCACAGCCTTGAGGATGTTGTCCTTTGTGCCGGAGGAGAGAGAAACATACATGGCACAGCCTCCTTCAATCGAACTTTTTGAAATCATAACACAGCAATGCCCACTCGGCAACATTTTGTTGTGATGTGTCGGCATAGTGTGATATAATAATTACACCATAAAACCGTTGGAAAGGAGATGGCATAATGAGTTTCAGCGACGATATTCGCCTTTTGCTCCGTGAGAAGGAGTTAAGCTGTGCCGCTCTCGGCGAACTGCTTTCTGTGGATGAGGGCGTGGTTTCAAGCTGGGAGATTGGCTCCAAACTGCCGGATAAGGACGAGCTTTGCCTGCTTCGGGAGCATTTTCCGGAAGCAGAACTGCCGGCAGAGATTTATAACTTGAAAATAGAGGAAGCTGAGGCAAAGGCGGGGTTTAAGTGCAATAGGCGGAGATGGCTGAAAACACAACTTGTGTTTTGCATAATATTTTTTGTCATTGGCATTGCGTTCAAATATGCAGGCGTTGACACCGCCGCAACAGTAGGTTTTATAATGGCTTTCGTCTATCTTGCCATTTGTCTAAGTCCGCTTGCTCCTCTTGCGAAACAAAACAGAAAAAGCCTTGAGCTGTTTTCCCGCCGCAGGTTTGAATATTGCGTTTTTCGGGACAGAGTTAGCGTTACCACCTGGGAAGGGGAAAAACGGATGTCGGAGTGCAGCTATTTCTACGATGATGCTACATTTTGCATTCGGACAGACAAGCTTTTGCTGCCCTATTTCAATAATTCCTATCTGATAATTCCTTTACGAGGGATTGCGGCGGACTCGCTTCTTTTAAGTGCCCTTGATCCCAAAACGGTGAAACAGCGAGGAAACGAAAAGACAAAAGCCTCGAAGACGCTCAGAATAATATCAATAGTTCTGCTTGTGATGAGCATTGTTGCTCTTCCTATTGGCGCATTGATTATTGTGGGCGCTTTGATGGAAGCTCCAACGGAAATCATATCTGTCATGATTCTGGTATGCTCTGTGCCCGTTATATCTATGGTATATGGACTGATCATAGCGTTTTTGGGTAAAAGAGAAGGGCGAAAAAATACTCTGGTAGCCGCGGCTGTGATACTGATTCTTAGCTTAACTCTCAGCTATGGCTCAAGATATATTCTTCAGTTTGAGGTGGCGGACGATGGCCCGCAGTTTGAGGTAGTCGAGGCAAAGATTGAGGATGCTTTGGGAACGGATATTCCTCAACCCGATGCCAGCGAACTTTATTATTATAACGTAGCTTATGATGACTTCTTCGTCTATTACTACGGCTACTTATACTTCAATCAGGATGATGTTTCTGCAATCATAGAAGCAACGGATGAATTTTGGCTAGATTACGTACCCAACAGTTTGAAGGGTATATGTGAAGATACTGATATGCTCAGTGCCTATGATACGTATCTGTTCTATAATTTAGATAGCGGTGAACGGAATACCCTCCCGGCAGAGACGGGCCAATATAGATTTATGGTTCTTTACTACAGTTACGAGTACAACGAGGTGTATATAGCTGAGTACGATCTTGATTATGTACAATAATTCTTTGGAGAATTCCTCCCCTTATGAAATCTTCTATTAAACCAAGGCTGATGATATCCCTCTCGATGGTTATTTTCGGCACAATTGCAATATTTGTCCGCAATATCCCCCTCACGTCTGCCCAGCTGTCTTTGAGCAGAGCGGTTATTGCTGCAGTGCTTATCGGCGCTTATCTTCTGAGCGGGGGAAAGAAAATCCCCTTCCGCTCATTGGGACGCCAGCTGCCTGCCCTGCTTGTTTCGGGCGCGGCGCTGGGAATAAACTGGATACTGCTTTTCGAAGCCTATAAATATACCACCGTGTCCGTGGCAACTCTCAGTTATTATTTCGCTCCTGTCATCATAATTCTGGCCTGCCCTCTGCTTTTCAAGGAGAAAATGGGCGTGAAGCAGTGGCTTTGCTTCGTGATGAGCACACTTGGCATAGTGCTGATTACAGGGCTTGGCGACCTGAGTGGAGGCAGCAGCCATATAAAGGGCATCGCCTTTGGCCTTGCCGCCGCCTTTTTCTATGCCTTTGTTGTTATAAGCAATAAATTCATAAAGGACGTGGACGGCATCCAGCGCACCTTTTTGCAGTTTGTGGCTGCTGCAATCGTCCTTGCCCCCTATGTGCTGCTGACGGAGGGCTTCAGCCTCGCCGCTATGGATACAAGAGGCTTCGTCCTCCTCGGAGTTGTGGGACTTTTACATACGGGAATCTGCTATTGCCTCTATTTCTCGGCTCTCAAGGATGTGAGCGGTCAGGAGGCGGCGATACTGAGCTATGCCGACCCCCTTGTGGCAGTACTGGCCTCTGTGTTCGTTTTGGGCGAGGCCATAAGCCTGCCCCAGATAATAGGCGGAGCTCTCATACTGGGCTTCACCCTTTGGAATGAGCTTGAAAAAAGCAAATAAAAAAGTTCGCTGCGGATTTTCCGCGGCGAACTTTTTTATATACTTTTGCGTTTGACGAAAATTTCCGTGACGTCGGTGAGCACGGTTTCGCCCTGCTGATTGCGTACGAAAAAGGTAATTTCAACAATGCCGTTTTTTGGGCTTTTTTTGGTTTTGGCGGTGACTACGGCTTTGCCGAAGAGGGTGTCATCGGCAAAAACGGGTTTGTGCCATTCGATTTTGGTGGATTTTCCCGCAACAAACTCACTGCCGAAAAGGTCCTGCTCAATATATTTGTTCCATACGGACATAAAGGTCATCACCCCGGGGGCGAGAAGAGCGCCGAAGGGGCTTGCCTTCGCGTAGTCCTCGTCGGTGTGGATGGGTCTGCTGTCATAGTCCTTGGCGAAGGAGAGCATTTTCTCCTTTTTGATTATAACAGGCTCTATATCAATTTCCGTGTTCAGTTTTATATCTTCAAAAAACATGCTTTTCTCCTGATTTCGCATTTGCTGACAGTATAGCACCGGGTGCGGAAAAAAGCCACATAGTTTTATAAAAAGGTGGGATTTGCGCCGGAATGTCCCGATTATCGGACAGCTTGAGAGGTAAAATCGTAAACGAGAGGAGGAAACTATATGACAGCTTTGATTTTGATAGTTTTTCCTATATTTTATATTTCGCTCGCGGTTATTGCGAAATTGGTGAAGGGATACATGTAATAAAAAGGAGGAATTGAAAATGGACGAGATTTTTGGCGGAATGTTTGATTTTAATAATGACGCGGTGACAGATAATATAGAGCTCGCTCTTGGACTTCAGATAATTTCCGAAAGCGAGAGCGAGGACGAAGAATAAATTGGGTGGAGAGAGCAATGGGAAGTATTCTTACAAGAGAGCAGATTGATACCCGCCTGAAAAGGTACTATGAGTCCAAGTACGGAGAGTACGGAAAAGATATATGGTTCGAGATACCAGCAGCCAATGTCTGGATGTTTGTCCGCGATGAGAGGCTCATTACCCTGAGATGCCATGTTATTTCCGGCGAGGTGGCGGAAAGAGCCGTTCCCTATGAAATGTAATTTATGAACATGGGAAATATAAATTCCCGACTGAGTGAGCAGGCGCCGCTTGATGCAGGAGGCGGATTATGATAAAGTTAATTTGCAACTGCAAGGGAGGCTATGTAGGGCAAAACAAATAAAAGGAAGAGCTTGTATGATAAAATCATATGCAAAAGATACGTTTGTGAGGGATATGTTTGAACTTATTCGCGCAAAGCCTTTCAATCGGGAAAGCGCGGAACATATAATTGAGCATATCGGCGATGTTAATCAGGCGCATATCGGAAGGCATGATTGCCCCGCGCTATTTCTGGGAGAAGCAGTTGAATATTGCAATTTGGATGCCGTGCGATTTTTTCTGGAGCACGGAGCAGATCCCAATATTATCTCGGATGAGCAGTGCGCTCCCTGCCCGATTTGGCTTGCCATTCTTCCCTGCGCATCAGATGAAAAGGAAGAAAAACTTGAAATTTTAAAGCTTTTGCTCCAATACGGCGGCGACCCCACACTTGTGATTGAGGGGCAGCGCATAGTGGACGAGCTGAAGGATTCACTTGAGGATTGGATCGAGGAATCGGCTTTGGAATATATCGCAGAGGCGCTCAAGCTTACGAAAGAGCAAATAGGCGAATAACAGCAGCCCGAATGAGAAGACGGGACAAAAAAACAAAACCCCGGAACTTTCGTTCCGGGGGTTTTTGCCTATTCTTCTTTCAAGTCCTCAAGGGCGGCTTTAACGGCAGCTATAACAAAGGCGGAAAATGTACAGTCTTTGCCGGCAATGGCCTGCTCCACCTCTGCGATAACATCGTTTGGAAAACGGATGGTCTTGTTGCTGGTGGGCGGTGTGGCGGGAATTTTGAACTTTGCCATAAATGCACCTCGCAATACATTTGTATTGCATTCAGTTTACGCTGAAAACGCACTTAAATATGCATTGCATTTGCAATGCATATTTGCTATGCTAATATTGAGGTGAAGGATATGGCTGAGTTTTGTGTCGACTGTTGGAACAATCTGAACGGGAAAAAGGTCAGTCCGCTAAAATATGTCCTGTCCAAAGAAGTGGATCTGTGCGAGGGCTGCGGCAAATATAAGAGAGTTATTGTGTGCATTAGGGAAAAACCATACAAACGCTTATTTTTTCTGAAGAGGTAAAAAACAAAACCCCGGAACTTTCGTTCCGGGGTTTCTTGGCACGCCCTAAGAGATTCGAACTCCTGACCTTCTGGTCCGTAGCCAGACGCTCTATCCAGCTGAGCTAAGAGCGCATACCAATTCGTGCTTGAGAATAATAGCACACCGCAAACCAAAAAGCAAGAGTTTTTTTAAACTTTTTTAAGTTTTTTTAATATTTTTTTACATTCCCATGGCGTCGGTCATTTTTTCCACCATATCCTCCATGTTTCGGACGGCGCGTTGGATCATTCTCTTGCTGCGGCGCTTATCCATGGAAAGACCTGCGCCCACGCAGACGCCTAAAATCATACCGGCGCCCATGCCTTTAATAAATCCGCACATATTTTTTCCTCCTTTAAGCTTTATGGGTCGGATTTATTATGCCCCGCGAGGCGCCTATAATGATTGCGAAAAAATTACTTTTTATGGTAAAATAAGAAAAAACGGCGAAAGGCGGACAGAAGTATGGAAAGGGAAATGCGGAGAAGCGCCTGCGGAATATGCTCCAAACGCTGCGTTGTTGATTTGTGCATAGAGGACGGGGAGATAGTGTCCGTCCGCCCAGTAAAAGAGGAAGGCTTTGAAAACTGCAGCAATATGTGCGTGAAGGGTGCGCTGGGCGGCGCTTACCGCAATCGCCCCGACCGTCTGACCACCCCTCTGCGCCGGGTGGGCGAAAAGGGTGAAGGCCGCTTCGAGGCAATAAGCTGGGAGGAAGCTCTCGGCGAAATTGCCCAAAAGCTCCTCGCCATCCGCGCCGAAAGCGGAGCGGACAGCGTGGCATTTTTTTCAGGTTACACAAAGTGGTACCGCCCCATGCTTCGCCGCCTTGCGACCCTATTCGGCAGCGCCAACTATGCCACGGAGTCCAGCGCCTGCCACCGCGCCGCCATAATAGGCAACATCTGCGACACGGGTATGCAGTCTTCCCCCGACTATTCCAATGCAGGTGTTTTGCTTGCAACGGCAAGGGGCAGACTCCTCCCTCCTGCTAAGGCTGCCGCCAAAAGGGGTATGAAAATAGTGGCAGTGGATCCCTATCTCAGTCCCGATATTGAAAAATATGCCGATATCCACCTGCGCCTGCGCCCCGGCACGGACATTGCCCTCGCCTACGGACTCGCCCGGGAGCTTATCCTCATGGGCAAAGCGGATGAGGAATATATTGAAAAATATGTCCACGGATATGAGCAGTATAAGGCTCGCGCCATGGATTTCACTCCCGAAAAAGTTGAGGAGATTTGCGGCGTTGAGACGGAAAGCCTGAAAAAAGCCGCAAAACTAATTGCCGATAATCTGCCTATGAGCCTTTATGAGGGATTCACGGGGCTTATCCACCACCGCAGCGGCGTCTCCGCCATAAGAGCATGGAGCGCGCTCTGCGCCATTTGCGGCTGCTACGGACGCAAGGGCGGCAACCTGCCCAGAGGCATCCTTCGCAGCGACGGACATATCGAAACTCCCTTCCGCAACTTCGAGATGGCGCACCCTGTGGAGCTGCCCGCGGATAAGCGCATAGGCGCGGAGAAATTTCCTCTTTGGAATGCCCTGCTTGACGAATGCCAGGCAATGGAGTTCCCCGCAGCAGTGGAAAGAGGGGAGCTGAAAGCGATTTTCGCGCTTGGTATGAATGCCCGTATGTTCCCCAATAGCGAGGGAATGTTTGAGACCCTCCGCAAGACGGAATTTTTTGTGGATTGCGATATATGGCTCAGCGACAGCGCAAAGTACGCGGACATAGTGCTGCCCGTCAGCGTCTCCTATGAGCGCGAGCAGCTGACGGAGGTTTGCCTGGACTCCAAGCTCCTTTGGGTGGATGCAGCTATCGAAAGCATAGGGGAGAGCAAAAGCGACGAGGAAATCATAATTGAGCTTGCAAAGGCTCTGGGAATAGAAGATGAGATTTTCGGAGGCGGCGCGGACGCGTGCCGAAGCTTCCTTCTTGAAGGTACGGGCATAAGCCTTGAGCAGCTGCGCAGGGAGAAAAAACCCGTAGCAATTCCCCGCTTCGCCCCGCCCAAGCCCTTGGAGAATGGCTTTCCCACACCCAGCGGCAAATATGAGCTTTGGTCTGAGACCATAGCCGCCCACAGCGATCTTGACCCTCTGCCTGCCTACACAGAGCCCCTGGAAGGCTGCGACAGAGAGGCTTTCCCCCTCATCCTGCAGGCGGGAGTTCGCACTGACCGATATGCCCACGCCTTCCACAGCCGCACCCACGGCGTAGAGGCTATCCGTGCCCTCAGGCAGCGCGCTGCAGTGGATATGCATCCCGAGGATGCGGCCGCTCTCGGTCTTGAAAAGGGTGACGAGGTGAAACTGGAGACGGCCTTCGGCTCAATCACCGTGGCGGTGGATATGGACGGGCGTCTGCTTAAAGGCTGCGTAAATATGTATCAGGGCTACAGCGAGGCGGATGTGAACAGCCTCTTCCCGGGAGATTATCTGGATAGTTATTCCGGCTTCCCCGGCTACAAGGCCATCGCCTGCCGTATACTTAAAATATAGTTTGCGCACAATGGGCATTATATGATAAGATAACTAGACAATTCCCGGAACGAGGTAAGGATTTATGACAGTAAAGGTTTTGGCAGTGGGCGATGTCTGCGGCAGAGTGGGCTTGGATTTTCTGAGAAGGAATCTCCGCAAAATCCAGCGTCAGTATGCAATAGATTTCACCGTGGTCAACGGAGAAAACGCCAATGTTGTGGGCGTAACCCCCCAACAGTGCGAGGAGATATTCGATTGCGGAGCCGATGTTATTACCCTTGGCAACCATACATGGATGCGCACGGAGATACAGGACTATCTCGACCATGCCAGCGCCTGCCTCCGTCCCGCCAACTTTGCTCCCCAGTGCCCCGGTCAGGGCGTGGGGGTCTATTCCACCCGCTTCGGCAATATCTGCGTTGCAAATCTTATAGGCAGATACGGTCTCGATACCAATACGGATAACCCCTTCGTTGTTGCGGATAACATCATGGCCGATGTGGATGCAAAGATAATCCTTGTGGATTTCCACGCGGAAGCCACCAGCGAAAAGCTTGCCATGGGCTATTTCCTTGACGGACGCGCCAGCGCGGTCTGGGGCACTCACACCCATGTTCAAACCAGCGATTGCGGCGTTTTGCCCGATGGCACGGGCTATATAACCGACCTTGGTATGACGGGACCCCAGAATTCCGTTATAGGCATTGCCCCTCAGCAGAGCATTGGAAAGTTCCTTGGCGATCCTCCCCGTCGCTATAGCCCTGCGGGCGGACCCGGGAAAATGGAATGCGCCATTTTTGAAATTGACAGCGAAAGCGGAAAATGCCTTAAGGCGGAGGCTTTGAGAATTTTATGAGAGAAAGCTTGAAAATTATCCATGCCGCAGATTTGCATCTGGATTCTCCCTTCGAGGCTCTGGGTGAAAAAGCCGCACAGCGCAGACGGGAGCAGCGGGAACTGCTTTTTGCCATTGCTGAGCTCTCGCGGGAGAAAAAGGCGGATATGGTGCTTCTTGCGGGCGACCTTCTGGATAGCTCCAGCGCCTATGCCGAGACCTTTGAGGCTCTCTCTGCAGCCTTCGGCAGCCTTGACTGCCCCGTTTTCATCGCCCCCGGCAACCATGACTGTCTGCGCCCCGGCTCACCTTATCTGAGAGCCGATATACCCGAAAACATCCGCGTTTTTCGCGGCGGATGGGAATGCGTCCAGCTTGAGGAAATGGGCGCAAGAGTATATGGCGCGGGCTACACGGATATTATCTGCCCTCCGCTTCTGCGCTCTTTCCGCGCGGAGCGTGAGGAAGGTATTGTTAATATAGGACTTCTCCACGGAGACCTGGGTGCCGCCGAAAGCCGCTACTGTCCCATTTCCGCCGAGGAGGTAGCCGCCAGCGGACTTGATTATCTGGCTCTGGGCCACCAGCATACATACAGCGGACTTATCCGCTGCGGAGAAAGCGTTTGCGCCTACCCCGGATGCCCCGAGGGAAGAGGCTTTGATGAATGCGGCGAAAAGGGCGTACTGTTTCTTGAAGTTGCGGAGGGGAGCGTCAAGGGCGAATTTATCCCCATTGCCCGCCGCCACTATGAGATAATTGAGCTTGATATATCCGAGGGCATCCCCCAATGTCCCGCAGGCAGAGAAAATGACATTGTGCGCATTATCCTTCGCGGCGAAAGCGACAGCGCTCCCGATTTGGGGGCAATAGAGCGGGACTGGGAAAATCGCTTCTTCTCCCTTCAGCTTCGGGACCGAAGCACCTTGCGCCGCGAGCTTTGGGAGGGCAGCTATCAGGACAGCCTGAGAGGACTTTTCCTGCGAAAAATGCGTGAAAAATACGAAAATGCCCCCGATGAGAGGGAAAAACAGAAAGTAATCCAGGCTCTTCGTTGGGGTCTGGCAGCCCTTGAGGGCGGAGAGGCGGTCAAAGAAATATGATTATTAAAAAGATGAAGGCAAGCTTCGGCTGCCTTGAAAAAGCGGAGATGGAGCTTCACGAAGGCCTGAATGTAATCACCGCCTCCAATGAAAGCGGAAAAAGTACATGGTGCGCCTTTATCCGCGCCATGCTCTATGGCGTGGACTCCTCCCAGCGCGAAAAAGGCGGAGTGAAGCCCGACAAGGTGAAGTATGCTCCCTGGTCAGGCGCTGCCATGGAGGGCGAGATGGAAATTGAGCATGAGGGCAAGGATATTACCCTCAGCCGACGCACCAAGCTTGTCTCCGCACCTATGAGAGAGTTTTCCGCCGTTTACAGCGGCACTGCCCAGAGCGTGGCAGGTCTTAAAGGCAGCGATGCAGGCGAGACTCTCACCGGTATGCCCAGAACCGTTTTTGAAAGCAGCGTGTTTGTCCGTCAGTCGGGTATGGCTGTCAGCAACAGCGCTGAGCTTGAAAAGCGTATAAATGCCATCATCTCCAGCGGAGATGATGAGGGAGAGAGCTTCACCGATGCAGACAGCGTTCTTCGCGCATGGCTGAGAAAGCGCCGCCACAACCGCAGCGGAGCTATCCCCACTGTTGAAAATGAAATTCGCGATGTAAATGCATCCATAACTGCCGCAGCAGGGGCGGTGCAGCAGCGCGCTGAGCTTGAAAAGCGCCTTGAGGACAGCAAGACTGCCGAAGCAAAGGCGGAAGAGGCCGCCCACCTTCAGCTCAACGAAAAACGCGAGGGGCTTGTAGCCACTCTGGAGCGTCTCCGGGGTGATATAAGCGCTCTTGAAAAGGAAGCTGCGGAAGCTGAAGTTGAGGCAAAGCGCCTGAACGCTGCTACCGAGGAAGGACCCTTCAAGGGCAGAAGCCCTGAAGAAGCTGTCCGTATCGCCACTTCCGACAGCGAAAGACTGGAGAATTTCAAAGCAATGGTTCCCGGCATAACATCCTCCTTCATACTCCTTGCAGTGGGCATTGCCGCTTGTCTCATCGGCTATTTCCTTCAGTTATACTTTGTGCTGGTAATAAGCTTCCCCATATTTTTGGGCTTTTTCGTCAGCCTTGCAATTATAAAGGCCAACAAAAACCGCGTTAAAAACTATAGCGCAAACCTGATAAAGTATTATGAGGTGGAAGCTGCCGAGCCGGAACTGATAATTTCAAAGGCGGAGGTTTATGCTGCGAACTGCAGAGCAGCTCAGGAAGCAAAGACCCTCTGTGAGGATATTGCCGCAAAGCTTGAAGCAAAGCGCAGCGCTCTTCGAATTGCCGAAAATGAGCTTCTTTCCGCAGGAATGGATGTTTCCGAAAGCCCTGCAATTGCCCGCGCCAAGGCCGAAACCGCCTTCGTGCAGCAGCAGCTTGCCCGCAAGGAGGGCGAGATAGCCGCTCTGGGTGACCCCATGGTGATGGGAACACAGCTTGAGGCACTGGAAAGCCGCCGCGATGAGCTTCTGGAGCAGTATGAGGCTCTGGAAATTGCCATAGCCACCCTCCGCGAGGCAAACGAGGAGATGCAGCAGCGCTTCGCACCTGAGCTTGGACGCCGCGCAGGAGAGATAATGGCCCGCCTCACCGGAGGCAAGTATGCCGCCCTCAGCTTCTCCCGCGAACTGGATGCTTCCGCAAAGCGGGAAGGGGACACCGTTGCCCACGAGAAAGCCTTCCTCTCCGAAGGCACTGCAGACCAGCTTTATCTGGCTCTGCGCCTTGCAATCTGCGAGCTGGCTCTCCCCGAAGGCTGCTCCTGCCCCATAATTCTGGACGATGCCCTTGTGAACTTCGATGACGAGCGCATGGGCTATGCCCTGGAGCTTCTTGAGGAAATGGCGGAAAAACGCCAGATAATCCTCTTCTCCTGCCATGACAGAGAGGAAAAATTCCTCAAAAACCGCTAAATTTTTCAAAATTCGTCCGCGGGATATCTTGACAAATTTATCCCGCGGGCTTATCATATATATAGAGTTAGTCGAGGCTAACTATTTATTTACCCAACAAGTTAGCTTATGCTAACATTCATTTGACCGCAGAAAGATCAGGTGATTTTTATGACTTTGCGCAGCGCGCAGGAAGGAAAAGAGTATATCATCCGCGGGATGAACACCGGCGACGAAGAGCTGGACGGTTTTCTCTTCTCTCTGGGCTGCTACAGCGGAGAGCCTATAACCCTTGTCTCCCGCAAGAGAAGCAGCTGCACCGTTTTCATCAAGGATGCCAGATACTGCATTGATTCCCAGCTGGCCGACACCATCATGGTCTGATGACCGAAAACTTCGGCCGGCTGATTTTTTGACTATCGGTTAGCCTGGGCTAACCAAACCCCGATCAGGAGGAAAACCAAATGCGAATCGCCCTTGCAGGCAATCCCAACAGCGGAAAAACAACAATGTATAATGCTCTCACCGGACGCAACGAGAAGGTAGGCAACTGGGCAGGTGTAACTGTCGAGGCAAAGATGAGCCCCGTCAGAAAAAGCCTCTGTCCCGATAAAATGTCCATAGTTGCCGTTGATCTTCCCGGCGCTTACTCCATGTCGCCCTTCACTGGGGAGGAGAGCATCACAAGAGACTATATAATTGGCGAAGAGCCTGATGTGATAATCAATATTGTGGACAGCACCAATCTCAGCCGAAGCCTTTTCTTCACAACTCAGCTTCTTGAGCTTGGCATACCCATGGTGCTTGCTCTCAACAAAGCCGACCTCCATCAGGTGAAATCCACCAAGATAGACGGAGAAATGCTTTCCGCGCTGTTGGATTGCCCCGTGGTGGAAACTGTCTCCACCGGCGGTGAGGGTCTTGAAAAGCTCGTTAAAACTGCCGTTGCCCTTGCGGGAGGGGAGCAGCGCACTCCCTATAAGCAGGGCGAAATCGACCTGCAGGACAAGGAGGCTGTGAAAGCTGCCGACCGCCGCCGCTTTGAATTCGTGAAGGAAATTGTAGCCGCTGTTGAAAAGCGCGGCGAGAAGCGCCATGTGCGCAATGTTCACGACAAGGTGGACGCGGTGCTTACCCATAAGGTGGCGGGTCTTGTGATATTCGCCGCCGTTATGTGGCTGGTGTTCCAGCTTGCTCAGGTTTGGCTGGGCCCTCTTGCGGCGGATTTACTGGTTGGCTGGATAGAGAGCTTCATGGAGCTGGCAAACGGCTGGATGAGCGGCGCCGCCCCTGTGCTGCGCGCATTGCTGGTGGACGGCATTATAGGCGGCGTTGGCGCTGTTGTGGGCTTTCTGCCTCTTGTTATGGTTATGTATTTCCTCATCGCCCTTCTGGAGGATTGCGGCTATATGGCCCGCGTCAGCGTTATGCTTGACCCCATCTTCAAGAAGGTGGGACTGAGCGGAAGAAGCGTCATTCCCTTCGTCATGGGTGTGGGCTGCTCCATTCCCGGAGTTATGGCCTCCCGCACCGTCCGCAATGAGCGTGAACGCCGCGCAACGGCAATGCTGACTCCCTTTATGCCCTGCGGAGCAAAAATCCCCGTAATATCCCTTTTCGCAGGTGCATTTTTCGGAAACAGCGCGTGGGTCAGCTTCTTTATGTATTTCTGCGGAATAATCCTAATTTTCCTCTGCGCCCTGCTTATCAATGCAATCACCGGCAACAGAGCGAAAAAGAGTTATTTCATAATCGAAATGCCCGACTATAAAGCCCCCTCCTTTAAGAGAGCCTTCCTCTCCATGTGCTCTCAGGGCAAGGCCTACATAGTGAAGGCTGCAACTGTCATTCTGGTCTGCAACACCGCAGTTCAGCTTATGCAGAGCTTCACATGGTCCTTCGCTGTGGCGGAAAGCGCCGAAGCATCCATCCTGGCCTCCATCGCATCCCCCTTCGCCTGGCTGCTTGTGCCCGTGGTGGGTGTTCTCAGCTGGCAGATGGCGGCTGCGGCAATAACAGGCTTCATTGCCAAGGAAAACGTTGTGGGCACTCTGGCGGTCTGCTTCGTAGGTCTTGAAAATCTCATCAATGTGGATGAGCTTGCCATGCTCGAAGGCGCAGGCGGCGAGGTGGCGGGCGTGATAGCTATCACCAAGTCTGCGGCGCTGGCATATCTTATGTTTAACCTCTATACGCCTCCCTGCTTTGCCGCAATAGGCGCAATGAATTCCGAGATGAAAAGCGCAAAGTGGCTTGCCGGCGGCATAGGTCTCCAGCTTGGCACCGGCTTCAGCGTTGCCTTTTTGGTGCATCAGCTGGGCAGCCTTTTTGCCACGGGCAGCTTTGCTGCGGGCTTTGCGGGCGGTCTTGTCGCGGTGCTTATCTTTGCCGCAATTCTGGTTTTCCTCATTATTCGCACAAACAGTCTTATCAGAAAGGGAAAAATCAAAGTATGACCAATATAATAATCATCATCGTTGTTGCGGCCATTGTGGCCATCGCGCTGGGATATATAATCCGGGAGAAAAAGCGCGGGGCTAAGTGCGTTGGTTGTCCCCATTCCAAGTTTTGCGGAGACTGCAGTGACTGCAGCGAGAAATAAAAAAAGACGGCGGAACTTCTTGTTCTGCCGTCTTTTTTTATGTAGCCTGACCGATATAATCCGAACCCGCTCCGCGAGGCGGATTTTAGCGCCAGACTTCATTTTATTCTTTGGTGGGCGACAGCCCACCTGCATCATTCAATTTTGCCTACCGACAAAAATCCGCTCTCGGGGAGTCGAAGATTTTTGAGGTCATATGCTAAGACAGTGCAAGGCGGCGGCTTGCAGATGGGCGTTTGCCCTTCAAAAGCCGACAACGCAGCAATGGCAACGAATATGCCCTCAAAAACGTGTTTGGACTATGTCGGTCAGGCTAAAATCTTTCTCTGACTCTGCCGGGCTGAGAAATCTCATAGCCGCCGAGAGCGCCTATGCGTTTTTTGAAGTCCACGCTTTGGAGAATCTCCATAAGGCGGCGGACGGTGGGGCTGTCCCATGCGTAGTCGGGAATGAGCAGGTCATACTGCTCTATGCACACGGGCACGAAGTCAAGGTCATAGAGCTTGGCTGCGGAATATATGCCCATGCCTGCGTCTGCTGTGCCGGAAACTATCTGGGCTGCAACGGAGGTGTGGGTGAATTCCTCTCGCTCGTAGCCGTAAATTTTGGCGGTGTCTATACCCTGAGTTTTGCAGAGGTAGTCTATGAGAATTCTGGTGCCTGAGCCCTTCTGGCGGTTAACGTAGCGCAGACCTTCCTTCGTCAGGTCGGAAACGGAGCTTATGCCAAGGGGATTGCCCTTTTGCAGCATAAGACCCTGAGTGCGTCCAACGCATTCAACAAGGCGAACTCCGCCCTTGGGGAAATAGCGCTTTATGAAGGCGGTGTTGTAGCTGCCATCGGTCTCGTCAAGAAGATGGACGCCTGCGATATGGGTTTCACCTCTGCGCACTGCCATAATGCCGCCCATACTGCCAACATGGCTGGAGCTCATGAAGGTGTCGGGGTAGGCGAGATGGAGCATATCGTTCAGTTCGTCAAGGAGTGGGTCGTGGCTGCCGATTGCAACAAGGGTGCTATCCAGCTCCTGTCTGGGACGGAGAAGCTTCACTTTGACCTTGCTGCCTGCCTCGTAGCCCTCAAGACCCTGAGGAATTTCCAGAATTCCGTCAGCCTTCATAAAGGAACTGACAACGCCGCTGCCGCGGTTGAGGGGAGTTGCCATCAGCTTATCGCCCACGCTTCCCATTCTCACGCGGACAAACTCGCGGTATTTCAAACCGGAAACAACGCTGCGGGAGAGGCTTGCCTCGGCATATTCGGCCTCGGCGGCGCAGCGGCAGTACCAACGGTCGATGAGGGGCTTCATAAGCTCCTCCATAACTATAATGCCGGAAACGGGATAGCCGGGGACACCCAGTATGGGCTTGCAGCCGCAGTAGCCCAAAATGGCGGGCTTGCCGGGGCGGATGGCAATGCCGTGGTATAAAACACCGCCCTGCTGGGCAATGACGGAGGCAGAGAAGTCCTCGCGGCCGGCGGAAGAGCCTGCGTTGAGAACAACGGCGTCGCATTTTTCCGTGGCTTCACGGAGCGCGGCGGCAAGAAGCTCTTTTTTGTCGGGGACAATGGGGAAGCAGATGCTCTCTGCGCCCCATTCCTTCAGCATGGAGGCGAAGATGGAGGAGTTGAACTCTATGATATCTCCCGCCTTGGGGTCTTCGGTGGGAGGGACAATCTCGTCGCCGGTGGGGATGAGACCCACAACGATAGGACGCAGCACCTCAACCTTCAGCACACCGCCTGCCAGCATGGAGCCTATTGCGGCGGGGCTTATCTTGCTGTGGGAGGGAAGTATCATTTCGCCTGCGCATATATCCTCACCTATCTGGCGGATATGCTGCCAGGGGGCGGCGGGGGCGAAAAGCTTCACCTTTCCGTCGCTCTGTCGGACAACATCCTCTATCATGATAACTGCGTCGCAGCCCTCGGGGATGGGGTCGCCGGTGTCCACAACGGTGAACTGATCTTCATTCAGGGTGACGGGGCTTGTCTCTCCCGCGCCGAAGGTGAGTGCGGCGGAAAGGGCAATGCCGTCCATAGCGCTTGCGGGATAGTGGGGGGCGCAGATTGCGGCATAAACCGCCTTGGCGGTTATGCGTCCGCAGGAGCGCTCCACAGGGATAACTTCTGTCTTTGCGGCGAAGCCCGCATCAAGCAGAAGCTGAATATATTCCTCTCTGGCTTTTTCCAGAGCTACGTTTGTAAGATACTGAAATGCCATATTGTCAAATCTCCTGATAAGTGGCGTAGAGGGTAACATCTATGCTCTCTCCGGCGGCGCAGCCCTCGCTGTCTCTGGGGATGCAGAAAAAACCGTCGGCGGAGCAGAGGGTGCTTATGAGACCGCTTTTGCTGCGGATGGGGGTGGCATACCATATGCCATCGCGAAGAGCAAGGCTCACTCCGCCGTATTGGGCGCGTCCGTGGTTTGCGCTGACGGATTCGGTGAGGCAGGCGCGGAGGGTGAGGGGGCGGCTTTCTCTTCCCAAAAGAGTGTCCATAGCGGCGCGGACAAAGATTTGGCTTACAAACCATGCGGCGCCGGGATGACCGGGCAGACCGAAAATGGGCTTGCCCTCGCTTATGCCCAGTATGGTGGGCTTGCCGGGCTTCATTGCAATGCCGTGGAACAAAAGCTCGCCCCGGCGCTCGATAATCCGTCCCGTGGCGTCCTTCGTGCCAACGGAGCTGCCTCCGGAGATGAGTACGCAGTCGCAGTCTCCAATAGCCCGCTCCAAAGCCGCCTCGAGAAGGGGCTCTTCATCCCGGACTATGCCGTAAAGCTTTGCCTTAGCGCCGAACTCCTCTATAAGGGCGGCAAGCATAAGAGAATTTATATCTCTCACCTGACCCTCGGCGGGGGTCTCATCAGCCGGAACAAGCTCATCTCCCGTGGAGATAATGCCAACGAGAGGCTTTGCAAAAACCTCAACACTCATAATTCCCATGGCCGCAAGAGAGCCGATGTCTTTTGCGCTGAGCATTCTGCCTGCAGGAAGCACCACCTTGCCGGGATAAACATCGTCGCCCTTGAAAATAAGGTTTTCGCCGGGGGCGACGCTCTTTGTGATGCCTATGCTGCCATCACCGAAATCCTCGCAGTATTCTATCATGGCAACGGCGTTGGCGCCGGGAGGCAGAGCGGCTCCGGTGGGCACATAGGCGCAGCAGTCTCTGTCAAGAGGGGCACCTGCATCTTCGCCCATTGATATGCTGCGGGAGAGGCTGAGAAGGGCAGGGATAGATTCGCTGCAGCCGAAGCAGTCCTCCGCCCGAAGGGCGTAACCGTCCACGGTGGAGCGGTCAAAGCCGGGAACATATTCCGAGGCGATGATGTCCTCCGCCAGAACCCTTCCGGCAGCCTGAGCCAAACTGACCCGTTCCCTCCGGTCTAAGGGCAGGAATTTTTCTTTTATAAGTCCGAGGGCTTCCCCGGGAGTAAGCACCAAAAGCATAAACAACCTCTTCTGCGTTTATTTTCTAATATATTATAATTTTTTCGCCAATAAAATACAAGGGTATAGGTCGCGGCCTATATGAATGTTTGGCATATTCTAAATGAAAGTTTGTTATATATAAGACTATTTTCTTGCACTATTATTAACTATGAGGTATAATGTGTCGGTAAATAATGTGTTTTGCCCTCAGGCAAAGACGGTTGACGAGCCCCTTTCCCTCGAGGCATATGGGATAACTATACCCATTTGCCGAATTTGGGAGAGGGGCTCTTTCCGTTTTTTCGCACAAATAAGCTATGGAGGAAAAAATAATGAAAAAAGCACTTTCTCTTATCCTTGCCATCGTTATGGTAATGGCGCTTCTGGTTGGCTGCGGCAGCACTCCCGCGGAGCCCGCTGCACCTGCTGAACCCGCTGCACCTGCTGAGCCCGCAGCTCCTGCTGAACCCGCTGAGCCCGAAACCCCCGCAGTTGACCTTGCTATTTTGTATGAGCAGGACAACAGCATGATCAACACCTACTCTCTTCTGGCTGTCAACCCCGAAGCTCCCTTCGTTGATGCTGAAGAAAAACCTGCAGAAGGCGTTGAAATAAATTCTGTCGGTGCCGCCGCTCTCATCAACTGGCTACTTTCCGAAGAGACCAAGGCTCTTGCAGGCAACTTCGGCTTTGAGAAGTACGGCGAATATCTCTTCTATGTCCTTGAAGACGGCGCTTCTTCCACCGCTGAAATTCCCATGGCTACCGAAGAGACCAAGGCTATCCGCCTTTCCACCACCACTTCAGTAAACGATGCAGGCCTTCTGGGCTATCTCCTTCCCATCTTCGAAGATACCTATGGCTATGAAGTAGACGTTTATTCCGCCGGCACCGGCAAAAGCATCAGTAACGCAAAGATGGGCAACGCTGACCTTATCTTCGTTCACTCCAAGAGCCAGGAAACCGCTTTCGTTGAGGAAGGCTTTGCCTATACCCTCGAAGGTCAGGAGAGCGAGCGTATGAGCTTCCTCTATAACTTCTATGTCCTCTGCGGTCCTTCCGCCGACCCCGCAGGTGTAAAGAACTGTGCAAGCGTTAAGGACGCTTTCGCAGCCATTGCCGAGGGCAAGTATACCTTCGTTTCCCGCGGCGATGCTTCCGGCACCCACACCAAGGAGATCAGCCTCTGGCCCGAAACCCTCGGCATCACCACCGAGAGCGACTCTGTTGCCGCATACGCTGAGTGGTATAACTACTCCAACGCAGGTATGGGCATTTGCCTGACCATGGCTGAAGAGCTTGGCGGCTATATCCTCTCCGATAAGGCCACTTACTTGACCTTCCGCGCAAACGGCGGTATTATGGGCTAAACCCCCGAATATTAAACAGAAAAAGGCGGCGGGCTTCTCGCCGCCTTTTTTCAAGCTAAAAGAAAGGAGGGGCGCGGATGTCGTCGGCAATAGGAAAAGCAATAGATATGATACTTGGCTTAGACCCGGAGCTTATGAATATTCTGGGCACAACGGCGAAGCTTTGCCTTACAAGCTCCGTCATCGCCCTTATTATCGGCGTTCCTCTGGGAGTCTGGCTGGGCTCTGCCAGCTTCAAGGGCAGAGGAGCCCTTGTGGTAATTAACCGCACCTTGATGGGCATGCCCCCCGTTGTATGCGGCCTTTTGTTTTACATACTTTTTTCCGGTGTGGGTCCTTTTGGCAAGCTGAAGCTTCTTTTCACCGTAACGCTGATGATCGTTGCGCAGGTAGTGCTTATAACCCCCATTGTCATCGGCAATATGGAAAGCTTCGTGTCCGGCATTTCCGAGGATCTGCGTGAAAGCGCAAAGGGGCTTGGAATCGGAGGAGCGAAGAGATATCTTCTGCTTATGAACGAGAGCCTTTACCATATTTTCTCCACTTATCTTCTGGCCTTCGCCCGTGCGATAGCCGAGGTGGGCGCAGTCAGTATGGTGGGCGGTGCCATAGCCTGGAAAACCAATGTTATGACCACGGCAATAATGCAGTATACCAACAGGGGCAACTTCTCTCTTGGCATAGCTCTCGGCATAATCCTTATGACAATTTCTCTTATCGTGAATATTGTCATTTCCCTTGCTCAAAGGAGGCTGAGCCGATGAAGATAAATGCTCTTTCAAAGACCTATGAAGGCCGCAAGGTGCTTTCAAGCCCCGCCTTTGAACTCCGTGGCGGCGAGATATGCGTCCTTGTGGGCGCCAACGGCAGCGGCAAGAGCAGTCTTGCCAAAGCCATTGCAGGCGTTATAGCCGACGATAATGGCGCAAAGCCCTTCGATGAGAAGGTGAATGTGGGCTATACGCCCCAGAAAAGCTATGCATTCCGCATGAGCACCCTCCGCAATCTTACCCTCGCGGGCGGCAATGAGGCAGAAGCTATGGAAATGCTTGAAAGACTTGGCATTGCCCATCTGGCAAAAACTCCCGCCAAGAAGCTTTCGGGCGGCGAGAGCGCAAGAATGGCGCTGGGCAGAGTGCTTATGGAAAAGCACGAGCTTTTGATTCTTGATGAGCCCACCGCTTCCATGGATATGGAGTCCACCGCCCTGAGCGAGGCGCTTATTATGGATTACTGCAAAAAGAGCGGAGCCGCTATACTGTGGGTCACCCATTCTCTGGCGCAGGCAAGACGCGTTGCCGATAAAGCCATGTTCCTCCGCAAGGGAGAGATGATAGAATTCGGCCTCGCCGAAAAAGTTCTCAATGCTCCTGAGAAAGAGGAGACAAGAGAATTTTTGAAATTTTATGAGTAAAAAAGGGACGCAAAGCGTCCCTTTTTTGCTTATGGTATTGCGTAGGATTTTTGCTGACTATATAATAGATGAAAAAGCTTATGAAAGAGAGAAAAGGCTATGAAAAGTCCTCATTACCGCAACTTTATAAGAATCCTTGAGCATGAGCTTATCCCCGCCCTCGGCTGCACAGAGCCTATTGCCATAGCCTATGCCGCAGCCAAGGCAAGGGCTGTTTTGGGCTGCGAGCCTGAGCATATTGAAATTCGCTGCTCGGGAAATATAATCAAGAATGTAAAGGGTGTCACCGTGCCCAATTCCGGCGGTCTTGTGGGTATAGAGGCGGCTGCCATCCTCGGCGCAATCTGCGGCAGCGCGGACAGCGAGCTGGAGGTTCTTGAAAGCGTAAAGGCGGAGGATATTGCCCGCTGCAAGGTCTTGATGAATGAAAAGCTTTGCTCCGTCACTCTTGTGAAGGACGTAGATAACCTTTATGTGGTGGCTGTCCTTACCACAGGGGGGCATAGCGCAGCTGTAAGCGTAGTTAACCGCCACACCCTTATCACCTGCATTGAAAAAGACGGGGAGGTTATCTTCCGCAATAATATTGCCAAGGCGGAGGAGCGCGCCGAGGACTATTCGGGACTGAATGTAAGAAGCATTCTGGACTTTGCCGATGAGGTGGACATAGAGGATGTCCGCCATATAATAGCACCCCAGATAGAACTCAACTCCGCAATTGCCCGCGAGGGTCTGCGGGGCAATTACGGTGCCAGCGTGGGTTATACTATGCTGCAGGTTTTCGGCGACAATGTGCGAAGTCGCGCCTGCGCCATGGCGGCTGCGGGCTCAGATGCAAGAATGGGCGGCTGCGCCCTTCCCGTTATCATAAATTCCGGCTCCGGCAATCAGGGAATGACGGTCAGCCTACCGGTTATAGAATACGCAAAGGATCTGAAAGTCAGCGAGGAGAAGCTTTATAAAGCTCTCGTCCTCAGCAACCTGATAGCTATACACCTGAAAAAATATATAGGCTCCCTTTCCGCTTTCTGCGGAGCGGTCAGCGCCGCAAGCGCTGCGGGCGCGGGCATAACCTATCTTTTCGGCGGAGACTATGAGGAAATAGGCTATACCATAGTGAATACTTTGGGCAATGTGGGCGGCATAGTATGCGACGGCGCAAAGGCCTCCTGCGCCGCCAAGATAGCCTCCGCTGTCCATGCCGCTATAATAAGCCACTATATGGGCAGCCACGAGAGAGTTTTCCGCGCAGGCGAGGGCTTCGTCAAGGATGATCTTGAGGCAACCATTCGCTCTATGGGTTATATAGGCCGCGTCGGAATGAAGGAAACGGACGAAGAAATTTTGAATGTTATGACAGATCAGGTTGAGCTGTGAACAAAAAAGAAGAAGCACCTTTCGGTGCTTCTTCTTTTTTTATGTAAGTTCTTTTGAAAGCCTGCGAAGAACTTTGCGCAGGAACAAAAGGGCGATGACCATAGCGGTGAACTCAGCTATCATAGGAGCGAGCCATACCCGATCAAGCACTCCGCTGAGGGAGAGAAGCCATGCCAGAGGGCAGAGGAAAATTATCTGGCGGAAGAGGTTGTTGAAAAGGGAAAACTGGGGGCTTCCGAGGGCTTCGAAGGGGGAACTGAGAATGATAGTGACCGCGGCAAAGGGGAGGGAAACGGCGCAAAGGCGCAGAGCCACAGTTCCTATTTCCATCATATTTTCGCTGGCATCGAAAAGGGAGAGGAGATTTTTGGGGAAAATCTCGTAGCAAAGGGCGAAAAGGGAGGTCGTTATCACGCCGAGAATAAGGGCAAGGCGGAGAGTTTTCTTAACTCTTTCCAGATTTCCGGCGCCGTAGTTATAAGCGTATATGGCGATTGTTCCGTTGTTCATACCGAATACGGGCATGAAGGAGAAACTTTGAAGCTTGAGCCAAACTCCGAATACTGCCGTTGCGGTGGTGGAGAAAGTGAGAAGAATCTGGTTGACAATGAAACCCATAACGGAGTCCAGACCAATGGTGAGGGAGCAGGGAATGCCGACGGCATAAATATTTTTGAGAACTTCCCCATTGGGCAGCATTTTTGAAAAGCGGAATTTAAGACCGCCACGCTTGCGAAGGAACATAAAGCCCAAAGATGCGGTGAGTATTTGTCCCATAACGGTTGCGATTGCCGCGCCGCGAATGCCAAGGGCGGGGAAAGGGCCTATGCCGAAGATGAGAAGCCAGTCGAAAAGGATGTTGAACACGGCGCCCGAGGCTTGGCTTATCATGGATTGGGCGCTGTTGCCGGTGGCGATGAGCAGCTTTTCAAAGTTCTGGCAGAAGACCGAGCCAATGCAGCAAATGCAGACGATGCTGAGATAGCTGCTGCCGTATTCCACTATGGAAGCAACATCGGTCTGGGCGCGGAAATAGGCCTTAACGCCGAAAATGCCCACAAGAACAAAAACAAGGGTGTATACGGCGGATAAGAATATCTGCACATTGGCGGCTTTTTCCGCTTTTTCCCGGTCGCCCATGCCGAGGCATCGGGAGACAAAGGCGGCGGTGCCGACGCCTGTGCCTATGCCAATGGCGTTCATTATTACCTGTATGGGCCATGCCAGAGAAACGGCGGCAAGGGCGTCCTCGCTGATGCTTGCCACAAACATGGAGTCCACAGTGTTGTATAGCGCCTGCACAAACATGCTTATCATCATGGGTACAGACATTTTTATCAATAGCGGTGCAATGGGCATGGTGCCCAGCTTGGCTTGAGGATTATCCAATTTAACGCGTCCTTTCAGCTTCTTTCAAGCTGCTGCTTGTCGTATTGCAGAGTATAGAGATGGTGGTAGCGGCCGTGGAGGCGGAGCAGCTCCTGATGAGTTCCCTGCTCTATAATCTCGCCGTGGCTCAGCAAAATGATGTTGTCCGCGTGCTGAATAGTGCTGAGGCGGTGGGCAACTATGAGCATTGTGCCTATGTTGCGCATTTTCTCAAGGCTGTCCTGAATGAGCAGCTCGGTCTCCGTGTCAATATTTGCCGTTGCCTCGTCCAGAATCATAACGGAGGGGCGGTGGACAATGGTGCGGGCGAAGCTGAGAAGCTGGCGCTGACCTGCGGAGAAGTTGTTGCCGCGCTCTCTGACGGGCTCGTCGAGACCCTCATCAAGGCGGGAGATGAATCTGTCTGCATTCACATAGCGGCAGGCATCCATAACCGTCTCGTCGCTGATATCCTCGCTGCGGAGGAGGATATTGCTGCGGATGGTGCCTGAGAAGAGGAAAACATCCTGCAGCATCTGGCCGAAGTGGCGGCGGAGGGAGGAGATTTTGATTTTCCTTATATCAATGCCGTCAATGAGAATCTGACCTTTTTGTATGTCGTAGTTGCGGCAGATGAGGGACAAAATCGTGGTTTTGCCGCTGCCTGTGGCGCCTACGAAGGCCACAGTCTGCTTTGGATCGATATGGAAGGAGACTCCCTTGAGCACCCATTCATCGGCTTTATAGGCAAACCAAACATCGCGGAACTCAATTTCGCCTTTTATTTCGTCAAGCTCGATGGCGTCGCTCTCGTCAACAATTTGGGGCTCCATATCGAAAACGGTGAAAATCTTTTCTGCGGAGGCAAAAGCAGACTGGAGCATGTTGAACTGTTCCGCAAGAGTCTGAATGGGGTTAAAGAACTTATTGACATACATGTAGAAGCTGACAACAATCCAGCTTTCTATGTGCTGACCGAGGAATGTGGCGTCTTTTATGTAGCCTCTGCCGCCCAGATAGAGAAGACAGAGCACGGAGGAGATGTAGAGCATATATACCATGGGACGGAAAATACCGAAAACGAAAAGCTGATTGCGTTTGGCCTTTCGCAAAGCGGCGCTTTTTCCAAGAAATTCGGAAAGTTTTCTGTCCTGGCGGTTGAAAATCTGGGTGATTTTGATGCCGGAAAGATTTTCGGAGAGATAGGTGTTTATATCCGTTGTGCCGTCTTTCACCTTTCTGTGTGCCCTGCGGGAGAAAAGACGGAAGATGATGGTGAAAAGCAGCACAAAGGGGACGAAGCAAAGCACCATCAGGGTGAGGGCATAGTTCAGCGCAAGCATCGCAACAAGAACACCCAGTATGACCATCACGTTTTTCACCAGATTCACAAGGATGTTGGTGAACATCATGCTTATGGCGTTGGTGTCATTGCAGACGCGGGTGACAAGCTTGCCCACGGGAATACCGTTAAGCTGCTCGTGGGAGAGGCTTTGAATATGGGTGAATATATCTTCTCTCAGCTCCGAGAGGATCTTCTGGCCTGTTTTCTGGAGTATAATGGCCTGAGCATAGGTGCAGACCATGGATACGACCAGCAAGCTGCCGTAGATAGCCACCAGAATGAGGAGATAGCTCATCTCGAAGCGCTCTTTTATAGTCTCTTCGATGTGACCTATTATCAGAGGGGAGATAACATCATAAGCTATACTGAAGAGCATAATGATAAGAGCCAAAAGAAACTGCTTCCAGTGGGGCTTTGCATAGCGGAGAAGGCGGACAATAATTTCGCCATCGGGCATGTTGCGGTCGAAGCCCATGTCCTCCTTCTTGTTTTTCACCATAGCAAAGGCTATGAGGAAGATAAGGGAAACGCAGCCTATTATGGCGCCGACTATGAGAATGGGGAGGTATTCCTTCATCAGTCCAGACCTCCTTCCTCTTCAAGACGCTGGAGATCCACCATTTTGCGGTAAGCGCTGCAGGAAGCATAAAGCTCGCTGTGGCTGCCCACGGCGGCAACGCGACCCTCGTCAATGAAAATGATCTTGTCCATCTGCTCGATGGTGGAAACCCGGTGGGCTATGAGTATGGTGCTGCGCCCTGCGCGGGTGCGGCGGAGGTTTTCCAGAATGGAGCGCTCGGTTTTGGTATCAACGGCGGAGACAGAGTCATCCAGAATCAAAATGGCGGCATCGCGCATAAGGGCTCTCGCAATGCTGATGCGCTGCTTCTGTCCGCCGGAAACGGTGACGCCTCGCTCGCCAAGAACGGTTGCATAGCCCTGGCTGAACTCGACTATATTTCCGTCAACATCGGCAAGTATTGCGACGGAGCGGACGGATTCTATGTCGGAGGAGTCCACACCGAAGGAGATGTTGTTTTCAATGGTGTCGGAGAAAAGGAAGTTATCCTGAGGCACATAGGCGCAGGCATCTCTCACGGAGCGGATGGAGAGAGTGTTCACATCCTGCCCGTCAATAAATATGCTTCCGTCGGGAACATTGTAGGAGCGGAGGATAAGGTCAACAATAGTGGTTTTGCCGCTGCCCGTTCTTCCCGCAAGACCCACATTTTCCCCTGCTTCAATGGTGAAGGAGACGTCTTTAAGAACATCATATTCCCCGTCGGGATAGCGGAAAGTGAGGTTCCGGAACTCGATGCTGCCCTTGGGCTCGGTGAGGTCGCGGACACCCTCCGCGTCTTTAACGTCAACCCCGGCATCCATCAGCTCGCTTACGCGGCTGAGACTGGCCTTGCCGCGGGCGGTCAGGTCAATGAGCTCGCTTACGGCCATAATGGGCCATACAATGGTGGTGAAATAGCCGATGAACTCCATGAGCTGACCTGCGTTGAACTCGCCCTTCCAGACCAGATAGCCGCCGTAGCCCAGAATAACGCAGATAACGCTTTCAACAAAAAGGATGACCATCACGCGCATCAGCATAGCGGTGCGGGTGAAGCTTATGTTCGTCTTCTCGTTTTCTATGTTGAGCTTTTTGAAAGCGAGAAGTTCCTTTGACTCTTTAACAAAGGCCTTGATAACGGCGATGCCGGAAAAGCTCTCCTGAGAAAAATCGGAAAGGCGGGAGAAGGCAGCTTGTCTTGCACGCCACTTTTTGCTCATATAGTTTCCCACAATGGTGCTGCAGCCTAAAAGCAGAGCCATAGGTATAAGGGCAAAAACAGTGAGGGTTCGGTCCATATTCCACATTTTTATTATGGCCATAGTGCCCAGTATAAGGGCATCCAGCAGCATCAGAAAGCCGCTGCCGAAGCATTCGTGGATGGTTTCAAGGTCGTTGGTGAAAAGACTCATAAGGTTGCCCACCTTGTTCACCTGATAATACTGGGTGGAAAGATGGCGGGCATGGTCAAACATAGCGTTTCTCAGGTCGGTCTCAACGCGGATTGCGGAGCCGAAGATGAAAATTCGCCAGAGAAAACGGCCGATTACGATGATGATGATTATGCAGAGCATGGGCAGGCAAATGCTGTCCAGAAGAAAGTCCATGTCAAAGACCTTCTGAACGCCCTCGTGGAGCACATAGCCATCGTTCATGCCGTTTATGATAAGCTGATAGAAATTGGGTATAAGCAGCTGAAAATAGTCAACGGCAAGAAGGGCAAGAAGACCCAGCGCAAGCCGCGGTGCATATTTAAGATAATAGCGGTTTATGTATTTGCCGAATATCATTTCGGGGGAACTCCTTAAAAATCGATTGAATTCCATTATTATATATCAAAAATAAGGGAAATGGAAGAGCGGAGGATATAAAAAACCCGCGGTGCCGTGGGGATCCATAATAACCTGCAGCATGTGCAGGTGGGTCGCCTCCTCACCGCTTCGCTGCTTCCAACGTCCGTTCCCGGTCAAAGCCGACAACGGGAGGCCTGCAATTCACGGCGAGAGCCCGGCATCCCTTATGAAAAATGTAGGTCCATACGGATCCTGATTCCACGAACACCGCAGGCAAAAAATTCCTGCGATTGATTTAATTTTTCAAATACAATTTACTCTTCGTCTTCCTCGGCATAAAGCTCCTCCATATAAAGAGCATAAACCTTCTGCAGAGTTTCCTCGTCGTCCACGCTTGCATACTCGATGCCGTCTGCGGTCTGGATTTCCTGAAGGATAACGAAACCGTAGTCAGGGTCATCCTCGCTCATGTCGGCGGGCAGGAAAATGCCGTATACATTTGCGCCGAACTCAACTGCGTCAATAACTTCAAGGCGGAAAGTTGCGCCCTCGTCATCGGTAAGGCTGATGAAAATTCCCTCGTCCATAGTTGACCTCCAAAAGTGTTTTCTGATGTCTTAATTGTAAACTATAGACGAGCTAAAATCAATGGTATTTTATGAACCAAGGTCTTCCAAAAGCTTTTGCAGGGAGTCCTCGTCGGAAACGGCAATTCCCGTGCTGAGCTTATTCCTGTCGGAACTGGGAAGATTTTCGATTTTTATATCCGTTACCGCAAGAGGGTTTTCGTTGTCCGTACCGGAAAAAACCGCAACCCGCCCCGAATGCTCCCTGAGAACAAAGCTGTCCTCCCGAATGTGGCGGAAGTCAGCGGCGGTAAAGACCACCATTGTGAGGGCTATTGCCATCATTGCTATGCACGCTATTATTCTTATGCCGAATCGCACAGATATATTCCTCCTTAAAATTAATTTCTTTTCCGAATATTCTCTCCTTTATAGGGAGAAAAAATACGGATTGGAGGAAAATTTACAAATTCGATGCACCTTGTTGACAAAATGTGCTATACTATTTTGGAATCATGTAGTATGATTAGTGTGAACCGATATGCAGAAACGGAGGCGCAGCCTTTTTGGATAGGAAGAAAGTTAAAAAAATAATAGGCACAACGGCGGATACCACTGCAGGTGTCGTCGGCGGTTTGTTGCGCCTTGGCCTGAAGGTTGTTGTCAGCATATTGCTGGTTACAATCGTCACCGGCCTGCTTTTCACATGTGTTTTTGCCTATTATATCAAGACAAGCGTCAACCCCACTTTGGAAACCGACCTTGAGGACTATAAGGTAAGCCTTTCCAGTACCATCTGGTTTACCGATTCCGACGGTGTGGATAAGGAGCTTGTCCGCCTCAATACCACCAAAAACCGTGTTTGGGTGGATTATGAGAATATTCCCGAGGATATGGAGCATGCTCTTGTAGCCATCGAGGACAAGCGTTTTTATGAGCATAAGGGCGTTGACTGGTACCGCAGCACCGGCGCGGTTATACAGATGTTCTTTGCTATGAGCAACGATTTCGGCGGCTCCACCATCACTCAGCAGCTTGTCAAGAACGTGACGGGCAAGGATGAAGGCCTTGTTATGCGAAAGCTGGTGGAGATTTTCCAGGCTCTCGAGCTGGAAAAGACCTACGATAAGTCGGAGATAATCGAATGGTATCTCAACTTCGTATATTTCGGAAATGCCTGCTACGGAATCCAGACCGCATCCCAGACCTATTTCGGCAAGGATGTATGGGATCTCTCTCTGGCGGAGTGCGCCAGCATTGTGGGCATAACCAACAACCCCTCCAAGTATGACCCCTTCCGCGACCAGATGATATACGATTCCGATCTTGATGAGACCAAGACCTGCCGCCAGTGGAACAAGTACCGTCAGGAACTTATCCTTTTCGAAATGTACGATCAGGGCTATATAAGCTATGACGAATATCAGGACGCAGTGGCTGAAGAGCTCGTGTTTGTCCGCAGTGAAAACGAGGGCTATAAGGACGCCATTTACAGCTGGTATGAAGAGGCTGTCATCGAGGCCGTTCATGCCGACCTTATGGAGAGACTTGACCTCAGCTCCGAAGCTGCAACCGACCTTCTCTACTTCGGCGGTCTGCAGATTTACTGCTGCATGGACCCCGATATTCAGGCTATTGTTGATTCGGTCTATGAAGACACCGATACATTCCCCAAGGGCTATTACTACACCAACCAGCAGCTCCAGTCCGCCATTGTCCTTATGGACCCCTATACAGGACAGGTAAAGGCTCTTTCCGGCGGTGTCGGCGAAAAGACCGAGCGCTTCGGCACAAACCGAGCAACCCAGTCCAAGCGTTCCCCCGGTTCTTCCTTCAAACCCGTTGCTTCCTATGGTCCCGCTTTTGAATACGGACTTATTACTCAGTATACCCTTGTAAACGACTCTCCCAACATCCGTCTGAGAGGCACATGGTGGTATCCCACCAACAGCCCCAACAGCTATGATGACATCATAACTATAAGACGCGCCATCACTCTTTCTAAAAACACCGTTGCCGCACAGATAATTGATAAGCTCACCCCTCAGGCATCCTATGACTTCCTTACCCAGAGACTGGGCTTCACCTCTCTGGTGCCCAACGATATCGCATATTCTCCCATGGCACTGGGTTCTCTCACCGAAGGCGTCACCGTTCTGGAAATGGCTCAGGCTTACTGCGCCTTCGTCAACAACGGTATCTTCACAAAGGCCCGCCTTTACACAAAGATCCTGGGCCCCGACGGAGAGGTCATAATCGACAACCAGCCCAAGACCAACATTGCCTTCTCTCCCAATACCGCAGCCAATATGTGCAGCATGCTGCAGAATGCCGTTGCTGCAGGTACGGGCGGCAATGCGTATTTCGGCGGAATGGCCGTTGCGGGAAAAACCGGTACCACCAGCGCAAACCATGACCGTTATTTCTGCGGCTTCACTCCCTATTATGTGGCTGCGGTATGGACGGGCTATGATATGCCTGCCCCCATGTATGTATGGGGCAACCCCGCTGCCCAGATTTTCAAGCGTGTAATGCAGCCCATTCATGCCGAGCTTCCCTATAGAAGCTTCCCGGCGCCTATCCTCGGTGCTCCCACCAATATCTTCGGAGATCTGGAGGAGGAATTGGAAGAGCAGGAAAAGAAGAAGGAAGAGGAAGAAAAGAAGAAGAAAGAAGAAGAGGAAAAGAAGAAGCAGGAAGAGGAAGCTGCAAAGCAGAGTCCTTCTCCCAGTCCTTCTCCCAGCCCCTCTCCCAGCCCCTCTCCAACACCTACGCCTACACCTACGACCACGACCACGCCTACTCCCACGCCTACACCTGCCGCTCCCACACCTACGGAGCCGGTTCAGAGTCCGGAAGGAGAAGGCCCGGTTGATGAGGGCGAAGGTGGCGACACTAATCTTACGGGCACTGAAAGCACACCTGCGCCCGGAGAGCCTGTTGGCTGAAATAATTGAAACAAAAAAGCTGCATCCGTATGGATGCAGCTTTTTGTGTCTATGCACTTGCGAAATGGCGGTGCATAGGATAAAATATCTGCAGATAATTCCTTTATGCGGAGAAATAAATGGAACTTTTTCTTATTAACAATGACTATAAATATGCAGTGGAGCAGATAATGCTCATGCTTTTCCCCCAGGAGAGCCCTGTCTATCCTCAAAAGGCCTCAGGCTGCCTGAAGGCGGAGGTGAAGCTCAGCGAGGGTGAAAGCTTTGTGACAGCCACCACGGTCATAACCGATGCCGGGGGCAAAAGATACAAAGGCAAGGCTGCCGTCAGCAAGGAGCATTTCAGCGATGCAATTGTTGAGCAGCGTTTTCGCCAACGTGCGGCAAAGCTGAGTTTTTACAGAGCAGGCTTAAAGCTTTTGGGTAAAAAACCCGTGTGGGGCGCTCTCAGCGGCATCCGCCCGGGCAAGCTGATGAGCGATCTTCTGGAAAGCGGGCTCAGCGACAAAGCTGCCCTCAGCCGCTTTGTGAAGCTTTATGACGCTTCTCCCGAAAGGGCGGAGCTTTGCCTCCATACTGCCCATGCCTCCCGCGCCGTAACGGAAAAGCTGGGCAAAAAGGATGTCTGCCTCTATCTTGGCGTGCCCTTCTGCCCCACCCGCTGCGCTTATTGCTCTTTTGTAAGCCAGTCCGTTGAGAAGAGCATGAAACTGATAGCTCCTTTTGTTGAAGCGCTGATGGAGGATATCGAAGCCACCGCCGAAACGGTTAACGAGCTTGGCCTTAATGTGATTGCCCTTTATCTGGGAGGCGGCACTCCCACAACTCTTTCCGCGGAGCAGCTGGACGCCGTGCTCTGCGCCCTCCACGAAAAGTTCGATTTGTCCTCCTGCGGAGAAATCACCGTGGAGGCAGGCAGACCGGACACCATAAGCCGCGATAAACTGAGTGTTATGCGCCGCTGGGGAGTGAGCCGCGTCAGCGTAAATCCCCAGACCATGAGCGATAAGGTGCTGGAGATAATCGGCCGCCGCCACAGTGCGGAGGATGTGCTGAAGGCACTGGAGCTTGTCCGTGAGGTAGGAGGCTTTGAGGTGAATATGGATCTCATCGCAGGACTGCCAGGAGATGATATCGAAAGCTTTGCCCGCACCATGGAAACGGTGCTTGCCCTCTCTCCCGAAAATATAACCGTCCACACTCTTTCTCTGAAAAAAGGCTCCCGCATAACTCTTGAGGGCACCCGAATCCCCGGAGCGGAAGAGGTTGAAGAGATGGTGGAGCTCTCCCGAAAAGCCCTGAGCGAAGCCGACTATACCCCCTATTATCTCTACCGCCAGAAGTTTATGTCCGGAGGACTTGAAAATGTGGGCTGGAGTAAGAGCGGCAGCGATAATCTCTATAATATCTGCATAATGGAGGAGCTTTGCTCCATAATAGCCATGGGTGCGGGCGCATCCACAAAGCTCGTCACCGGCACGGGAAGACTTGAACGCTTCTTTGCCCCCAAGTATCCTCAGGAATATATCGCGGACATAGACAAAACCTGCGCCAAAAAATCTATAATAAAGGAGTTTTACGATGGCTTATCAGCTGAATGATATTAATTTCCGCACAGTTTCCGACCCCCAAAGCTTCGTTAAAGAATGCGATGAGCTTTACCGCGAAAAGGTCAGCAAGGCCGCTGACAGAATAATCGAGAATATGGAACGCAGCCCCATCGTGCTCCTTTCGGGTCCCAGCGGAAGCGGCAAGACCACAACCGCAATGAAAATTGCCGAGGAACTCAATAATCGCGGTGTCGGCACCTACAGCGTGGGAATGGACGATTATTTCCGCACTGTTGACCCCGCTACCGCACCCCGCACTCCCGAGGGTGAGCTTGATTTGGAATCCCCCCTCTGCCTGGATATGGAGCTGCTCAATGAGCATTTTACCAAGCTTTCCATGGGCGAGCGCATCTATGTGCCCAAGTATGAATTCTCCCGCCGCATGCGCATCCTTGAGCCCAGCAAGTCCATTAAGCTGAAAAAGAATGAGGTAGTGGTTTTCGAGGGCATCCACGCTCTCAACGACTCCATCACAGATGTTCACCCCGAGGCATTCAAGCTTTATATCTCTGCCCGCAGCGATGTTGAGTTTGAGGGTAAGGTGGTTTTCAAGCGCACATGGTTCCGCCTGATGCGCCGTATGGTTCGCGACAGCAAGTTCCGCGGCACCGATCCTTCCGAAACCCTTAAAATGTGGGCAAATGTCCGCCGCGGCGAAAAGCACTATATTTCCCCCTTCAAGGACAAGGCGGATTTGCAGTTTGATACCTCCTTCGCCTATGAGCCTGCAGTTTTCAATGCTCAGGCAACCCGCCTTTTCAAGGCCATTCCTGAAGGAATAGAGCGCTTCGATGAGCTGAGGGAGGTTCTTCCCGCTTTGCAGCTTTTCGGAGTTATAGACGAAGAGCTTGTTGCCCCTGATGCCCTTATCCGCGAATTTTTGGGCGGCGGCATCTACGAATATTAATTCAATTTAGACTGAACGATATAATCCGAGTCCGCACCGTGGGGTGCCGAAGATTTCTGAGCGGATTTGCTCGGGAACGGGTTCGGATTGCATCGCTCAGGCTAGCCCGGAGAAAGATATGTTGAAGATAAAGAAAAGAGCGCTGTGCATGGCACTTGCAATAGTCTGCGCTCTGTCAGTTTGCGCCTGCGGCGCCGTGCCTGCGGCTGCTCCCGCACCCGAAGTCCTCAGCGCCAGCCCTGAGCCCACCCCTACACCCACCCCGCCCCCTACACCAACCCCTACGCCCACACCAACACCCACTCCTACTCCTACCCCTGCGCCTGAGCCTGAGTATACAGGTCCCGAGCTTGCCGAGCGGGAGAGGATGGATGATGAGTTTTTCGCCGATGCCCTTTTCGTAGGCAATAGCCTTATCCACGGTCTTTGGGGCTACGGAGGAATAAACAGCGCCACCTACTGCGCCGCCACCAGCGCCAGCGTTGTCAATCTGGACAGAGTGAAAAACGAGGCCTTCTGGGGAGACAGAGCCTATGCAACAACGATTTCCTACGGCATAACTCAAGGCAGCTACAGCAAGATTTATTTGCTTTTGGGAATAAACGAAATAGGCTTCGAGACGGTGGATTTCATCGCCCTCTATTCCAATGTGCTGGATATGCTCGCTGCCGCCCATCCCGATGCGGATATATACATAATGGGACTCACCCCCATCACCGAGAAAAAGAATGCGGGAGGCTATCCCTTCACTATGGAGAGAGTTCTCAGCTATAACGAGGCGCTGCGCGCCCTTGCTGCGGAGCGGGAATGCTGGTATGTGGACCTTGTGGAGCTTTTTGCCGATGAAAGCGGCTTTATGCCTGCGGAAATAAGCACCGACGGAATCCACCTCATTCAGGAGGAATATGCCCGATGGGGCGAATATCTCCGCACCCACTATGCCGACAGCCAAGAAAATGATTAAAATTGCAAAAAGCCGCCGATACTATTTGTGACTACATAGTATCGGCGGTGTTTTTTTATGGGAAGCAGAATAAAAATTTGGGAGCTGAGCCTGCTTATAGCTTTTTGCTTTTGCCTATGCCAGACTGCCCTTGAGGCGGAGCAGCAGAGTGCCATATCGGAAAAAGTTATAAGGCTTCATGTTGTGGCCGCCTCCGATGAGGAGGAAGACCAGGCTCTGAAAATGCGGGTGAAGGATGCAGTAGCGGCAAAGCTGGAGGCGCTTCTCGCTGCGGCGGATAGTGCGGCGGAAGCGGAAAAGATTATTGCGGAGAATGAGAAGGAGATTCTCTCCGCAGCCCTTTCTGCGTCTGAGGGGGAGCGGGTGGAGCTTCGTCTTGCAGCAGAACGCTTTTCCTACCGTGAAGGAGAGGGCTATGCCCTCCCTGCAGGGAACTATAGATGTCTGCGCCTTATCCTTGGAGAAGGAAAGGGGCATAATTGGTGGGGAGTGATATTCCCCCAGCTGAGCGTGGAGCCCAAAAGCGCGGAGACTGCGGTCTATTATCCCGATGAGGAGCTTCGGATAATCTATGATGAGGAGGGTGTCCGGCTTCGATTCCGTTTTCTGGAGATTTTGGAAAGCGCAGGCAGAAAGCTGGGAATATTGCGCGAAACCTTCCAAAGCTGACTGCCGCCCATTAAGCCTCCCTTGTGTAAAGGGGGCTGTCACGCGCAATGCGTGACTGGGGGATTTGACAATTCCCCGTAGGGAACGGTTTTGACCGCAGCGCAATTAAGTGCGCTACCGGAAGTGGAAAGCTGTAGGGGCGGACCGATGTGTCCGCCCTTGTCGCTTCGCAACGCCGCCTGCTGCGGAGGAAAATTTTGCAGACATTTACCGAGTGCAACGCACCATTCGTAGCACCGCGATGAGCTCAGCCGCGCCGAAAAACATAACGAGGTACAGCTTTCGTGGCGACGAACAGTCGCCAAAAAGCAGCAGCGTCCCGAGCGGAAAACGAGGGATGCACACTAAGGTTTAGGTTTTGATTATGTGGCACAATGTCTTTCCTGCCTCCGCACTTGGGGAGTTTCCTAAGGGGGGGCTTTCCTCGCGCCCTCTTTGGGGGACTTTTCTTTC
>JAZSRY010000037.1:0-35564 GCA_045538735.1 Oscillospiraceae bacterium
TGCGGCTTTTTTGCTTTTCGGGGGGGAGGAGGCGCAGGCGGGCCGGCCACGGGCTCGCGCCCTACGGGGGAAAACGGAAGTCTCGTAGGGCGCGATGACCTCAGCGCACCGCCAAGCATAACAAGGAACAATCCCTCCGCCTCGCTTTGCTCGGCACCTCCCTTTACACAAGGGAGGCTTTAAAGGTGCGCCGTAAAATAGTACGAGGGAAAATCCCCGTGGTGCCTCGTCCCGTTTTCGCCGCGGTCAAAACCGTTCCCTACGGGAGGTGTATTATCGCAAACTTGCCGTAGGGGCGGACCGATGTGTCCGCCCGAAAAAAGCCTCCCTTGTTAAAGGGAGGTGGATTTTGCCGCAGGCAAAAGACGGAGGGATTGTCTCCGACGGCCATATTCTTTTTGTGTGGCCGAAAAGAATATGCACACCCAACGACTTCCCTCCTCGCGGCAAAGCCGCTGCGGTCGGAGGCTAAAAATGTGCCCCCGGCACATTTTCTTAACGCCTCGACAAGGGAGGCTTTTAAGGCGCGCCCAGTGGTCTCGCCCTACGAATGGGGGGGGCATAACGAGGGAAAATCCCGGTGCTGCCGAACAGGCAGCTCTATGCAGCAGCGTCCCGAGCGGCATACGAGGTAAGCACACCAAGGTTTAGGCTCCCATTATGTGGCACAATATGTTTCCCGTCTCCGCACTTGGGGAGTTTCCAAAGAGGGGCTTTTCTGTGCCCCTCTTTGGCCTGTTTTTCTTTCCATATTCTTTTTGCTGGCACAAAAAGAATATGGCCGTCGGAGACAACAACCCCTCCGCCTCACATTCGTTCGGCACCTCCCTTTACACAAGGGAGGCTTTAAAATGCGCTCCCTTAACCGCAAGGGGAATTTCTCCACAAAATCGGGTCTTGGTGTTGATATAAATATAAAATAATGTTATACTAACTGGATAATAAACATAAGGAAACCAAGGTATGAGCTATACTGACTGGAAAATTCCATATAAGCCCACTTATGTGCCTCAGGAGCTGCTTGAGGCAGGCTACAGCGCCCTTCTTGCCGCGGTGCTGAATGTCCGCGGTCTGGGGGACGGCGAGGCCGCCCGCGCCTTCCTTGAGTGCGACGATGCCCTTCTGGGCAACCCCCTCCTGATGACAGATATGCCTCAGGCCGTTATGCGCATCACAAGAGCCATTGCCCTTGGGGAGACCGTTGCGGTTTACGGCGACTATGACGTGGACGGTATCACCTCCACCTGCATGATGACGGACTATCTCCGCAGAAAGGGTCTGCAGTGCGAATACTACATACCCGACCGCATGGAGGAGGGCTACGGCATCAACACCGCCGCCATCGAATCCCTCCGCGATAAGGGCGTGAGCCTCATCATCACTGTCGACTGCGGCGTTACCACCGTTGAGGAGGCCGCTTTCGCAGCAAGCCTCGGGATAGACATGATAGTCACCGACCACCACGAATGCCGGGAGGAGCTGCCCGACGTCATCGCCGTTGTTGACCCCAAGCGCCCCGACTGCAACTACCCCAGCCGCGACCTTGCAGGCGTGGGAGTGGCTTTCAAGCTTCTCTGCGCTCTGGAGGGCAACCCTGCCCCCATCCTTGAAGCTTACTCCGACCTTGTTGCCGTTGGCACCATTGCGGACGTTATGCCTCTTGTGGGCGAAAACCGCTACATCATCAAGCACGGTCTGCGCAAGCTTATGACCTCTCCCCGTCCCGGTCTCCGCGCCCTTATCGAGGAAGCGGGTCTGGGCGATAAGCGCATAACCGCCACCAATATAGGCTTCACCCTGGCTCCCAGACTCAACGCCTCCGGCCGTCTGGGTCAGGCAAGTATGGCAGCAGAGCTGCTTTTGACCGATTCACCCCGCACCGCCGCCTCACGGGCAGCCGACCTCTGCCAGCTCAATCGTGACAGACAGATGCTGGAGACGGATATATGGAAGCAGGCTCAGGATATGATTGGGGACGCCCGTCCCGACAGACCCATTGTTCTCTCCTGCGAGACCTGGCATCAGGGCGTTATCGGAATCGCCGCAAGCCGCCTCACGGAGGCTTACAACGTGCCTGCCATTATGATTTGCCTTGACGGAAACAAGGGCAGGGGCTCCTGCCGCAGCTGCGGAGGCTTCAACCTTTTCGAGGCTCTCTCCGCCTGCAGCGAATATCTTGAGGGCTTCGGCGGCCACGCTCTGGCCGCAGGTCTCACCATCACCCGCGAAAACATCCCCGCCTTCACCGAGGCAATAGGCCAATACTATCTGGCAAATCCCGGTCAGGGGGAAAAGAGTCTCGATATCGATCTTTGCGCCGACTCCCCCGAGCTCCTCACCATGGACTGCGTTGAGGATCTTGAGCTTATGGAGCCCTGCGGCACAGGCAACGCCAGACCCACACTCTGCATGACGAGAGCCTATCTCAGCTCCATGAGTCCCATCGGAGGAGGCCGCCACCTGCGTCTGCTTGTGGAAAAATTCGGCCACAGCTACGAATGCGTCTTTTTCTCCCGCACCGCCGCCGAGCTTGGCGTACAGGTGGGCAGCTGGGTGGACATCGCATTCTTCCCCCAGATAAACGAATTCCGCTCCCGCCGCAGCGTTCAGCTGCTTCTCAGCGACCTGCGCCCCCATCACAGCGGTCTTTCGGACTCTATTCTTGAGGGCAAATTCCCCGTCTGCCCCGAAACCGCCGCCCCCTCCCGCGATGACCTTGGTCAGCTCTGGCGCAGCATTATCCATTGGGGAAGCAGACTTACCATGAACAAAACCGCCCTCTTCGAGCGCCTCGCCCCCTCCATGTGGGACAGCCGCATTGCCATCGGCCTGAAGGTTTTCGAAGAGCTTGGTCTTATCTCCCTGAGCTTTGACGGGGAGAATATATCCATAAGCTGCCTGCCCGACTGCGGCAAGGTGAAGCTTGAGGATTCCGCAATTCTCGCGCAGCTTTAATAATCGCAATCCCTCCGCCCCTTCGGGGCGGCGGCGCGCTGAGGTCATCGCGCCCTACGGGTTAGGCCCTTGCTGCGGTGTAGGGAACGGTCTTGACCGTTCCGAATAAAAGCACCTCATCCGTCATTTGCTTCGCAAATGCCACCTTCCCCTCGAGGGGAAGGCTTTAAAGTACTGTATATAACCGGCAAAACAAAAGGAGTCTTTCTATGCCTTATGAATTCGACGCCGCTGTTGAACAGTGTTTTCAGCAGCTTAAAAACAGAATAGACGAGGCCGGCATGACCGTTGACCACGGCCGCATCCGCGCAGCCTTTGAGCTGGCGGCAGGCAGCCATGTGGGTCAGAAGCGCAAGGATGGCTCTCCTTACATCACTCACCCTATCGCCGCCGCCATCATCGTGGTGGATATGGGTCTTGATGAGGACTCCATCGTTTCCGCGCTCCTCCACGATGTTGTTGAGGACACCTCCGTTTCCTGCGAGGAGGTCTCCCGCCTTTTCGGCAGGGGAGTTGCGGAGATAGTTGACGGCGTCACCAAGCTGACGCGAGTCAATTTCTCCAACAAGGAAGACGAGCAGATGGAGAATATGCGCAAGATGCTGATGGCCATGAGCCGCGACATCCGCGTTATCCTTATCAAGCTGGCCGACCGTCTCCACAACATGCGCACCATGGAATACCAGTCTCCCGAAAAGCAGAAGAGCAAGTCCATGGAGACCATGCAGATTTATGCTCCCATAGCCCACAGACTGGGCATGCAGGCGGTTAAGTGGGAGCTTGAGGACCTTTCTCTCCTCTATCTTGACCCCGCCGCCTACAAGGCCATTATGGCCACCATTGATAACCGCCGCCCCGTGCTGGAAAAATTCATGCAGGACATGTGCGACAAAATCACCGCCCGACTGCGGGAATGGGGCATCGAGAGCAGCATCAACTACCGCCTCAAGCATGTCCACAGCATCTATCGAAAGATGTATACCCAGAAGCTGGAGCTCAAGGAGATTTTCGACCTTTGCGCCCTTCGCGTCATCGTCAACGATCTGGGCGAATGCTATAACGTCCTCGGTCAGATCCACGATATGTTCAAGCCCATCCCCGGACGCTTCAAGGACTATGTTTCCACCCCCAAGCCCAACGGCTACCAGAGCGTCCACACCACCGTTATAGGCAACGAGGGCATCCCCTTCGAGGTGCAGATACGCACCTGGGATATGCATCGCGCCGCGGAATACGGCGTTGCCGCCCACTGGAAGTATAAATCCGGCAACAGCGGAGTCAAGGAGGGCGACGAGGAGAAGTTTGCATGGGTGCGCCGCCTTCTGGAAAACCAGCAATCCAGTGAAGCCAGCGACTTTTTCACCGAGCTGCAGATCGATATGTTCGCCGACGAGGTTTTCGTTTTCTCACCGAAAGGCGACGTTATCAACCTTCCCGCCAAGGCAACTCCCATAGATTTTGCCTATAACATCCATTCCGCCGTAGGCAACCGCATGGTGGGTGCCAAGGTCAACGGACGAATCGTCCCCTTTGACCACAAGCTCCAGAACGGCGATATTGTTGAAATCCTCACCTCCAAGGCTTCCTCCGGACCCAGCCGCGACTGGCTGAACATCGCCCGCTCCGGCTCTGCCCGCACCAAGATAAAGCAGTGGTTCAAGAAAGAGCGCAGGGAAGAGAATATTGTCCGCGGAAAGGAAATGTTCGACGCGGAAATGCGCCGCAACGGCATCACCCTCGCCGAGGTCAATGAAGCGGATGTGGTTGCTCCCCTTCTGAAAAAGCTCTCCTTTGCCTCCATCGAGGATCTCTATGCTGCCATAGGCTACGGCGGCGTTACCGCCACCAAGACCGTCAACCGCATACGCGACGACTATATAAGAGCCCAGAAAGCCAGCGAAAGCAAGTCCGCCATCGATAAGCTCAACGATGCTGCGGAGCGACGCAATAAAAATTCCAAACCCCAAAAGGCCATTCAGGGCATCATCGTGGCAGGTATTGATAACTGCCTCGTGAAGTTTGCACGCTGCTGCACCCCCGTCCCCGGGGACGATATCGTGGGCTTCATCACCAGAGGCTACGGCGTCAGCATCCACCGCAGCGACTGCAAAAACCATATTTCCGACCGTCTTAACCCCAATTCCGAGATAGGACGCTGGATAGATGTAAGCTGGGCAGATGATATTTCCGAAAGCTATATTACCAGCCTTCAGATTGCCGCCCACGACCGCAGCGGTCTCCTTATGGACCTTGCCACCGCTCTCAACTCCCTCAATGCCAAGGTGCGCTCCCTCAATGCCCGCGATCTGGGCGACGGTATGGCCAGCGCCAACCTGACCGTGGAGGTAAGAGACCTCACGGAGCTGAAAGCGATAATCAACCGCCTGAGCGCCGTAAGAAGCGTCACGGGCGTTACAAGAAGCAACAACTGAAAGGATTCTTAAAATTATGCGTGCTGTTCTCACCCGCGTTGACTCCGCCTCCGTCACCATTGACGGAAAAGTCAACGGCGCAATAGGAAAGGGTTTTCTTGTTCTTCTGGGTGTCCACGTGGACGATACCGAGGCGGAAGCAAAGAAAATTGCCGATAAAATCTGCGGTCTTCGCATTTTTGAAGACGAGGCAGGAAAAATGAATGTGAACCCCACCGACGCAGGTGCGGAGATTCTGATAATCAGCCAGTTCACCCTCTTCGCCGACTGCCGCTCCCGCCGCCCCGGCTTCACCGAGGCTGCAAGACCCGAAAAGGCCATCCCCCTCTATGAAATGGTCATTGAGCTCTGCCGCGAAAGAGGCTTCAAGGTTGAGACCGGTATATTCGGCGCCGAAATGAAAGTTGAATCCGTAAATGACGGCCCCGTAACAATTTTGTTTGACACCGCGGGCAAATACGGCATCTGAAAGGAGATTTATCTATGCTTATCAAAACTCTGGAAGTGGGTCCCATCGAGACTAACTGCTACATCGTTTCCGACGAAAAGAGCCTGCACTGCGCCGTTATCGACCCCGGCGCCGATGCCGTTATTATCCTTGACTATCTGGAGAGCAACCGCCTTGTCTGCGACTGCATACTCCTGACCCATGCCCATTTTGACCATGTGGGCGCTGTTGAAGAGCTCATGGAGGAGACCGGCGCCCCCCTTTATATCTCTCAGAAGGACTGCGGCGTCCCCATCGGAAGCTGGGGCGATGTTTACACCGCTCCCGAAGGCACTAAGTTCTATAAAGAAGGCGATATCGTCTCCGTTGCAGATATCTATTTTGCCGTTATCGAGACCCCGGGTCATACCCCCGGCTCCGTCACACTGATGTGCACTCAGGAGGGGGAGGAGGAAAAGGTTCTCTTCACCGGCGATACCCTCTTCCGCGACAGCTGCGGACGCACCGACTTCGCCTCCAGCAGCACCGAGCAGATGCTCGCTTCTCTCCGCCGTCTTGCGGATCTGCCCGATGATTACGAGGTATACCCCGGTCATATGTTCACCACCACTATGGACAGAGAGCGCCGCTGCAATTATTTTATCCAGATGGCCAAGCGCGGCTGAAAAGGAGATATTATCTTATGAAAACAACCGTGAAGCGCACCGCCTTTTACCATTATCCCGTTGAGCTTGTCTGGCGCGGCATCGGCGTGGGCAGCGAGGGAAAAACCGTTGACCCCCTCAACGAGGAGCAGTATGAAAATTATGAGCCCGAGCGCGGCACCGTGTTCACCCGCGCCCTTGAGGTGAAGCAGAATGAGGTTTTCTCCTTCCAGATGAAAACCTGGCTGTTTTATTCCGATTGGCGCATAGAGCTCACCCCCGTGGGTCCCTGCGAAACCAAGGTAAGATTTATCAATACCGTCAGATATCGCTCCTTCCAGGGCTTAATTTATTCCGGCTTCGGTGCTCTCGCCCGCAACGAGGTGAAGCAGTTTGCCAAGCAGCTGGGGCAGAAGGTTGAGGCCGATTTCCAGAAAAACCGTCCCTCACGGGAAGATTGAGGATAAAAAACCGCCGTTATTTAATGCGGCGGTTTTGCTTTTGCGGCGCAGGCTGATTCAGCTTTAAAGGCGGGGTGTGGACAAAGCCTCCCTTGCAAAGGGAGGTGTCCCGAAGGGGCGGAGGGATTGAAAAGACAATCCCCCAGTCACGCATTACGCGTGACAGCCCCCTTTACAAGGGGGCCTTAAACCAACACCCCGACAAGGGAGGCTTTAAAGGCGCGCCCTACGATGGGTGCGGAAACGGCGGCGGGCCGGCCGGGTGTCCGGCCCCTACAAGGTTTTTCAACCAATTTCGTAGGGGTCGGCGCCCCCGACGACCCGAAACATCAATCCCTCATACTTTTGCGCCTTTATATGTCTCCGACGGCCATATTCTTTTTGTGCCAGCAAAAAGAATATGGAAAGAAAAACAGGCCAAAGAGGGGCGCAGAAAGCCCCTCTTTGGAAACACCCCAAATGCGGAGGCAGTAAAGACATTGTGCCACATAATGGGAACCTAAACCTTAGTGTGCATGCCTCGATTTCCGCTTGGCCGCTGCTGCCTCGAGGCGCCTGTTCGGCGCCACGGGGATTGTACCTCGTTATGTTTGGCGGCGCGCTGAGGTCATCGCGGTGCTACGAATGATGCGTTCCACTCGGTAAACGTCTCAAAAATTTTCCTCCGCAGCAGGCGGCGTTGCGAAGCCAGCCGCCGGACCATCGCCGCTTGACGGCGCGCTCCAATAAAAGCGGAGTGTTCTTGAAATCCCCTTGGGGGCCAGGGGGCCGCAGCCCCCGGTCGCCCTTTGGTGACTTTCCGTCGATACGGAAAGTTACCCGCCGGAGGCATAAATGAAATACGCAGCGACATGGGCGGACACATCGGTCCGCCCCTACGGCAAAATCCACCTCCCTTTGCAAGGGAGGCTTTGCCCTGCGGTGCATATTTTTTTACATTTTGTTAACCATTGGGGCAAACTTATATTATAATCTAATTGCAGAAAGATGTTTTTTATGAAGAGGTGAGTTTATGAACAAAAAAGCTCTTGTTATAGAAGATGACGGCAATATCGCCGAGCTTCTTCGCCTTTATCTTGAAAAGGACGGCTTTGCCGTTTACCGCGCTGCCGACGGCGGCGAGGGTATTGAGATGTTCCGTTCCTTTGCTCCCGATATAGTGCTGCTTGATATTATGCTTCCCGTTATGGACGGCTGGAGCATACTCCGCGAAATACGCAAAAGCTCAAAAACACCCGTCATAATGCTCACCGCAAAGGGCGAAAGCATCGACAAAATAAGCGGACTTGAGATGGGCGCCGATGACTATGTAACGAAACCCTTTGATGTTAAGGAGCTTATCGCCCGCATCCATGCGGTCATGCGCCGCAGCGATGACGGGGATGCCGAGCAGCCTAAGGGTAAAAAGCTGGAATTTGACCGCCTCACCGTTAATCTGGATTCCTATGAGCTTATAGTTGATGAGCGCCGAGTGGACACTCCTCCCAAGGAGCTGGAGCTGCTTTTCCATCTGGCCTCCTCTCCCAACCGCGTGTTCACAAGAAACCAGCTTCTTGACGAGGTCTGGGGCTTTGACTATTTCGGCGACAGCCGCACCGTGGACGTACACATCAAGCGCCTGAGAGAAAAGCTTGAGGGCGTAAGCGAAAAATGGTCCCTGAAAACAGTCTGGGGCGTTGGCTATAAGTTTGAGGTTGTCTGATTTTAACTCCGGAGCACCAAAGGCTGTTCCGGAGTTTCATTTTTGTTGAATTATCGGCATTTTTTGAGTATAATTATTTTGTGGAATTTTCGTTTTTGCAAGTCGGGCAGAAGGAATAGTTTATGCACAGTTATTTTTTCAAAAACTTCATAATGGCTGCTCTTTTGCTTCTTTTGAGCTTTATTGTTTTCGGCGCTTCCTTTCTCGGTATCGGCAGAGCCTATATGCAATCGGAGCGGCAGGAAAATCTGGAGGCCAATGTTGAGGAAATTTCCCTTCTCGCCTCTGCCTACTCCCGATCAGGCAGGCTGGACGATCTGAGCTTCCGTATGGTTCTCTCCACCCTGAGCGAAACCTCTTCTGCCCATTATCTTATCAGCGACTCCAAGGGAATTATTACGAGCTGCTCCGACGAGGAGTTCCGCTGTCCCCATCTGGGAAAAAGCATGGATCCGAATGTTATGCTCCTTCTCTATGAAAACGGACGCTACACCTCTCTGGACACTCTTGGAAATATTTATTCCGTACCTCATTATGTGGCCGCCTTGCCTGTCTTCAGTCCCGACGGTACGGTTCTTGCCTATGTTTTTGCCGCTGACGAAGCTTCTTCCCTTATAAACGTTTGGAATACTCTTTACAGGATATTCTTCGTATCCACTCTCATAATAATGGCTATAACCCTTGTTATCAGCTTTGTCTCCGCACGCAGCCAATCCAAGCCCGTTAACGAAATTGCCCGAGCCTCCCGCCGCTTTGCTCACGGAGATTTCTCCGTCCGCGTCTCCGGCGCCGACAGACCCGACGAAATAGGCGCCCTCGCCGCCTCATTCAATCAGATGGCGGAAAGTCTTGAGCAGGCGGATAAGCGCCGCAGCGACTTTATCTCCAACATATCCCACGAGCTGAGAACTCCCATGACCAGCATTTCAGGCTTTGCCGACGGAATACTGGACGGCACAATTCCTCCCGAAAACCAGCGCCAGTATCTTGAAACCATATCAAGCGAAACAAAGCGGCTCAACCGCCTTGTACGCCGCCTGCTTGAGCTCAGCCGCATGCAGAGTCAAAGTGTGGAGGAGATAAGAAAAAACAGCTTTGACATCTGCTCGCTGCTTGTGGAAACTCTTTTTGTTTTTGAAAAGAGGATAAACGACAAAAAGATGGATGTTAAGGTGGAGATTCCCGACGACGGAATGGCGGTTTGCGGCGACAGGGATTCCATAAATCAGGTCATATATAATCTGCTGGAAAATGCCCTGAAGTTTTCTCCCGAGGGCGGCGAGCTCTCTCTCAGCGTTTTCAAGCAAAGCGGAAAAGCCTATGTTTCCGTCAAAAATACAGGGGAGACTATTCCTGAAGAGGATATTTCTCTTATTTTCGAGCGCTTCCATAAGTCCGACCGCTCCCGAGGCATAGATAAAGACGGAGTTGGTCTTGGTCTTTATATAGTTAAAACCATTATAGGCAGCCACGGAGAAGATATAGCCGTCACAAGCCGCGACGGAGTTACCGAATTCGTATTTTCTCTCACTCTTAAAAAATAAATCCTGTTTTTCAAGGAGATTTCATTTTATGGACGAAAACAGAAACAATTGGTATGACCAGGAAAGCCCCTCCGGCTGGTACGCCCCGCCCAACTCTCCCAAAACCGCTCCGGTTGCGGTAAATCCACCTAAGCCTCCCAAAAAGCCCCGCCGCAAGCGCACGGGTCTGAAAGTGACGCTGATAATCATTCTGGTAATTATACTTATAGCGGGAACTGTCTTTATTTTCGCAGACGGCATAGACAATCTGGAAGATTTTATCCTTTCCATCCATGGCATCTATGTGGACGACGAAGTTCTTGAGGATATGATAGAGGATAAGATAGAAAATAATATTGAAAACCTGCCCGATATTTTCAACGGTCTTATCCCCGGTTTTGAAAATATGCTGCCCGATTTTGACGGAGACTTTGAAATTATCATTCCCGGCCAGGAAGGCATACCCTCCAATCCCGGTATCCCCTCCAATCCCGACGACGGCAGCCTTCCCGAAGACTTCCGCGATTTTTTTGACAATTATTACACCACTGAGGAAACCATAGAGCCCAGCAACATTGAAAGAACCGAGACAAAGGGAGATTTTGAGCTTAATCTTTACTCCAAGGATGAGGCCGAAAAGCTGACTCTGGACACTCTCTATGACCGCTGCGCTCCCTCCGTTGTGGGTGTTATGGCCGAGTATAACGGCAAGATGGGTTACGGCTGGGGAAGCGGCATCATTCTCAGCACCGACGGTTATATTGTAACCAATGCCCATGTTATATCCGAGGCTGACCGCTGCACCGTTATTCTCTGGAACGGCAAGGAATGCCCCGCTCTTCTGGTGGGCGAGGACAGTCAGACCGATCTTGCTGTTTTGAAGATAAACTCAAAGGGTCTTATACCCGCCTCCTTTGGCAACAGCGATGAGCTGAAGGTGGGCGAGTCTGTTGCGGCTATCGGCAATCCTCTGGGCAGCGAGTTCTCCCATACCCTTACAAACGGAATTATTTCCGCCATTGACCGCCATGTGGATTATTCCGGCACCAAAATGCCCCTGATTCAGACCAATGCTGCCATAAATGAAGGCAACAGCGGCGGACCTCTCTATAACATGTACGGCCAGATTATCGGCATCACCAATATGAAGATGAGCAATGACTACGGCGTAACCATCGAGGGTATAGGCTTCGCCATTCCCAGCACCACCGTTAAAAAAGTCTGCGACCAGCTTATCGCAAAGGGCAAGGTCACCGGCAGACCCGGTATAGGCATAACCTGCGGCAGCGTCCCCGCCGAGGCGATGGAGCAGTACGGTCTTCCCGAAGGTCTTTATATAACCGAAGTCAGCGAAGGAAGCGATGCCAAGGCAAAGGGAATCCTCCCCGGAGATGTGCTTACCCATATCAACGGCATCAAGGTTCTCACAACAGATGATGTTCTTGTTATCCGCGATGAGCATCAGGTGGGTGATATGCTGACATTCACTATTTTCCGCGATGGTAAAACCTTCAATGTGGATGTTGAAATTTACGACCTCGGCAATATCTATTGATAAGAAAAACATCAAGCTCTCCCGACGGGAGAGCTTGATGTTTTTTTTGCACCGGCGCGGTGCGGTTTATGGCCCCCTTGTAAAGGGGGCTGTCACGCGCAATGCGTGACTGGGGGATTGTCTTTTTCAATCCCTCCGTCACGGCTTCGCCGTGCCACCTCCCTTTACACAAGGGAGGCTTTGTGCGGCGCAAGCGGGCCGGCCGGGTGTCCGGCCCCTACAAGGTTTTTCAACCAATTTCGTAGGGGTCGGCGTCCCCGACGACCCGATAAGAACGAGGCGAAATCCCGGTGGCGCCGAGGTTATATTTGTCTCCGACGGCCATATTCTTTTTGCGTCCAACAACTTCCCTCCTCGCGGCATAGCCGCTGCGGTCGGTGGCTAAAAATGTGCCCCCGGCACATTTTTTTAACGCCCCTACAAGGGAGGCTTTTAAGGCACGCCCTATGGGAGAACATACCGTAGGGGCGGACCGATGTGTCCGCCCGCGTTGCAAAAACAGTACGAGCTGCCATTCAGCTTGGTGCAAATGTTTATCCCCCATCCATTTCAGGTTATAATTCAAAACATAATCAACATATACTTTATTTATAATATAATATCTTGCTTTTTTTCACAATTTGTGCTAGAATTTAGGCTAATGGAGTTCGCTCAAAAGGCGACTTTTCAACATTTTTAAGGGGATTGATGATATGAATTCCATCAACGATATATGGGCCGGAATAATGCAGATACTCTCCGGTCAGCTCACAAGCACAGCAATAAACGCCTGGTTTTCCGACTGCACACCCATTGACCTGGAGGACGGAAAATTCATTATCCATACCACCTCAAATTTCAAAAAGGGAATAATTTCCCAGCGCTTCGGCGACAGCATCCGCGCCGCCCTCAGCGACCTTTTCTCCTGCGACTTTGAGCTTGTCATACTTGCGGGCGACGAGATAAACGAATACCGCAGCGAGGTCAAAGACCGGAACACCCTTCCGGAAATGGACGGCTACACTTTCGATAACTTCATCGTTGGCAAGAGCAACCAGCATGCTCACGCAGCCGCTCTCGGCGCAACAAGAAATCCCGGCAGCAAAACCTACAACCCCCTTTTCATATACGGTAACTCCGGTCTCGGAAAGACCCACCTTCTTTTGGCAATAGGCTCCGCCATCCATGAAAATGACCCCGGTGCCAAGATTGCCTATGTTAAGGGCGACGATTTCACCAACGAGATGGTCCGCTCCATAAAAGAGGGCTCTGCCGAGGAGTTCCGCCAGAAATACAGAAATGTGGATCTCTTCCTGGTGGACGATATCCAGTTCATTTCAGGCAAGGAAGCAACTCAGGAAGAATTCTTCCATACCTTCAACAATATCTACGAGGCAGGACACCAGATAGTAATCACCTCCGACCGTCCTCCCATGGATATGATGAAGCTGGACGACCGTCTGCGCACCCGCTTTGAAGGCGGATTACTTGTTGATGTTCAGCCCCCCGATGTGGAGACCCGCATGGCCATTATCCGCAACAAGGCAGGACAGCTTGGCATGCAGCTTAACGATAATGTTGTTCAGTATATTGCCGACAGCGTTAAGAGCAACATTCGCCAGATAGAAGGCGTTGTAAAGCGTCTCACCGCTTTCCGCGAGATAATCCACGGAGAGATCGATATTGAGACCGTAAACAGAGCCATGAAGGATGTTATCCGCATGGGCAGCTATGTACCCACCCCCGATATAATCATCGAGGAGACCGCAAGATATTTCTCCATAAGCCCCGATGAGATAAAGGGACAGCGCAGAAACAAAAATATCGCCATTGCCCGCCATGTAAGCATCTACCTTATACGCAGCCTTATCAACCTCTCTCTCAACGAAATAGGAGCAATTTTTGAGGACAGAAACCACGCTACCATCCTTTCTTCCATCCATAAGATAGAGAGTATGATAAAGACGGAGCCCGACATGAGCGCCACAATCCGTGATATCACCAGCAACATAAACTCCAGACAGAGATAATCCACAGTTTCTTCAACAACTTTTAAACTTATTGTTGAAGAATGTTGAAAGAAAGTTTTCCATATTAAGCCTGTTTAAAAGCGAAAAATTTTCCACTTTTTTGTCCACATAAATTTTCCAGCGTTTTCAAGGCTTTTTTGGGCTTTTCAACATAAAAACTCACCTAATACTAATACTGCTAATTTTTAAACTTATTTCTTTCTTATAAGAAAACATTTTTTAATTTGGGAGGAAATTAAAATGAAATTTACCTGCGTAAAAAGCGTTCTCCAGAGCGCCGTAAACATAGTATCCCGCGCCGCATCTTCAAAGAGCCCCATCCCCGCTCTTGAAGGAATTTTGGTTGAGGCAGGTCCTGCAGGAGTCAAGCTCACCGGATATGACCTTAAAAAGGGAATTTACACCACCGTAGATGCCGAAGTAAGCCAGCCCGGCTCCATCGTCATCAGTGCAAAGATTTTTGCCGATATAGTCCGCTCTCTGCCTGAAGGAATTGTAAGTATCAAGACCGAGGGTCTGAATGTATCCATTTCCTGCGAAAATTCCGATTTCAAGATTATCGGCATCGATTTTAATGATTATCCCGAGCTCCCCTCCATTGATAAGCACAGAGGAATTTCTCTTCCCCAGAATATTCTCGGCGAGATGATCCGCCAGACCATTTTTGCTGTAAGCGATAACGAAGCCCGTCCTGTCTATACCGGCGAGATGTTTGATATTGCAGAAGGCAGCCTTACTCTGGTTGCAGTTGACGGTTATCGCCTTGCTCTCAGAAGAGAAAAAATAGACAAAGAGATGGAAAACTATTCCTTCATCGTTCCCGGCAGCGCTCTCAGCGACCTTGAGAAGCTTTGCGGCGATAATGACGAGGATGTTACCATTGCTTTGGGTGACAAGCATATATCCTTCACCATAGGAAAAACCGTTATTATTTCCCGCCGTCTTGAGGGAGACTTCCTCAACTATAAAAAGACCGTTCCCTCTGCCTTCAATGTTAAGGTTCGCGCAGACCGCTATATGCTCCAGCGCACAGTTGAGCGCGTAAGTCTCATTATCGATGACAAAATCAAGAATCCTCTCCGTTGCACTTTCGGTGAGGGCGAGGTCCGCATCACCTGCTCCACCTCTCTCGGTAAGGCTGAGGATATCTGCCTCTTCGAGGGCGACGGCAAGGGTATTGAAATCGGATTCAATAACCGCTATATTCTCGATGCTCTCAAGGCAGCTCCCGCCGAGGAAATCAATGTCTGCCTGAACACCGGATCTTCCCCTTGTGTCATCACTCCCGCTGACGAGAGCGATAAGTTCCTTTATATGGTTCTGCCCGTAAGACTTAAGGCTGAATAATTACATAGCTCTTTCTTTGAAAGGAATATAAAAATGGAAGATATCACCATAAAAACCGAATTTATAAAGCTTGATGCTTTTTTGAAGTTTGCAGGGGCTGTTGGCACAGGCGGAGAAGGTAAGCTTCTCATCACAGAGGGTCATGTTCTTGTAAACGGCGAGGTATGCACCATGCGCGGAAAGAAGCTCCGTCCCGGTGACATAGTACGCATTGCCGACGATGAGTATCTCGTAAGCGGCAACTGAAAATGAGAGTTGATTCTCTTTATCTGAGGGATTTCAGAAATTATTCGGAGGTCTCTCTGAGTTTCGACCGGGGAATAAATCTTATCTGCGGAAATAATGCCCAGGGAAAGACCAATATGCTGGAGGCAGTTTATATGCTCACCGGCGGCCGCAGCTTCCGCACCCGTTTTGACAGGGAAATGATAGGCTTTGATTCCCTCTCCGCAGAAATTAAGGCAGAAATTTTTGCCGCGGAAAGAGCCCAGAAGCTTGAAATTAATCTCAAAAGAGGGCAGAAAAAGGAAATCAGGCTCAACGGAGTAAAAAAAAGCTCCTCCGAGCTTGGTGAGACCTTGAAGGCTGTGCTTTTCTGTCCCGATGACCTTAACCTTATAAAGGAAGGAGCGGCTGCCCGCCGCCGTCTTATGGACATGGCTATCAGCCAGCTGCGCCCCGGCTATGCAAAGCTGATAGCCGACTTCAATAAGCTCTATGATAATAAGAGCAGAATTTTGAGGGACTACAGAGATAATCCCTCCATGCTGGACACTCTTGATGATTTTTCCGAGGCTCTTGCCCTTGTCAGCGCAAGAATGATTCGCTACCGCGCCTCCTTTGCGCGCCGTCTTGCGGAAACCGCTTTTCCTATCCACAGTGAGTTTTCAGGCAGGGGAGAGGAGCTGGAAATAAAATATTCCACCGTCAGCACCGTAACAGACCCTACCGCATCTGTTGAGCAGATTTTTGGAGAAATTATGGAGCATCAGCGCAGCCACCGCGCTGCAGAGCTTGCCGCAGGAAGCTGCCTCACAGGCGCACATAAGGACGAGCTGGAGATAAGCATCAACGGACGGGCAGCCCGTTCCTTCGCCTCTCAGGGTCAGACTCGTACCGCAGCCCTGAGCATAAAAATGGCAGAGCGGGAAATTTTCCTTGCGGAGACTGGAGAGCCTCCCGTGCTGCTCCTTGACGATGTTTTGAGCGAGCTTGATTCAAAAAGGCAGGAGTTTGTCCTCAACCGCATTGGCGGAGGACAGACCCTTATCACCTGCTGCGAGGACGAGGAAATTTCAAAGCGTACCGGCGGCAAGGTGATTATGATTGAAAACGGCAGACTTGTCTGATTAGCCTGAGCGATGTAATCTGAACACGTTTTTGAGGGCATATCCGTCGGCAATATTGCGTTTGTATGAAAGCGGGCGATTCGTGAATCGCCCCTACGGCACATGCGCTCAAAAATCATAGACTCCCCGGGAGCGGATTTTTGTGTCAGGCAAAATTGAATGATGCAAGTGGGCTGTCGCCCACCAAAGAATGAAATGAAGTCTGGCGCTAAAATCCACCTCGCGGAGCGGGTTTGGATTATATCACTCTGGCTATAAAAAGGAATAATTATGTATCTGCACATAGGAAACGATTTTGTGGTTAAAAAAAGCGACATTGTTGCGATTTTTGACCTTGATAATACCTCCCAGTCCATATTGACGAGAAAATACCTTTCCCGCTGCGAAAAAGAGGGAAGGGTGATAAATGCCAGCGGCGAGGAGCTTCCCAAAAGCTTCGTTGTCTGCTCCTACGAAAATTCCCAGAAGGTTTATCTCAGCCAGCTCAACTCTTCAACCCTCCTCCGCCGCAGCGAACAGAAGGGTCTTGAGTGAGAGAGGGGCGGGAGCAAGCCCACGACCTACGGTTTCCGATATTATATACGCATGGAAGTTTTATAGGGTCAGCCGGGTGTCCGACCCCTACGAGCAGAACGAGGTAAAATCCCGGTGGCACCGAACAGGTGCCTCGAGGAAGCAGCGTCCCGAGCGGAAAACGAGGTGTGCACTCTAAGGTTTAGGCGCTTGTTATGTGGCACAATGTATTTCCATTTTCTGCACTTTGGGAGAATCCAAAGAGGGTTCTCAATCCCTCTTTGGTGGACTTTTCTTTCCATATTCTTTTCGTCCACACGAAAAGAATATGGCCGTCGGAGACAAACACCTAATCTGTTTCCTGCGGAGACACCTTCCCCTTGAGGGGAAGACTTTAATATGATTACCACGCAAAAAAACGGAAGGAAGATAAGAAAATGTCTGACATTACCGAGAAGATAGTAAATGATTATGACGCCAGCCAAATTCAGGTTCTTGAAGGACTTGAAGCTGTCCGCAAGCGTCCCGGTATGTATATCGGCTCCACCTCCTCCAGCGGTCTCCACCATCTTGTATACGAAATAGTGGATAACGCCATTGACGAGGCTCTTGCTGGTTACTGCCGCCATATCACAGTTACCATCGAGCACGACAATGTTATTAAGGTAACAGACGACGGACGCGGAATCCCCGTTGACATTCAGGAGCAGACCGGAAAGCCCGCTCTTGAGGTTGTTTACACCGTCCTCCACGCAGGCGGCAAGTTCGGCGGCGGCGGTTACAAGGTCTCCGGCGGTCTCCACGGCGTTGGCGCCAGCGTTGTTAACGCTCTCTCCCAGTGGCTGGAGGTTGAGGTTCATAAAAACGGCAACATCTATCAGATGAAGTTCAGCCGCGGACACAAGACTCAGGATATGACCATCATAGGCTCCACCGAGCGCACAGGCACCACTGTCCGCTTCAAGCCCGATCCCGAGATGTTCGAGGACACCGTCTACAGCTATGATACTCTCCGCACCCGTATGCAGCAGCAGGCTTTCCTCAACGCAGGTCTTAAAATAAGCATCAGCGACGAGAGAGACGAGGCAGAAGGCGGAGCGGAAACCCTGCGCAGCGAAAATATGTGCTACGAGGGCGGTATCCGCGAGTATGTAAGCTACCTCAACAAAAATAAGACTCCCGTCCACGAAAAGATAGTCTATATGTCAGGCAGCAGAGATGACTCCATGGCCGAGCTTGCTCTGCAGTATAATGACGGCTACAACGAAAACATAGTTTCTTTCGCCAATAATGTCCGCACTCCCGAGGGCGGTATGCACGAAGAAGGTTTCAAGCGCGCTCTCACCAATGTTCTCAATAACTACGGCAAGAGAATGAAGCTTTTGAAGGATGAGGACAAAATTTCCGGCGAGGACTGCCGCGAAGGCATCACCTGCGTTATCTCCGTCAAGCTCACCGAGGCTCAGTTTGAAGGCCAGACCAAGGCAAAGCTGGGCAACAGCGAGATTAGAACTCTTGTAAACGCGGTTGTGGGCGAAAAGCTTGAGGAATTCCTTGAGGAAAACCCCGCCGTTGGCAAGGCAATAATAGAAAAGGCTCTTATGGCATCCCGCGCCCGCGAGGCCGCAAGAAAGGCCCGCGAGAATGTCCGCCGCAAGACAGGTCTTGAGTCCGGACAGATGCCCGATAAGCTTCAGGACTGCAATGAGCGCGACCCCAGCCTTTGCGAAATTTACATCGTTGAGGGTGACTCCGCCGCAGGCTCCGCCATCGGCGGCCGCGACTCCCGCTTCCAGGCAATTCTGGCAATGTGGGGCAAGATGCTCAACGTTGAGAAGGCACGCATGGACAAGGTTTACAGCAATGAAAAGCTGACTCCCCTTATCCTTGCTCTGGGCGCAGGTATAGGAGATGAGTTCAGCCTTGAAAAGCTCCGTTATCATAAAATCATCATCATGAGCGATGCTGACGTTGACGGCGCCCATATCCGCACTCTGCTCCTTACCTTCTTCTTCCGCTATATGCGTCCTCTTATCGAAAACGGCTATGTATATTCCGCTGTTCCTCCTCTTTATAAGCTTACTCAGGGCAAGGAAACCCGCGTTGCTTATTCCGATGAGCAGCGCGACGAGATTTCCTCTCAGATGAGAGAGGCCAGACCCAACTCCAAGATTGACATCCAGCGCTATAAAGGTCTTGGTGAAATGAACAAGGAAGAGCTTTGGGAAACCACTATGGATCCCGAGCGCCGCACTCTGCGCCGTATTACTCTTGATGATGCCATTATGGCGGACCAGATTTTCACCGTTCTCATGGGCGAAGAGGTTGAGCCCCGTAAGGAATGGATTGAGAAAAACGCCCGCTACGCAGAAAATCTTGACTTCTGAGGAGGTGACGCAAAATGGCACATAACAGATCCTATAAGCCCGAGGATATTCTTTTTCCCAATCAGGTGATAACCGAATCCAATCTGGTTGAGGAGATGGAAAAATCCTATATTGAATACGCCATGAGCGTTATCGTAGGCCGCGCTCTCCCCGATGTACGCGACGGCCTTAAGCCCGTTCACCGCCGCATACTCTACAGCATGCACGAGAGCGGACTCACTCCCGATAAAAAGGCAAAAAAATCCGCCGCCTGCGTGGGTGACGTTCTTGCAAAGTACCACCCCCACGGCGACGCCAGCGTTTATGACGCAATGGTTCGTATGGCTCAGGACTTCTCCCTGCGCTATATGCTTGTTGACGGTCAGGGTAACTTCGGTGACGTTGACGGAAACCCCGCCGCCGCTTACCGATACACCGAGGCACGTATGTCCAAAATAAGCGGTGAGATGCTCCGGGATATTGACAAGGACACCGTTGACTGGGATCCCAACTTTGACGAGAGCCGCAAGGAGCCCCGCGTTCTGCCCTCCCGCTTCCCCAATCTTTTGGTGAATGGCTCCAGCGGTATCGCTGTCGGTATGGCAACCAATATTCCTCCCCATAATCTTACCGAGGTTATTGATGCCTGCATCTGCGTTCTGGATAATCCCGAAGCAGGTCTTACCGACCTGATGGAGCATATCAAGGGACCCGATTTCCCCACCCGCGGCATCATTATGGGTCGCAGCGGCATCCGCGCAGCCTATGCCACCGGCAGAGGCAAGGTTGTTGTCCGGGCAAGAACCGAGTTTGAGGAATTTGGCAACGGACGTATCCGCATCATCGTCAATGAGCTGCCTTATCAGGTGAATAAGCGTCAGCTTATCAAAAATATCGCCGAGCAGGTTAAGGACAAGCGCATAGAGGGCATTTCCGACCTTCGCGAAGAATCCGACCGCCACGGTATGCGCGTTGTTATCGAGCTGAAAAAGGACGCAAACCCCCAGGTTGTGCTGAACACCCTTTTCAAGCAGACCGCAATGCAGTCCAATATTTCCATCATTATGCTGGCTCTTGTGGATGACCAGAAGCAGCCCAAAATACTCTCTCTTCGGGGCATTTTGGATGAATATCTCTCTCACCAGAAGGAAGTTATCCGCCGCCGCACCGAGTTTGACCTGCGCAAGGCACGCGAGCGCGCCCATCTGCTGCAGGGTCTGCTCATCGCTCAGGATAATATTGACGAGGTTATCCGCATTATCCGCTCCCGCTATGACGATGCAAAAGAGGCTCTTATGGAGCGCTTCGGTCTGGACGATGTTCAGGCTCAGGCCATTCTGGATATGCGTCTGAAGGCTCTGCAGGGTCTTGATATTGAGAAGCTGCAGAATGAGTTTGACGAGCTCCAGAAGAAAATCTCCTATTATCTTGAGCTTCTGAGCAATGAAGAGATGCTCAAGGGCGTGCTGAAGGAAGAGCTTATCGCCATCCGTGATAAATACGGCGATGAGCGCCGCACCGAAATTCAGGAGATTGAGGACGAGATAGACATCGAAGACCTCATCGAGGAGGAGACCTGTGCCTTCACCCTTACCCACGGCGGTTATATCAAGCGCCTGCCCGTCAGCGAGTACAGCGCACAGCGCCGCGGCGGCAAGGGCATCCGTGCAATGGCCACCAAGGACGAGGACTATGTGGAGACCGTCTTCACCGCTTCCACCCACGATAATATCCTCTTCTTTACCAACACCGGACGCGTTTATGTGAAGAAGGGCTACACCATTCCCGAGGCAGGCAGAAATGCCCGCGGCACCAATATTGTCAATATACTTCCCCTCGACCCGGGAGAGAGAGTAAACGCAATGCTCCACTCCAGAGGCTTCGAGGAGGACAGCTTCCTTGTTTTCGTAACAAGAAACGGCACTGTAAAGCGCATTTATCAGTCCGCTCTGAAAAATATCCGCTCCAGCGGCATCCGCGCCCTGAAGCTGGATGAGGGCGATGAGCTTATCTCCGTCCGCCAGACCGACGGAGAGCAGAATATCCTCATCTGCACCCACGAAGGCTATGCCATCTGCTTTGCAGAGACCGATATCCGTCCCATGGGACGCGACGCTGTGGGTGTCCGCGGCATAAAGCTCCGTGAGGGTGACTATGTTGTAGGCGCAGCCCGTGCAAGAGCCGGCGGCACTCTCCTCTCCGTCACCGAAAACGGCTACGGCAAGCGCACTCCCATCGAGGAGTATGTCCGCGGCGGCGGCGAGCCTCAGCACCGCGGAGGCAAGGGTATGCGCGGCTATAACTGCACCGAGAAGACCGGTAAGGTTGCCGACTGCAAGGTTGTTGACGAAACCGACGATATTCTCATTATCTCCGACGACGGCACCATTATCCGCATGGCTGTTGACGGCATCTCCACCTACGGACGCGCCACCCAGGGCGTTCGCCTCATGCGCGTTTCCGAAGGAAGCCGCGTAATCTCCATCGCCCGCACCGAAAAGGAAGAGAGCGAGGAAGAGTAAGCGGAGGAGTAAATTCCAATCCCTCTTTAAGGAAATCTGTGGGTAAAGAAAGCGTTTAAGGCCCCCCTTGCAAAGGGGGGTCTCCGATAGAGGAATGGAATTGAAAAAGGCGAAGAAAGCGCTTAAAGCCCCCCTTGCAAAGGGGGGTGCCTCCAATGGAGGCGGGGGGATTGAAAAATGGACTATCATCACAACAAACAACTGAGTCCATATGCAAAAAATCTCAGAAAAAATATGACGAAGGAAGAACGGCGTCTCTGGTATGATTTTTTGCGCAGCTATCCTGTTCGCTTTCTGCGCCAAAAGGTAATCGACGAATATATTGTTGATTTTTATTGTTCTGCTGCACGGCTCGTCGTGGAACTTGACGGCTCTCAGCACTATGAAGCTGAGAGTGTGAAGTATGACAGCAAAAGAACAGAACATTTGGAGAGACTGGGTTTGCAGGTGATACGCATACCCAACAACAAAATTTTCGAGAATTTTGAGGCTGTTTGCAGCTATATAGATATGGCTGTTAACGAGAGGGTGAATCCCCCCAGTCCCTGAGGGGACATCCCCCCTTTACAAGGGGGGCAATAAAGAAGGCAAATCCCCCAGTCCCTGACGGGACATCCCCCCTTTACAAGGGGGGCAATAAAGAAGGTAGACAATATGAAAACTGTATCAATCTATACCGATGGCGCATGCTCAGGCAACCCGGGTCCCGGGGGCTGGGGCGCTATTTTGATTTATAAGGGCGTGGAACGGGTGCTCTCCGGCGGCGAGGCTATGACCACCAACAACCGTATGGAGCTTAGCGGAGTCATCTCCGCTCTGCAGGCGCTGAAAGAACCCTGCATCGTTGAGCTTTGGAGCGACTCCAAATATGTCATCGATGCTCTGGAAAAGGGCTGGGCGGTTTCATGGCGCGCAAAGGGCTGGCGCAAGGCGGACAAAAAGCCCGCTCTCAACTCCGACCTTTGGGAAACCCTCCTCAATCTCACCGAGCAGCACGAGATGCACTACCACTGGGTCAAGGGTCACGCGGAGAATGAATACAATAACCGCTGCGATGCCCTTGCGGTGAAGGAAAGAGAAAAATTTGTCTGAGGTAAGCTTATGAAGAAAAATTTCCACCAGAACGGACTTAAAATATTCTGCTCCTACTACGGTCCCCACAAAAAGCTTTTCATAATCGATATGCTCTGCGCCATCATTGCCGCGGCTATCGACCTTGTTTTCCCCTATGTTTCCCGCAACAGCATGCAGACGCTGCTGCCTCAGGGAGCTTACCGCACCTTCTTCGTGGTTATGGCTGTTCTGATAATCGCCTATGTGCTGAAGGCGATCCTTTATTACACCATCACCGTTGTGGGTCACAGAATGGGTACTCTTGTTGAGGCGGATATGAGACGGGATATTTTCTCCCATATGCAGAGCCTCTCCTTCAGCTTCTTTGACCATAACCGCACCGGTAAGCTGATGAGCCGAGTCACCACCGAGCTTTTCGACATTACCGAGCTTGCCCACCACGGCCCCGAGAACATCATAATCTGCGCCCTCACCATCGTTGGCAGCGCCGTGATGATGCTCTTCATCCAGTGGAAGCTGGCCCTTGTGCTTATAATCATCACTCCTCTTTGCCTTTGGTTCACCCTTATGCAGCGCAGAAGTATGCGCGACAGCAGCATTGAGGTGAAGAAAAAGACCGCAGAGATAAATGCAGCTATTGAAAGCTCCATTTCCGGCATCCGCGTGGCAAAGGCCTTTGCTAACGAGGAGACAGAGGGCAAGAAGTTCGACAGCGCCAATGACCTTTTCAAAACCGCCAAGGTGGGTTATTACCGTGCTATGGGCCGCTTTATGTCCGGCATGGAGTTCACCACCGGCATTATGCCCGTCCTTGTTATTCTTGTGGGCGGTATACTCATAATGCGCGATGAACTGAGCTTCGTTGACCTTGTAACCTTCACTCTTTATACCTCCGTTTTCGTGTCCCCCGTTCGCAAGCTTGCAATGAGCATGGAGATGTTCATGCAGGGCAGCGCCGCTTTCAGCCGCTTCCTTGAGGTTATGCGCACCGATGCTGAGATTGCCGATGCCCCCGATGCCGACGAGCTGAAGGATGTGAAGGGCGATATCCGCTACGAAAACGTCAGCTTCTCCTATGATGACGGCACTCAGGTGCTGAAAAATGTTAACCTCCACATCAAGGCGGGCGAAAGCTTCGCCCTTGTGGGTCCCAGCGGCGGCGGAAAAACCACCATGTGCCACCTGCTGCCCAGATTTTATGATGTGAGCGGCGGCAGCGTCAGCATTGACGGCAAGGACGTCAGAAGCGTAACTCAGGAGAGCCTTCGCCGCAGCGTGGGTATTATTCAGCAGGATGTGTTTATGTTTGCGGGCACAATCCGGGAAAATATACGCTACGGCCGCCCCGATGCCAGCGACGAGGAAGTTGTTGAAGCCGCAGTCAAGGCGGAGATCCATCGTGAGATAATGGAAATGCCCGATGGCTACGACACCTATATAGGCGAGCGTGGCGTTATGCTCTCCGGCGGTCAGAAGCAGCGCCTTTCCATTGCCCGCGTTTTCCTGAAAAATCCTCCCGTCCTCATTCTTGACGAGGCCACCAGCGCCCTTGACAGCGTCACCGAGGCCAAGATTCAGGCAAGTCTTGAGGCTTTGAGCAAGGGGCGCACCAGCATCATCATCGCCCACCGCCTCAGTACCATCAAAAATGCCGACCGCATCGCGGTTATCGAAGGCGAGGGCATCGTTGAGCAGGGCAGCCACGCTCAGCTTATGGCTCTGGACGGGGCTTACGCAGCCTTGCAGAAGGCGCAGGCCTTTGGGGAATAAGAAAATATTAAGCAGCGGAAAAGCCTTCCGCTGCTTTTTGTTTGCTCAAGCCTCAACGCGGGCGGACACATAGGTCCGCCCCTACGGCAAATTTTGGATGATGCACCATTCGTAGGGCGCGATGACCTCAGCGCGCCGATAAACATAACGAGGTACAAACACCGTGGCGCCGAACAGGCGGCATGGCGCAGCAGCGGCCAAGCGGGAGTCGAGGCATGCACACTAAGGTTTGTGTTTTGATTATGTGGCACAATGTCTTTCCTGCCTCCGCATTTGGGGAGTTTCCAAAGAGGGGCTTTCTGCGCCCCTCTTTGGCCTGTTTTTCTTTCCATATTCTTTTTGCTGGCACAAAAAGAATGTGGCCGTCGGAGACAATTAACTTTTTTACAATCCCTCCGCCCCTTCGGGGCACCTCCCTTTGCAAGGGAGGCTATAATTTAGAAAAACATTCCTATTCTTGCTTTCGACATTGGAAAATGATAAAATATTTCTGCCAAGACAGGGGGGTGCTCCTCCTGTCTTGGCTAAAGCCGTTTAACCCTCATCTGATTTTGGAGATAAATTATGTCTGAAAAATTCTGGACAAGCGAAACCGACGCCCTTTTCCGCGCCCTTGATGCAGGCGGCAGCCCCGTTCTCCTCAGCGGTTTGGGCAACGCATCCCGCGCCCACATGGCGGCAGCCCTGCGCCGGGAGATGGGTTTTCCCCTCTTTGTGGTTTGCCCCGATGAGCAAAGCGCGGAGATTATGGGCCGCGATCTTGAGTCCCTTCTGAACGAGGAAGCCCTCATTCTGCCCTCCCGCGAGATAAATCTCTATGCCGCCGACTCTGTCAGCCGCGGAGAGGAGCAAAAGCGCCTTGCCGCCCTTGCCCGCCTTGCGGAGGGCAATGTGCCCATATGCGTCTGTTCCATTGCCGCCCTCGCCCAGCGCGCCATCCCCAAGGAAAAGCTTCTTGCCGCCTCCCGCACTATAAGCGACGGAGAGGACATATCCATGGAGGAGGTTGAAAAAGCCCTCATCCACTGCGGCTATGTCCACCGCGTGCAGGTTGAAGCCCCCGGTCAGTATTCCCGCCGCGGCGGCATTCTGGACTTTTATTCCCCCGCTTACGCAAATCCCGTCCGTATGGAATTTTGGGGAGACAGCATAGATTCCATGGGTCTTTTCGACCTTGTGAGCCAGCGCAGAATTGAAAATATCGACTCCTGCCGCATTCTCCCCTCTGCGGAAACCCTCCCCTCTCTTTTCGAAGGAGGCGCAAGCGCCCTTGCGGACAGTCTCACCGCCCTTGCCCTGAAGGTAGCCAAGGGAAAGCGCAGCGAGCATCAGCTTCTCAGCGAAAATCTCCGGGGGGACGCAGAGCGCCTTCGTGAGCGCTGCAGCCTTGCAGCCGCTGACAGATATATGGGAATAATATACCCGCAGTATTCATCCGCTCTCGACTATATCCCCGAGGATTGCCTCGTTTTCATAGACCAGCCCAGCCGCTGCGCCCAGCTCAGCGAGGACGCCCTGAAGCTTTTTGCCACAGATCTGGAGGCTTTGCTCCAAAGCGGAAGCCTTATGGGCGCTGCCGCGGATTTCCGCCGCAGCTGGGGCGAATGCGCCGAAAAGCTGCTGGATTATCCCATTGTAATGGGCGAAAACTTCACCACAAGCCGAATTTCTCCCGAACCTCGGGCAATTGTAAACGTTCTCGCCAAGCAGCTACCCTCTTACGGAGGCAGTTTCGAGACCGCCTGCGACGATGTTCGCCACTATCTGGGACGGGGCTTTTCCGTTGTGCTTCTTGCCTCGGACGAGCGTCGCGCCTCCTCTCTCCGCAGCTTTTTCGAAGAGAGACTTATTACAGCTCGTATAATACCAAATATCTCCGCACCCATTCGCGGCGGCGAATGCGTCATATGCGTGGGTGCCCTTTCCGGCGGTTTTGAGTATCCAAACTCCGCTTTGGCAGTGCTCAGCGACACCCAGCTTATGCAGGCGGGACTGCGAAGAAACCGACGCAAAAAGCGCAGCGGAGACTCTTCCCGCCGCAAGCTGGACTCCTATGCCGACCTGAGCGTTGGCGACCTTGTTGTCCATGAGCATCACGGCATAGGCCGCTTCAGCGGCATCGTGAAAATGAAGCTGGACGGCATTGAAAAGGACTATGTGAAAATCTCCTATGCAGGCACCGACAGTCTCTATGTCCCCGCCACTCAGCTTGACCTTGTCAGCAAGTATATAGGCGGCGGCGAGGACAAGGTGGTGAAGCTTTCCAAAATGGGCGGCAGCGAGTGGACAAGGGTCAAGACCCGTGCCAAGGCCGCAGCAAAGGAGATGGCGGCGGAGCTTATCCGCCTTTATGCGGAGCGCCTTCGCCTTCCCGGTCACGCTTTCGCCCCCGATTCCCCCTGGCAGGAGGAATTTGAGGATGCATTCGGCTATCAGGAGACCGATGACCAGCTTCGCTGCATCGCGGACATTAAGAAGGATATGGAGTCCTCCACCCCTATGGACCGCCTCCTCTGCGGCGATGTTGGCTACGGTAAAACGGAGGTTGCTCTCCGCGCCGTTATGAAATGCGTTCTTGACGGCAAGCAGGCGGCGATTCTGGTGCCCACCACGGTTCTTGCACAGCAGCATTATCAGACCGCCATGCAGCGCTTTTTCGGCTATCCCATTAAAATTGAAGTTCTCAGCCGCTTCCGCACCGCAAAGGAGCTGAAAGCCACCAAGCGCGGGCTCACCGACGGCAGCGTGGATATCGTTATCGGCACCCACGCCCTGCTGCAGAAGGATGTTGTTTTCAAGGATTTGGGTCTTCTGGTTATTGACGAGGAGCAGCGCTTCGGCGTAAGCCACAAGGAGAGGCTCAAGGAAATGAGCCGCAATGTGGATGTGCTGACCCTCTCCGCAACCCCCATCCCCCGCACCCTCAACATGGCAATGAGCGGCATCCGCGATATGTCCACCCTTGAGGAGCCTCCTCAGGATCGCCTCCCCGTCCAGACCTATGTTATGGAGCATGACTGGGGGGTTGTTGCCGATGCAATCCGCAGGGAAGTTCAGCGTGGCGGTCAGGTTTTCTATCTCCACAACCGTGTTGAGAGCATTGAGCGCACCGCGAGCCGCATTATGAAGCTTCTCCCCGATGTGAGCGTGGATGTGGCTCACGGTAAAATGGATCAGGAGTCCATCACGCTTGCCATGGAGGGCATGACAAACGGCGAGACTCAGGTGCTGGTCTGCACCACCATTATTGAGACGGGTATAGACATACCCAATGTGAACACCCTCATTATCGAGGACGCGGACAAGATGGGTCTTGCCCAGCTCCACCAGATAAGAGGCCGCGTGGGACGCTCCTCCCGCCGCGCCAGCGCCTACCTGACTTACCGAAAGGACAAGGTTCTCAGCGAGATTGCGGAAAAGCGCCTGAGCGCCATAAGAGAGTTTGCCGAGTTCAACAGCGGCTTCCGCATTGCCATGCGCGACCTTGAAATCCGAGGCGCGGGCAACCTTCTGGGCGCCGAGCAGTCGGGTCATATGACGGATGTGGGTTACGATATGTATCTCCAGCTGCTGGAAGAGGCGGTTTTGGAGGAGCGGGGCATCAAAAGGGAAAAGCGCGCCGAGTGCGCCGCCGACCTTGCCGTCAGCGCCAATATTCCCGAGCGCTATGTGTCCTCCGCGGAGATAAGAATGGATCTTTACCGCCGCATCGCCCTCATCCGCAGCGAGGAGGAGGCGGACGACCTTACCGACGAGCTAATCGACCGCTTCGGCGACCCTCCCTCTTCCGTCAACAGCCTTATCCATGTTGCCCTCCTTCGGGGCGAGGCCACAAAGGCGGGCATCGCGGATATAAGCCAGAAGGGCGGTTTCATCCGCTTCGTGCTTACGGAGTTTGATATGGCGCGGGTTTCCGCCCTTTATGCCCAAAGCAAGTATAAGGGTCGCGTGAAGGTTGAGGCGGGAGCAAAGCCTTGTCTGAGTCTGAAGCTTCAAAGCAGCAAGCGCATTATCGAAACTGCAAGAGAATTTGTTGCAGATTGGAAAAGCACCGAAGAAGAGGCGCAGTAAAAAGTTCGGGCGGACACATCGGTCCGCCCCTACGGCAAAATTTGAATGAGCACCATTCGTAGGGCGCGATGACCTCAGCGCGCCGAAAATAGTACGAGGTAAACTCTCCGTGGCAACCAACAGGCGGCATGGCGCAGCAGCGGCCTGAGCGGAAGTCGAGGGATGCACACTAAGGTTTCGGATTTAGTTATGTGGCACAATGAGCTTCCCTTTGCCGCACTTGGGGTGTTTCCAAAGAGGGTCACATCCCTCTTTGGTGGACTTTTCTTTCCATATTCTTTTCGGACATACGAAAAGAATATGGCCGTCGGAGACACTTTCGCTCCCAACGCACTTCCCTCCTCGCGGCATAGCCGCTGTGGTCGGAGGCATATACACCTCATCCGTCTGCCTTCGGCAGCCACCTTCCCCTCAAGGGGAAGGCTTTAATGCAAAAAAAAACGACCACCCATCGGGTGGTCGTTTTTATTATCAAATTTAGAAATCGGCGTTGCCGACGGTGCGGGGGTGGAGCTCCACATCGCGGATGTTGCTGACGCCGGTGAGGTACATTACCATACGCCCGAAGCCGAGACCGAAGCCTGCGTGACGGCAGGAACCGTAGCGGCGCAGGTCAAGATACCACCAGTAGTCCTCTTCGTTGAGACCAAGCTCAGCCATACGGGAGGTGAGAACCTCCAGGCGCTCTTCGCGCTGGCTGCCGCCGATGATTTCGCCGATACCGGGAACGAGGCAGTCGGCTGCGGCAACGGTCTTGCCGTCGTCGTTGAGGCGCATATAGAAGGCCTTGATCTCCTTGGGATAATCGGTGACGAATACGGGGCGCTTGAAAATCTCTTCGGTGAGGTAGCGCTCGTGCTCGGTCTGGAGGTCGATACCCCACTCAACGGGATATTCGAACTTATGACCGCTTGCTTTCAGCATTTCAACGGCTTCGGTGTAGGTAACACGGCCGAAGTCGGAGGAAGCCACGTGGATGAGGCGCTCCTTGAGACCCTTATCAACAAAGCTGTTGAAAAATTCGATCTCCTGGGGGCAGCGCTCCAGAGTGCGGGAGATGATATACTTCACCATTGCTTCCATGCACTCAAGGTCATCGTTCAGGTCAGCGAAAGCCATCTCGGGCTCGATCATCCAGAACTCAGCGGCGTGGCGCTGGGTGTTGGAGTTCTCTGCGCGGAAGGTGGGGCCGAAGGTATAGACATCGCCGAAGGCCATGGCGAAGTTTTCGGCGTTGAGCTGGCCGGAAACGGTCAGGTTGGTGCTCTTGCCGAAGAAGTCCTTGCTGAAGTCCACCTTGCCGTCCTCGGTGAGGGGCAGATTGTCAAGGTCGAGAGTGGTTACGCGGAACATCTCGCCGGCGCCTTCACAGTCGCTGCCGGTGATGATGGGGGTGTTGATGTAGACAAAGCCGCGCTCCTGGAAAAATTCGTGAACTGCCTGGGCGGCAACGCTTCTCACGCGGAAGGCTGCGGAGAAGAGGTTGGTGCGGGGGCGGAGATGCTGGATGGTGCGGAGGAATTCAACGCTGTGACGCTTTTTCTGGAGGGGATAATCGGGGCTGGATACGCCTTCGACGGCAATGGTGGCGGCCTTCAGCTCAAAAGGCTGCTTTGCACCGGGAGTGAGAACCAGATTACCCTCAGCTATAATAGCGGCGCCAACATTCAGTTTTGCTATCTCGTCATAATTATTCAAAGAGCCCCTCTCAAATACGACCTGCAGAGACTTAAAGCAGCTGCCGTCGTTGAGCTCGATAAAACCGAAGTTTTTCATATCGCGGACAGTTCTGACCCAACCGCAAACGGTTATGCTCTGTCCGTCAAAGCGAGAAGCGTCGGCATAAATGCCGGAGATTTTCTGATGCTTCATTTATTGGCACCTTTCCTTTCTGTAAAATGGGCGCGAAAAGCGCGGATATGAGCCTTTCGCAGCATTCATATATTATATGCGTTTATGTGGAAATTTTCAACATTTTTATTTGCAGAACAAATGACGGATGAGAGCTGCCTGTTGGTTGCCACGGAAGCCTCCCTTGCAAAGGGAGGTGCCCCAAAGGGGCGGAGGGATTATATATTATAATATGTATAGCCTGACCGATATAATCCGAACCCGCTTTTGAGGGCATATGCGTCGGCATTGCTGCGTTGTCGGCTTTTGAAGGGCGACAGCCCATCTGCAAGCCGCCGCCTTGCACTGCTTTAGCATATGTCCTCAAAAATCTTCGACTCCCCTCATGGAGCGTGTTCGAATTATCTCGCTCAGGCTCGGGAGAGATGCTCCCTATATTTTTTTGCGTGCCCGACCCAACAGAAATACAAGGGGCAGAAGGCCGAAGATTATCAGCGCGTTGCCGAAGGGCACGATTTTTTCCGAGAAAAGCCCCACCCCAAGCATGTCCGAAGGCAGAGCAAGTCCTACCGCCGCGGAAAGGCCGGCCGATGCTATGGCGCAGATGCTGCTGCCTGCGTTCAGACAACGGCTGAAGTTTCTGGATGCCAGCCATAAAAGCAGTGAAAAATGCACCGCGTCGGCAAACATCCAAAGAGCAAGGGCAAGGGCTTCCATCCTTGCGAAGGAATTGAAAATATGAATGTCCCTCACAAGCATAAAAAAGGGATAGTTGAGCTTTGCCGTCAGCTCTGCGCCGAAAATTCCCAGACAGCATAGGCAAAGCAGCTCCGTCACCGCCAGAAGCACCAGCGCCCAAAGGGCATAGCGGCTGCTTTTGAACTCTTCGCTGCAGCGGTTTTCCGCAAAGCCCAGATAGCAAACCACGGAAAGGGTGTTGAGCACCGTGAAGCCGCTTTTAAGAAGAGGTATGGTGTCCGACTCCCTGAAAGTGAAGACAGCGCGAAAATCCCCGTCGGCAATGGCGAAAACGAAGACGAGGGCGAAGGCAAGAAGGAGCGGAGGCCGAAAAAGCACTGCCATGCGGGCAATGGAGGAAAATTTTCCCGCCGCTATGGGCAGACAGACGGCGGCGCTGAATATAACAAAAATCCAGGCCCCGGCAGAGGGATAGATGGTGGAAGTGAAGCGGTAGGCGGCGGAACGGAGGATGAAGCCTCCGTAAAAGCAGAGCCAAAGGCTCACTATGACCACCGCCGCCCGCCCTGTCCACCGCCCCAGACTCAGCTCAAAAACCTCTCCAAGAGAGCGCCCTTCACGAAGGAGAGCCTTCATAAAAAATATCATTATCAAAACGGGAATCAGAGCCAGAGGCGCTGCCAGCCAGGCTGCCGTGCCCGAGACCGCCACAAGAGAGGAGGGGAAGCGCCTTGCCACGGGGCTCAGCAGCGCCACGAAGGCCAGAGCCAGCATCTGGCGGCGGTTAACGGTGTCCTTTCCCATTATGCTCCCCCTCCTTCCGCGCTCATTTGATCGCCAAGCTCCCTTGTGTAGCTGATTTTCGTTGTGCATTTCAGGTCGAACTCCGCATTTTTCAGCCATGAATCGGGGAGGGCGGCTGTTTTTTCTGCGTCCGACTGCCGCAGGTAAGCCTTCAGACCCAGAAAATCTGCATCAAGCTCACGGCTTATGGAGAGGACAGCGCCGATTTTCTCCTCCATATCACGGGACAGGGCATCCTCCATTTGGGCAAGAAAGGCCTTGTCGGTGACATGCCTTGTTTCCGTGTCGGGCTCGGCAAGATTGGCCTTCAGCTTGGCTTTCACCTCTATGCTCTCCAAAGAGCCGTCCGCAGCCCAATGGGGAGTGATGTCCGCGCTGCCTTTTTCGTATTCAAGGCTCAGCCGCCCGCCCTCGCCGTCCGAGAGAGTGATGCCTGCGCTGCCCATGTTGCCCATAATTAGGTTGGCAGCCTGACTTATTTCGTGGGGAATAAAGCCCACAAGGGCGCCGTCTTTCAATATGCCGTAGCCCTCCGCAACGGGATTAACCCCCGCCTCCAGCAGATAGACGCTGTCCTCAGTGGTGTAAGGGCGCAGGGCGCAGACAAGGGCTGCGCCGTGGTTGGAGAGGCTGCGTATGGTCTCCCGGGCGGTGAAAACATGGCTGCCGCCCCGGGTGCGGGTGTCGCGGAGTATGCTGGAGAGGGTTTTGCTGACCTCATAGCTGTCCTCCCCGGGACCGCAGATAAGCTCCTTGGCGCTGCCCCCCTTCACCACGAAGAGATAAATGCCCAGACGCAGCTGATTATCTCTTGCAATATAGTCGAAAAGATTTTCTGCGCCGGAGCGGGCATAGTCCTCGCCCATCAGCACATATTCCGCATGGGAATAATAAAGCTGGCGGTCGGCGGAAAAGTCCTGCAGGGAGCTCAGCGCCCGGGTGATGCTTTCGCCGCCGCGGCTTATGATGCCTCCCGAATTATCCGAGGATAGCTTCTGGCAGCTGACGGAGAGCGTCACCCCGTCCTCTTCCGCTGTGTCGGCACCCAAAGCCTGCACCAGAAGAAGATGCTCCGTTGCTCTGTAGTTTGAATATATGCTGCCGCTGCCGCCGCAGCCGCTGAGGAAAAGGCAGAAGGCGGCAAGAAGCAGGCTCAGGAATTTTTTCATAAATCACCTATACATATTATATATAGTATATATTTTGCCCCGTCACTTCTGGTTCCAGCGGTCCTTGCCCGCAAGCTCGTCGCTGCGGCGCTTAGTGAGCCAAAGGGGCGGGCGCAAAATGGCGGTCAGGCTTTTGAGGAAATAGCCCTCGCTGAGAGGGGCGGTGTAGGCAAGGCCGAAGCTTTCGATGCTGCAAAGATGCCATATCAGCAGCACGATGCCCAGCATCAGCCCGTAAAGACCCAGACTTACTGCCAAAAGCACCATGGCAAGGCGCAGTATGCGCACAGCGCCACCCAAATCCTGAGAAGGGAGGGTGAAGGAGCATATTCCCGCAGTGGCCACAACTATCACCGTCACGGGGCTGACAACACGGGCTTCCACCGCCGCCTGCCCCACGATGAGAGCGCCTATAATGCTGACGGTGTCACCCACGGGGTTGGGCAGGCGCAGACCCGCCTCCTGCAAAAGCTCGAAGGCAAGGAGCATGCCGATGAGCTCCATTGCGGCGGAAAAGGGCACCTGCTGCCGCGCTTCGATTATGCTCAGCAGCAATCGGGAGGGTATCATCTCCTGATGATACATATTCATTGCCGCGAAAAGGGCGGGGAGAGTGAGGGTTATAACAAGGCTGAGCCAGCGGATGAGGCAGAGAAAGCTCACCACAAGGAAATGCCCCGCCCTGTCGTCACCCACCTTGAGGAAGCTTGGCAGGGTTGCGGGCAGCAAAAAGCCGATGGGCAGCCCATCAATCAGTATACCTATCCTCCCTGCCAAAAGCTCCATAGCGAATTTATCGGGGCGCTCCGTGTGAATAAGCTGGGGGAAGGGAGAGGTGGGATTATCCACGATATATTGCTCAAGATTGCCGGCGGAGATGAGTCCGTCAATATCTATGGAGTCCAGCCGTTTTACCGCCTCCAGGATTTTGCTTTTCTCCGCCACATCCTGCACATACATCAAAGCCACAGGAGTGCCGCTTTTGCGGCCGACGCTGCGGGAAATAAGCTTCAGAGCATTGGTGCGCAGATGACGGCGGACAAGGCTTGTGTTGATGCGTATGGTCTCCACAAAAGCGCCCTTTGCCCCCTTGACGGTTTTCTCAACCGTGGGCTCGGAAATGGCGCGGGATTGGAGAGAGCGGATATCAAAGCTGGCGGCCTCTCCCAGAGAATCGAAAACAAGCACCACAAAGCCCATAAGAATATCGCTCACAACATCCGCCATATTGCTGCGGCGGCGGGCGGTGAGAGAATAAATCTGCCCTTCCATAATCATCTCAAGCATCTCCCGCTGGCTGCGGCAGGAGGACAAAAGAGAGTTCATGGCAAAGGGGCGGACGAAATCCTCGCTTACAGCCACGGTGTTCACAAGGCCGTCTATCCAGCAGGCGGTGGCGCCAAGGCTTTCTCTTCCCTGACAGCTCAAAACCCTTGCTTCAAAATCTCCGCAATCGGAAAAAATATTTTTTAAATTTTTTTCAGAAATTTTTAAGCTATCTATGCGGTTTTTATTAATATCCCTATTCGATTTTCTTCGTTTAAATATACTAAATCCAGACATATTGGTATTTTTCCCATTAATACTCACAATATGTAGTAGCACAATAAAAACTTGAAAAAAACTTTAAAATTTGCGAAAAAAAGTGTTGACAAAGCGTATGTGGTGTGTTATTCTAACAAAGCTGACGCCGCTGAGGCGGGCAGCGGGAGCCGAAAAAGCTCTCCGGTGTACCTTGAAAATTAAACATTGTAAGAACACAAAACATTATGTTTTGTAGCTTATGCAAATAAGCACCAGCAAAGAAAAGGGCTTTTACAAAGTTGTAGAATAACAACTATAAAAGATTCTATTTGAGATTTGAAGCTATGAGATAGTTTTCAATGAATGATTTCAACAGCATATGCTGTAGAGATACAATTTATTGAGAGTTTGATCCTGGCTCAGGACGAACGCTGGCGGCGTGCCTAACACATGCAAGTCGAACGAAGCACTGTGTATTGAGACTTCGGTTGATTTACACTTTGACTTAGTGGCGGACGGGTGAGTAATGCGTGAGCAACCTGCCTTGGAGTGGGGGACAACAGTTGGAAACGACTGCTAATACCGCATGATGTATTTTAGGGGCATCCCTTTAATACCAAAGATTTATTGCTCTAAGATGGGCTCACGTCTGATTAGTTAGTTGGTGAGGTAACGGCTCACCAAGACTGCGATCAGTAGCCGGACTGAGAGGTTGAACGGCCACATTGGGACTGAGATACGGCCCAGACTCCTACGGGAGGCAGCAGTGGGGAATA
>JAZSRY010000042.1:0-11980 GCA_045538735.1 Oscillospiraceae bacterium
GAGGACGGCACTCTGGATCTGCAGGGTGTCCGCCTGAATGCGGCAAGCAGTATTCAGAATGCTCCTGTCTTCCGTGTACTGGCTGATGTCATCGTCACTAACGGTATCGTTGACGGCCGTGGCCCCGTTGCCGGTGAAGGCGGTATTAACGCCTACGCATTCATCGTTGGTAACAGCGAGACCGCTGGTACTCTGACTATCGCCGATGGTACTTATCGCGGCGTTACTTCCGCAATCTCCATTACCAACGGTACTGTAAACATCTCCGGCGGTGTCTTCCAGACCGGCCATGATAATGAGGGTACCGACTACGGCACCACCTATCTGCTGAACTGTGTTGACTCTGCTTACGCAGCAGGCATCGCCAAGTTCAACATCACCGGCGGTCGGTTCAACGGCTTCAACCCCGAGAACAACGCAGCCGAGGGTGCAGGTACCAACTTCCTGTCCGGTAACTACAAGGCCAGCGATTACAATGGCGATGATAAGTGGACTGTCGCAGAGGCCAATGTGGTTATGGATGGTGACAAGTACTTCGCCACCATTAAGGACGCTCTGGCTATTCTGAAGAGCGCAGATACCACTGTTCACAAAGTCAAGGTCCTGAATGATCTCGAAATCGATGTGAACTACAGCACCTACAACTATCCCATCCTGGTCAACGGCTTTGCCATTGAGCTGGATCTGAACGGCAAGACCATCACCGCTGACTGGTCCAAGTACACCGGTACCCGTGTGGACAACGCCCTGATCGGTGTCTGCAACGGTGGTAAGCTGGATGTCGTTGACTCCGTCGGCGGCGGTAAGATCGTCAATAACGATAGCAAGGCCAACGTTGAAAACCGAATCTTCTGGATTATGACCAGCACCAAGGATAAGTCCATTGTGGTCAATATCAAAGATGGTACTTTCATCCAGAACGATGAGAACACCGCGCTGCTGTACGTCCAGGGCAACAAGCCTTCCGATAATCTGGCTCCCATCTACGTGAACATCACTGGCGGCCACTTCGAGAGCGTCGATGATGACTTCTTCAATGCCTACGATGGCTACCAGCATGAATCTTACATCACCGGTGGTACCTTTAACCATAACCCCACCGATTGGGAAATTAAGATCCATCCCGACTATAAGGTTTCTGAGAATGATGATGGTACCTGGGGTGTTGTTCCCAAGACCTACGTTGCTGAAGTAAATGACAAGAAGTATGAGACCCTTCAGGAAGCTGTTGACGCTTGCGTAGCAGGTGATAACACCATCACTCTGCTTGCAGACATCGATAAGGATGTAACCATCAAGCAGAGCGAGGGCGTAAATATCACCATTGATGGCGCTGGCAAGGTCTACTCTGGCACCATCATCATCCACGGCGATGCCCGTTATACTGGTGAGGAGACTCTGACCATCCAGAACGTGAAGTTCGAAACCAGCGAGGCTGGCCACTACTTCATAGATTCCAACTCTACCGGTAGCGTTGAGCGTTATGCACACAATGTTACCGTTAAGGATTCCACTTTCACCGCTGTTGAAGGCTCTGCAGCCGTCAACTCCGCAGCTGCAATGCGCATCCGTCAGGGCTTTGACATCGCAATTGAGGATGTCACCGTCACCGGAATGCACTCTCTGCTGCAGGGCTATGGCATCGCAGGTGTCAAGATCAGCGATGTGACTGTAAACGGCAAGAACGGTATATCCCTCGGCACCTCCACCGACGTTGAAATCACCGATGTCAACATCACCGCTTCCGGCTACGGCATCCGTGCCGACGGCACTGTGGAAACCGAGCTGAATGTGACCGGCTCTACCATCAATGCCGAACTGCCCATCGTGGTTCGCAATTTCAATAAAGTAGGTTATAAGGTAAGCCTGTCCGCTAACACCCTGACCGCCTCCAACACTGATGGCTATCAGGTCATCTTCACCAAGGGCGACGACGGCACTTATGATGTTCCCGAAGCCAATGTCAATATTTCCGGCGCTGACGGCCTGAAGGTCTTCCCTGAATCCGTTGCAAGAATCGGCAGTGTACATTACATAACTCTTTCCGGTGCTATGAACGCCGCCAAGGAAGACGAGACCGTTGTTCTTCTGAAGGATGTTGCCGGCGAGGCAATGACCTTCGTTTACGCAGGTGTCACTCTCGACCTGAACGGCCACAAGCTGGATACCGCTTATATGGCTTGCTTCGGTGATCTGGTTGATAACAGCACTGAAAACAGCGGTCTGCTTACTGTTCCCGCAGGACGCTTTATGATCCGCGACGCCAACGCTCAGCTGCCTGTAAAGGCCGACGGTGGCTATAAGTTCTTCAAAGTAATTAAGTTCAATGAGCAGGCAAAAACCACAGACGGTACTATCAAGTATGACTTCCAGGCTAAGTTTGAGGAAGCAGCGCACGAGTATCTGATTAATGGCAAGGCTGCAACCGGAGTCAGCATTATGGTTCGCGTTTCCTGGACTACTGAAAGCGGCGATGAAGGACATCAGGACTTTGTATACTCTGATGAAATGGTAAAATCCTTCATTGAAAGCTATGAAGTCGAAAAGGAAGATAGCTACAAGAAGATGTTTACTCTTACTATGAAGAGTGTGGCAAGTTTTGAAAATCTGAGCTACAATGCATATGTTGTATCCGATACAGGTGTTGAATTTGCAGCTCCCTGACAACGAAAGGAGAAGTTAAAACGATGAAAGAATATCAGAAACCTGAGATCGAAATTGTGTCTCTGATTTCCATGGAAGCCGTTTCTTCTGATGACTACATCGACGGTGATCTTGGACTTAGTGATGCTCCGAGCGACTGGTAAATAATAAGGTTAATTACACAATGCTCTGTAAGATCGCTGATTTGATCGCAGAGGTACCTGCAGCGGGGGGCTTAGCCCCCCGCTGTAAGGATTATCTCTGGTGCGAGAAGGTTCAGCCGGATATCGTCATCCGGGAGGAAGCCTATCGCAAAGACCGTTATCCCGAAAAACTTGGGGAGGACGGTATTGCTTATATGGAGTCTGCCGCGCAGTTCTACCGGGAACTGGTGAATTTCGGCGGATTTTATCTCCATTGCTCTGCCGTCGTGGTGGATGGAAAAGCTTATCTGCTTTCCGGCCATCCCGGTGCGGGAAAGTCCACTCATGCCCGTCTCTATCAGCAGATGTTTCCGGATGCTGCTGTCATCAATGATGATAAGCCCGCCCTGCGTCTCATAGATGGGGTATGGTATGCCTACGGCACGCCGTGGTGCGGCAAGGACGGCATCAACACAAACGCAAAGGCTCCCGTGGCCGGCGTATGCTTTATGAAAAAAGCTTCGGAGAATAATATCCGAAGGCTAAGTCTCAGGGATGCTCTTGAGCGCGTTTTGTCCCAGACCATCCGTAAATTCCCGGATGTGCAGGAGCTTGACAAAATGCTTGCTCTTATGGAGGATTTCCTCCGGACGATCCCAGTTTATGAACTTGAAAATGTTCCGGAGCTGTCCGCAGCCCGGTTAAGCTATGAAACTATGCGCCGCGGCGCAGAGGAGGCCGGATTATGAAATTGAAGAAGGATTTTGTTCTGCGTCAGGTGGCGGACACATGGGTTGTTCTGCCTTTGGCGGAGCAGACCGTCAACTTCACCGGTATGATTACCCTGAATGAATCCGGCGCAATGCTTTGGCAGAAGCTGGAGCAGGGAAAAGACCGAGAAGGTCTTATTGCTGTTCTCACCGCTGAATATGATGTAAGCGAGGAAGTGGCTTCCGCCGATGTTGATGCTTTTTTGAACAAGCTTAATTCTGTGGGCTGTTTCGAATAAGCACGCATAAATGCGGGCGAGAGCGTGAATCGTCCCTGCGGGTATATTTGCGGGTCGGCCGGGTGTCCGACCCCTACGAATATGGGTTTTACACTACCGCCTAAACCGTAGGGCGCGATGACCTCAGCGCGCCGATCATATCCCTCCGTCAAAACCTTCGGTTTTGCCACCTCCTTTTAGGCAAGGGAGGCTGTGAGTTGGGCGAGAGCGTAATTCGCTCCTGCTAATATTCGCTCAAATTCTTTGACTTTCTTATATAAGAGGTTAATTTATGACTTATAAAAGAGTAATGTCTGTTCTTGCAATGATTCTGGCTATTTTGGTTTTAATTGCCGTTATCCATGTTGCAAGACTTCTGGATAACAGAGGCTTTGATAATAAAAATGAGGGCGGGGGAGAAGTGCCTTCTTCTTCACAGACCGAACCCGAGGAACCCACTTCCGGTGCGGATGTTTTGCCCGTTCCCGATGAGAATGAGGCTCCGGATACCACTCCCTCCGTATCTGAGGGCGTTGAGGAATCCGAAGCTCCCCAGATTTCACAGCCGGTGGAAAGTCCGGAGCAAACTGACCCAAAGCCAATTACCACAGTTACTCCGAACATCCCTGTTACAACTACCCCCAAACCTGCGACTAGCCCTAACCCTACGCCTAAACCTACTCCCACTCCTACTCAGACTCCCACCCAGACTACAACGCCTACTGCAAGCCCTAGTCCTTCAAACAATCCCTCCGGCGGTGATTTGGACAAAATCGAGGGTGATATGGGTGTTGAGGACAGTATTTTCGGATGATAGAAACCCATTGAATTATTTAGAGGTTCAAACATGAAAAAGAAAATTACTATTATTGTCATTGTTCTCGCCGTGGTGCTTGCACTGTTGCTCGTAGTGGCAAGAGTGCTGAGCAATCCGGATGTTGAGCCTGAGCAGCCGGAGGAAACTCCTCCCGCTGTTGACGTGACTCCCAGTCCGGAGCCTGTGGAGGTTACCCCCACTCCGGAGCCCGACATTCCCGGCATTGAGGACAGCATTTTCGACGATGAAAACATGAGCGATAATGAGCCTGATGAGGAAGAGCCTGAGGAGACTCCCGAGCCTTCCGAGTCTGCTGAGCCTGAGGTGACCCCCTCCGAGAAACCCACCAAGCCCAGCGAAAAGCCCACTCAGCCTTCTGAAAAGCCCACTGCACCTCCTGCGGGAATGAGCTATGAGGCATATCAGGCAATGAGCGGCGCCGATCAGCAGGCATACATGATGAGCTTTGGTGATATTGATGCATTCTTTGCTTGGTACAATGCCGCCAAAGCCAAGTACGAGGCGGAGAATCCACCCATCGATGTAGGCGACGGCTCTATAGATCTTGATGAAATTTTGGGCGGCAATGGCTGATAACATGCCTCGGAGAGTAGAAGAATTCTCCATGCAGGAGGACCTGATGCCCCTCTTTATGGAGCGACTGGCAGCCGGACAGACTGTGCGCTTTTCCCCCAAGGGAGTCAGCATGCTGCCAATGCTGCGCCAGAATGTGGATAGTGTCATTATTGCGCCCATCAGCGGCAGACTTAAAAAATATGATCTGCCCCTGTATCGACGTGATGACGGCAAGTATATTCTCCACCGCATCATAGATGCGGGTGAGACATACACCTGCATGGGAGATAATCAATTTGTGGCTGAAGCGGGACTGCGGCCTGATCAGATGATTGCCGTAGTTACCGAGTTCTACCGCGGTGAAAAGCGCCATACTGTGAACGAGGCCGCTTATCGCCTGTATTGCCGATTCTGGCACCATTCAAGAGCTCTTCGGCGTTTCTGGCGCCGCGGAAAATCATGGCTGCGGAGACATTTGAAATGATGAAAAAAACAGCTCTTATATGGCTGACAAAGCGTATTCGCCGGAGAATTCCGGCGATATTGCTAATGTGCCTTGCACACATTGGTCAAGCGGTTTTCGGCGTTCTTTTCGCTTTGGGCAGCCGCAATGTAATTGATTGCGCAGTAAGCGGTCTGCGCGAGGAATTCAGCCGCGCCTGCGTTGTTCAGGCGGCTATAATCGTTGCGTTGCTTCTCTGCCTTGCCATCTATCGTCATCTTCATGACAGGCTGCAGGCGGAGCTTGACCGGGATTGGAAGAAAAATATCCTCCACGGACTTCTCCACGGAGATTATTCGGAGGTTTCCGCCTACCATAGCGCGGAGCTTCTTAACCGCCTCAACAACGATGTCCGCATTGTGGACGAGGGAATACTGGGCGTTCTTCCCGGTCTCTCGGCCATGCTTGTCCGTGTTGTGGCCGCAGTTGCGGTTCTTGCAGCTCTTGATGGAAGATTCACTCTTGTTATTGTTGCCCTTGGCCTTGCCGCGATTCTGGTCACAGGACTGCTTCGCAGGAAAATCAAGGAACTCCATAAGCGTGTGGCAGAGCATAACGGAAAGGTTTCTGCGCTGCTGCAGGAGGCTATGGAAAAGCTTCTGATGGTGCAGGCAATGGATGCTTCCGCAGAGCTTGAGCAGCGCAGCGACAAGCTTCTTGACCAGCGTTATGAGGCGGAGAGGAAAAGGAAAAACCTTTCTCTCGGGGCCAACATGGGAGTAAGCATTTTGTCCTATGGTTTGGGATTTCTGGCTCTGGCATGGTGCGCCTTCCGTCTTTTGCTGGGGCAGATGACATTTGGTTCCCTTACCGCAATCACACAGCTGGTGGCTCAGCTTCAGTCTCCCTTTGTGGGCCTTTCCGGCATTATTCCAAAATATATTGCCATGCTTGCCTCGGCCGAACGCCTCATGGAGCTTGAGGAGATTCAGGACGAGCCGGAGCCGATTAGTGTGGATGTCCATGAACTCTATAACGGTGTGGACAGCATATGTGCCGATGGACTTTGTTTCTCCTATGATCGGGACAGCATTCTTGAGAATGCATCCTTCAAACTGCCAAAGGGCAGCTTTACTGTAATTGCCGGTCATTCCGGTATAGGAAAAAGCACTTTGCTGAAGCTTATGCTTGGGATTTTTAAGCCGGATAGCGGTAAAATGTATCTGAATAGCGATGAATGTACTGAAATTGACCGCAGCACCAGACGGCTTTTCGCCTACGTGCCCCAGGGCAATCTGCTGCTCAGCGGCAGCCTCCGCGAAAACTTAACCATTGTGCGCCCAGATGCCGATGCAAAGGCTTTGGAGGAGGCTATATACGCCAGCGCAATGGATGAATTCCTGCCACAACTACCTGAGGGCTTGGATACGGTTCTTGGAGAAAACGGCGCAGGACTTTCCGAGGGACAGGCTCAGCGCCTTGCCATTGCAAGAGCCGTACTGGGCGGTGCTCCGGTGCTGCTCTTGGATGAATGTACCTCCGCTTTGGATGAAGCTACAGAAAAAACTGTTTTACAGCGGCTTCGCGCCCTTCCTGACAGGACTATCATTGCGGTGACTCACCGCAGCGCTGCAATGGAGCTTTGCGACCTGCTGCTGGAACTCTCCGACGGCAAAATCCATATTAACGAAGCAAGACACAAATCATAAAAAAGGAGCAGTTCATACTGCTCCTTTTTTATGATATAGAACATTGCAAAAGACAGGAATATAAGTTAGAATTGATTTTATTAAATTGGTGACAGGGGCAAAGTTTAATATGAACTATCGTCTTGATAAATACGGAAATAAAATCTCCGCCCTCGGCTTTGGTTGCATGCGTTTTCAGCGCAAGATGGGGGCTATTAATATGGCTGAGACCGAGAAAGAGCTAATGGAAGCCATTGCACTTGGGGTGAACTATTTTGACACTGCCTTTGTCTATCCCGGCAGCGAAAGCGTTCTCGGTGAGCTTCTTGAGAAAAACGGAGTGAGAGATAAGGTTTACATAACTACTAAACTCCCTCATTATCTGATACGCAGCAGGGAAGGGCTTGAGAAGCTTTTTAATGAGCAGCTTAAGCGGCTGCGCACAGACCATATCGACTATTACCTCATGCACATGCTCGCGGATACAGGAACCTTTGACCGTCTGAAAGCTCTTGGCATTGAGGACTGGATTGCCGAGAAAAAGGCAAGCGGTGCCATAAGACAGATCGGCTTTTCCTATCATGGGAATTCGGATATGTTCTGCGCCTTGGTTGATGCCTATGATTGGGATATCTGCATGATCCAGTATAACTATATGGATGAGCATTCCCAGGCGGGAAGAAAGGGGCTTCAGTATGCCCACTCCAAAGGGCTTCCCGTTATCATTATGGAGCCTCTCCGCGGCGGAAAGCTTGTTAATGGCCTGCCCGAGGAGGCAAAACAGATATTCAAAAGCTATACTCCCAGACGCTCTCCCGCAGAGTGGTCTTTCCGCTGGCTTTGGAATCAGGCGGAAGTCAGCTGTGTGCTTTCCGGCATGAACTCTCTTGATATGATAAGGGAAAATGCGGCAGCGGCCTCCGATGCACAGGTTGGTCAGCTAAGCGATGCCGATAATGAGATGCTCAAGAGTGTTGCCCGCGCAATAAACTCCAAAATGAAGGTCGGCTGCACGGGATGCGGATATTGCATGCCATGTCCAAAGAATGTTGACATACCGGGCTGTTTTTCCGCCTATAACCGACGCCACACCGAGTCTAGGCTCTGGGCGTTGGCTGACTATGTTAAGTGCACAGCGCTGAGAAAAACGCCTACACCCGCATCCAACTGCATCAGCTGCGGAAAGTGCGTCAAGCATTGTCCCCAGGGCATCAATATTCCCGCAGAGCTTGAAAAAGTGAAAAAGGAACTGGAGATTCCGATTTACAGGGCTGTTCTTAAAGGAAATCAAAAACTCAAAAGATTTTAAGAAGAAAGAGAGGACTTTTCAAAAGTCCTCTCTTTTTTACATCTTTATACTTTCTCCGTTTTCACAGAGCTTTTTAATTGAGCCGTTTTCTATGGAGTATGCCTCTCCGAAAACTTCCTCCTTGCCCTTGCTGCAAAGGACATAGCTCCCGTCGGGCAAAACAGTAAAGCACTTACCGAAGCTGTCGCCGTAAGTGATGTCCTCAAAAAGTCGTCTGCCGTCCAGATAATTATCCCGCACCTGATTATAGTGGGGGAGAATCTGTGCTTTGCAGAGGGCAAGACCTTCCGCGAAGCGTATGAAATCAGGGTCGATGCTCTCTCCCGCTTCTTCAGGCTGAACATAAACCTCTTCCGCGCTGTTCATGCTTCCCGCGCTTATTCCCAGAATAATGCCCTCAAATCCGCGAAGAAGCTCCCGAAGATTTATCTGAGTGAAGAATCTGTTTTGGGTGGGGACATGTCCTCCGGCAAGAATTATAAGCTGAGAGGAGGATATAAGCTCCTTTGCTTCATCCTCGTTGCGCCCGTCAAGCAGAATATAGTCAGAGAAAGCAAAACCGCTTGCTTCGAAGCTGCGCTTTATAGCGTAGCCATGGGATTCTGTGAAGGGGCGATTATCTCTGTCAGAGCTGATAAATAAGCAGCGGCAGGGATGGGGGATAAGCCCGGAGAGTTTATCAACAAATCCATTGGCGGGGTTTAGTTTTTCCTCACCTAAAAGGCAGGGTGAGCTTGTGAGCAATACTGTCATATCTCAGCTTTCGTACCAGCCAATACGGACGGCCTCGGGAATTTCCTCCGTCTCTTCGGGGTAGGGATAGCCCTTGTTTTTCATAATGAGGAGATAGATGGGCAGGAAGAAACCGACAAAAAGGCTGAGGATGAAAAACAGCAGGGAGAATTTGGGGCTGAGGGATTCAATGAGCTTATAGAGGCAGATGTAATAAAGCGCAGTGAATGCGATGCCGCCGAAGCTCATGCCTATAATTCCAAATTCCATGCCGAAAGCCATCTGCATAATGTTGCGGAATACTTCAAATTCGCTTCCGTTGATTGAGTTTTCCATGAGGGGGAATATTGCTGCAAAGCCAACAAAGAAAACCGCACAGGCAATGTAATATACAATGATTCCAATCAAGAGAACAAGGCGGAAATGGCGGTCGTGCCCGCTGCTGCGCTTGTCAAACTCGTCAGCAAGCGCGCCCATAATCCAGTACTTCGCAATGGGTATCCACGCAAGCCATGCGCCCTTTATGCCGCGGCGTTTTGCAATTCGGTGGTGGGCAATGGAGAGCATTATGTATTCAGGAATAAGCACGCCAAGAACCACTACTGCAATAACGGCTATATATACGGTGAGAAATATTCGCATTTCTTCCGTATTAGGTCCAAAGCTGTAAAAGGGTTGAATAGACATTTTCAAATCCTCCTTTTATTAGTTTATTTCAGTTTATCATAAAGTGGAATAGTCCGCAACTTGTATGTGGCCGGAGACTGATTTGATATCATGTATTCAATCAGTAATCAAATATTATAGTGTAAAACGTATCCCGGTCGTTATAGTAGTACCAATAATTATAATTGAAAGCTCTGCCGGTGTTCAAAAGAGTGTTTTGAATTATATTTTTGAATTGTTCAGGCTGGTTGTCGTAAACAAGCATTGTACGGATAGTTTTTGCGCCGGTTTGACTCCACTGCCAGACAATTGTGTCGGCCATGGTCTGCATATCATAATGGATGTTGCTGTAATGGACATAGTAAAAGTTGTTGTCGCTGTATTGTGCGATGGGGTGATATTCCATATAAGAAGCCCACCAATACTCGGTTACCATATCTTTTCCTACGTTAAAGTATCCGTATATGTTCTCTCCGTCTCCGTCCATATCATCATAAGTGACATCCACAATATACCATAGTCCGTTTAAGTTTATAGTGTTTGCCATATGGAAACCGTCAGGAGATTCAACGCTTATTCGGCCTACAGTAAATCCTGCTAAAGAGGCAAGGGTGTAAAATGCATCGGTATAGCCCTGACAGTTTGCCTTTCCGTCCAAAAGCGCTCCAATAACAGTAAGGTAACGGGGAGGATTCAAAGGATCATCGACATCGAGTGAGCCGGTGTAATAAGTAATACGATCCATGAGCATGTTATGAAGAATCAATTCAAGCTCATATTCGTCATAAGCCTGACTTCTTGCGCTTTCAATCATACCCAAGGCTGTGTTGAGTGCCTGAAATTCGTCTGCTGTCAGCGTGGAGTAGTCTCCACTGTTCCATGCGTCTACAATGCGCTCTCCGGGGTATTCGGTGATTTTGATGTTGTATATATCGCCGTTTTGGCTCCAATTAATATTGCAGGCATTGCACATTTGAGCCATAGTTTGACCGCTGAATGTTTCATAACCGTTGTATTGGAATGAAAACTCAAATATGTCGGCCTCTTTTTGTGAATTCAGGTAGTCATTAAGCTGCTCAAGACTGCTTATAACCTGTATGTATGGGGTGTATGAATCCTCGTAATTATAATCAGGGGATATGGTTTGCGTGCTGTTTGTGATGCTCTCATCGGATTTGTTGTTTTTGTCGGAATCGTCAAAGCAGCGAACAAGAAGAAGCACCAACGCTATGCCAATGACAATAGTGAAAAACTTTTTCATGATACCGATCCTTCCCACATAAAACCGTATAGCTTAAATATAGCTTAAAGTTTAAATAATTACAACAGAAGACTGAATTCTCGAAAATATAAATTGTCCGTGAAGCGGACTCCTTACAATCACCTCTGCAAATATTATAACGTAGTTAATGAAATATTGCTACGCAATATGAAATAATCCTTCGGATTATGAAATATTTTGCCTTGTAGCAAAATGTGAAATAAAATAAATCCCTCATACGCGAGCCGCGTATTTCATAGCGTTAGCTATTTTATAACGCGAAGCGTTATTTCACAAATCCCGCAAGGGATTTATTTCATTGAAAAGAAACACCTTTTGTCCGGTAGGCAAAAGGTGTTTCTTTTCTGGCGGAGAGTAAGGGATTTACCCAAAGGGCATAAACTTCGAATCCCAACACCCGCAAGCAAAAAAAGAAAGCCACCGCAAGGGTGACTGTCTTTTCTGCGAAAGAGTAACCAAACGGAGCAAAATCGAGGTAAAAGTAACCAAAAGTAGTGTAACCGCTCTGTTCGATAACTTGAATTTATCGAACCAAAAGGAAAAAAGTATTTTTCCCTTTATAAATTGAATTTTTCCTGAATCATTTTGGCAACTACATCAGGCGGAAGCTTTGAATTGTCGATTTTTATATAGTTATCAAACGGAATTTCACCATCAAAGCTTTCAAGGCGATATTGGGTATCATCGTTGATAA
>JAZSRY010000058.1:0-11286 GCA_045538735.1 Oscillospiraceae bacterium
TTGCTGCGTTGCCGGCTTTTGAAGGGCGACAGCCCATCTGCAAGCCGCCGCCTTGCACTGCACTAGCATATGACCTCAGAAATCTGCGACTCCGTGGGAGGGGATTTTGGTGTCAGGCAAAATTGAATGATGCAGGTGGGCTGTCGCCCACCAAAGAAGAAACAGGAAGTCTGGCGCTAAAATTCGCCCCGCGGAGCGGGTTCGAATTATATTGCTCAGGCTAAGCGAATATTAAAACTCCTTTTGGGGGAATACTAGCTGAGTATCTTCTTCAAAAGGGGTTTTTCTTTTGCAGGGAAAAGTAGAAATATGCGGTGTAAACACCGCGAAGCTGCCTGTGCTGCGCTCTGCTGAAACGGATGAGCTTCTCAAGAGAGCGGGCAAGGGCGACAAGTCCGCCCGCGAAGAGCTTATTCAGGGCAATCTGAGACTGGTGCTTTCGGTTATTCAGCGTTTTGCGGGCAGGGGAGAGAATGTGGATGACCTTTTTCAGGTGGGCTGTATAGGCCTTATAAAGGCCATAGATAACTTCGACCCAAGCCACGAGGTGCGATTCTCAACTTATGGAGTGCCCATGATAGCTGGGGAGATAAGGCGTTATCTGAGAGATAACAGCGCTTTGAGAATTTCAAGAAGCGTCAGGGACACGGCCTATAAGGTGCTTCAGGCCAAGGAAAAGCTGACCGCGGAAAAGGGGCGGGAGCCGGATGTTTCGGAGATTGCGGATCTTTTGGGGCTGCCGCGGCAGGAAGTGGTCTTTGCTATGGATGCTGTCTGCGAGCCCATGAGTCTCTATGAGCCGGTTTATACCGACGGCGGAGAGAGCGTAACCGTTATGGATCAGGTGGGAGATACCCGAAACACGGACGAGCACTGGCTGGAGCAGATAGCCCTCAGCGAGGCTATGGCGGCGCTGAGCCCCAGGGAGAAGCACATACTCTCCCTGCGCTTTTATGATGGGCGTACCCAGATGGAGGTGGCCTCAGAGATAGGCATATCCCAGGCTCAGGTATCCAGACTTGAGAAAAATGCCATAGCACAGATCAAAAAGCAAATATTCGTATCATAAATCAAACGGCGCGGTATGTAACCGCGCCGTCTAATTTTTGCACATGGAGAATAACTTTTAATAAGGAGGCTGAGGATATGAGATGCGCAACACTCAGGTACAAGGAGATAATAAATGTCTGCTCCGGTCACAGATTGGGATTCGTGGGCGATGTGGAGGTGGATATGTCCACGGGGCAGCTTTACGCCCTGATAGTTCCGGGGCGCTGCCGTTGGTTTGGGCTGCTTGGAAGGGAGGAGGACTATGTTATTCCCTTCGACTGTATAAAACGGATAGGGGAAGATATAATCCTCGTGGAGATAAACGGGGAATACAGACGGGAGAAGTGTCCACGAAGACCGATTTTATGACAAAAAAGTGAGAAAAAACATAGAAAAATCAGCGGATTTATTGAAAATAACACTTGCAAATAAGCTTGGTGTTTGGTATAATACCAAGGCATTACGCATGGGAGTGGACTTTCCGTCTGTGGCTAAGGCTTGGCGGATGGGACGAAGCTCCCAGAGGTAAAAAACTAAATTTGGAGGAAAAAACGTAATGGCAGTAGTATCTATGAAACAGCTTCTGGAGGCCGGCGTACACTTCGGTCACCAGACCCGCAGATGGAACCCCAAGATGTCCGAGTACATCTACATGGAGAGAAATGGTATCTATATCATTGACCTTCAGAAGACCGTAAAGAAGCTCGAAGAGGCTTATTCCTTCGTTCGCAGCGTTGCTGAGAACGGCCAGTCCGTCCTTTTCGTCGGCACCAAGAAGCAGGCTCAGGACGCAGTTAAGGAAGAGGCAGAGCGCGTTGGTATGTTCTACGTCAACGCTCGTTGGCTCGGCGGCATGCTCACCAACTTCAAGACCATGCGCACCCGCGTTGAGCGTCTTGCTCAGCTGAAGAAGATGCAGGAAGACGGTACCTTCGATATGCTCCCCAAGAAGGAAGTTATCAAGCTTCTCCACGAGATGGAAAAGCTCGAGAAGTATCTCGGCGGCGTTAAGGAAATGAAGAAGCTCCCCGGCGCTCTCTTCGTTGTTGACCCCCGCAAGGAGCACAATGCTATCGCAGAAGCTCGCAAGCTCCACATCCCCATCGTTGCTATCGTTGACACCAACTGCGATCCCGACGAGGTCGACTATGTTATCCCCGGCAACGACGACGCTATCCGCGCTATCCGCCTGATCTCTGCAACCATGGCTAACGCTGTTGTTGAAGGCCGTCAGGGTGAGGACGCTGAGGCTGAGACCGTTTCTACCGAAGCTGAATAATTTATACACTTAAAGATATTAGGAGGAAAAAATCATGGCATTTACCGCTCAGGATGTTAAGACTCTCCGCGAAATGACCAACGTTGGTATGATGGACTGCAAGAAGGCCCTGACCGAGACCAACGGTGATATGGATAAGGCTGTTGAATGGCTCCGCGAAAAGGGCCTTGCCAAGGCTGCAAAGAAGGCCGGCCGCATCGCTGCTGAAGGCATGAGCTACGCCCTCTCCGAGAACGGTGTCGGCGTTGTTGTCGAAGTTAACTGCGAGACCGACTTCTGCGCAAAGAGCGAGCTCTTCGTCGCTTTCGTTAAGGACATCGCTAAGGTCGTTCTCGAGAACAACCCCGCTGATGTTGACGCTCTCATGAACTGCAAGTACCCCGGCTCCGAGCTCACCGTTGCTGAGACCATGCCCGAGAAGGTCATGTCCATCGGCGAGAACCTGCAGATCCGTCGTTTCGTCCGCTACGCAGAGAACACCTCCGTCGTTTACGTTCACGGCGGCGGCAAGATCGGCGTTCTGGTAAACCTTGCTGTTGAAGGCGGCATCGATGTTACCGAAATCGGTAAGGACGTTGCTATGCAGATCGCTGCTCTCAATCCCCGTTTCTGGGATAAGAGCCAGGTCAGCGAAGAAGTCCTCGCTGAGGAGAAGAAGATCGCTCTCGCTCTCATGGATGCAGACCCCAAGATGGCTTCCAAGCCCGCTGCTGTTAAGGAAAAGATCGTCATGGGTAAGATGAACAAGTTCTACGAAGAGAACTGCCTGCTCCAGCAGGAGTTCGTCAAGGACGGCAGCTTCACTGTTGAGAAGTACATGGCCAGCGCAGCCAAGGCTCTCGGCGGCTCCGTTAAGTTCGTTGACGCTGTTCGCTTCATGACCGGCGAAGGCATCGAGAAGAAGGTTGAAGACTTCGCAGCTGAAGTCGCAGCCCAGATGAACATGGGCAAGTAAGCCTTAAGAAAACTTAAAAATGAAAAGAGCGATGTCCGCTTTCGAATCGGACATCGCTCTTTTTTTATTTATCGGTGTAATAATTTGCTGTTTTGGGTAGAAAAAATAAAGAGCGGGTGGTATACTGTTGTGTAAAGTATTTTACCACGGCGCTATTTTATGGGTCGCGTGGGGATGAAGACCCGTTTGCGGCAATTGACGATGTGAGATACAGAGGAGTAATACGATGCTTTCAGTAATAATTCCTGCATATAACGAGGAAGCCATGCTTGAAAAATCTGCGGATGTAATCAGCGCAATTCTTGCGGATGCCAATATTCCCTGCGAGCTGATTTTCGTTGATGACGGCTCCAGGGACCAAACATGGAATAAAATCAAATTGGCCTCAGAAAAACACAGCTGTGTGCGCGGAGTTCATTTTTCCAGAAACTTCGGAAAAGAAGCTGCGATTATGGCAGGATTGAATGAGTGCAGGGGTGATTGCTGCGTCGTGATAGACTGCGACCTTCAGCATCCTCCCGAGAAAATTGTGGAGATGTACAGGCTGTGGGAGCAAGGCTTTGAAATTGTGGAAGGACAGAAGTCCAGCCGCGGCTCCGAGGGCAAGCTCCATGGTTTCGCCGCCAGAACCTTCTATTCCCTCATCAGTGCGGCAACGGGCTTTGATATGGCCAACGCCTCGGACTTCAAGCTTCTGGACAGAAAGGCCATCAATGTCCTTGTGAATATGAGAGAGAAAAACGCATTCTTCCGCGCCCTTTCTTCCTGGGTGGGATTTAAGACCTGCTCTGTGGAATTCGAGGTTCGCGAGCGTGAGGCGGGAGAGTCCAAGTGGTCCACCCGCGCTCTGGTAAAGTATGCCGTCAGCAACATTTCCTCCTTCTCAACCGCCCCCATGCAGATAGTAACTGTGCTTGGCGTTGTTGTGTTTGTGGTTTCCGTCGTTCTCGGCGTAATAGCGCTGGTGCAGAAATTCTGCGGACAGGCTTTGGAGGGCTTCACAACGGTTATACTTATTCAGCTGTTTTCCAGCAGCGTTGTTATGGTGAGCCTGGGTATCATCGGATATTATATCGCCAGAATTCATGAGGAGATCAAGGGCAGACCCAGATATATAATTGCCGATACCTGCGGAGATGAGGGAAAATGAACATTAAGGAGCTATGTAAGAAATTTTTTGACATCACCTTCTGGAAGTTCATTTTGGTAGGAGTTGCCAACACCATTTTCGGAACTGGTATAATGTTCCTGTTCTATAATGTGTTCCACTTCAGCTACTGGATTTCATCTGCCTCCAACTATGTTTTTGGAAGCATACTAAGTTATGTCCTAAACCGAATTTTCACCTTCCGCAGCAAGGGACACACAAAGGAAACTCTGCCCCGTTTCGTAATCAATATCACTCTCTGCTATCTGATTGCCTACGGCGTGGCAAAGCCCCTTGCCCTGCGGGTGCTGTCAGGAGCGGCATTGAACATCCAGGAAAATGTGGCAATGCTCTTTGGCATGTGCCTTTTCGTGGGACTTAATTATATCGGTCAAAGATTTTTTGTTTTCAGAAAAAAGAAGGAAAGCTAATAAGAAAACCGCGTATCTTGCGATACGCGGTTTTTTCGTTATAAGTTATTTTTTTGCGGCTTTTGCTGCATATTTCTTCTTGAATATCTGCTTTCTCAGCAGGAAGATATTCAGAACAACGAAAAGGGCGGCGAATATGCACATACACATAATGGTCTTGCCCAGACTCTGGGGAGCAACGCCTACCAGCAGGAAGAGGGGGAAACCGAAGAGGATTGCCCAGGGCTGGTGGTAAACGAGGTTATCGCTGGCCTGAGTTTCAAACTTGGGGTCGATTTCGCGAAGGAGAATCATACCGGTGGAAGCGGTACCGGTCTGCATGCCGTAAATGGAGAGGAAGGCCTCATGTTCATAGTGGGGGAATATGCGCTTGCAGATATAGCGGTGGTAAATATAGGTGACAACTGCGCCAAGAACGGAGAGGATGGAGAGGGGAATGATGAAGCTGGGGTTGAGGAAGGCGCTCAGGTCAATGGCTGCGATGGAGGCAATGACCATGATGTCAAACATAAAGCCGGAAATGCGGTTGAGCATAAAGGTGTTGGTATAGTCGCGGTGCATAAGTCCGCTCTTGCGGAGCTTGGAGAGAATGAACTTAACCAGCATACCGAAGAGGGTGGAGAAGAGGAACTGGAAGCCCCAGATCATACTCTGGATTGTTCCTCCAAGACCGCCGAATACGCCCATCTCGATGAGGCAGTTGACGCCCTTCATAAAGAGGAAGGCAAGTATGTAGGCGATGAAAACAAGGGAAACCTGAATGGTGAACTTATCCATGCTCTCGGAGAGAGGAATTTCGTTTTTGCCGGAATAATGGTCGAGGGTCATATCATCCTGAACATTTTTGCCTATCTCGCCGGAGATGATACCCTTCTTCTGAAGTCTGCGAAGGGCTATAACACCGCCGAGAGAGGAGGCAACAAAGCCCATGGAAGCAACGGCGAGACCGAAGGAAGTACCGTTTTCGAAGCCATAGGTGACCTCATATGTATGACCCCAGGTGTATGCCTGTCCGGGACCCTGACCGAAGCCGAGAGGGAGAAGAATGCCGGAGGCAAAGAAGCTGCCGATGAGCTTGAAGAAAATGACGGTGATAATAATTCCGACTACTGCCTGAAGGAGATAGCCATTGACAACGGCGAGACCGGTGTCCATAGCGCCTGTTTTGGAGCGCTTGTCCGCTTCTTTATCCACGCTGCGCAGAGCCATGGCGGCAAAGCCGAGACCGAGACCGTGGTAGGTAAGGATTTCAAGAATGCCGTTTTGGTAAAGGGGAATATGTAAAACCTGCTTGAAAAATGTGTGCACAATGAGCAGGATAAAGCCGCCAAGCACGGAAGAGGGTATCATCAGTCTGCGGAGAGGGGCGATAGTGTTGCGAAGGGTGTTGGCAAGGATCATGGACGCGAAGAGCATAGTCATGGTGATTATGAAGCTCCACACGCTGTTATCCCACAAATTCATACCTGTTGTCATATATAATAAACCTCCTTTAAAATGGTGCGTATTAAGCATCGAAAGGTAAATTTTAAAGTAAGTACGTACGTATTATTGCTCAATTGGCGAAAAAAGTCAAGAAAAAGGGAAAGCGCTTTACATCCCGCGAGCCTCGCGTTATAATGAGATAAATCGACAGGAGGCATATAAAATGGAGAAAATAAACGGATATATAGTTGTTGATCCCGACCACGTTTGCTATAACTTTTCCCGTGGCTTCTGGTCCTTGGATGAGGAAATGGATGCCTGCCACGGCTGCAACCACTATGACGATGAAGACAGTACCTGCCGCTGTGCAGCAAATAACGAATAAAAAAAGAGACCGCTTCAGCGGTCTCTTTTTTTATTCGAAGTCTTTAAGGTATTCCCTCACGGAGCGGCTCATCTCTCTTGAAAAATCAGAGTTGAACTTAAAGTCGCAGAAGCTTTTAAGCCAGTCTTCATAGCTGCGCTGACCGGCCTTGTAGCCAAGCATCTGACGAAGTTCTTCTTCATCCATATCCCGATAGCCGTTTTCGTGGACTATATGCTCCATGGCGCAGCGCTGAGGCTTGCTTCGCTGCTTTTGCTGCTGCGTAGGGTGACCAAAGACCAGCATGGCGGCGGGGAAAACCCAGGGGGGGAGGGAGAGGAGAGCGCTCAATTCTTCTTTGAGCTCCATAATGTCGCCGATGTAGCAGGAGCCTATGCCGAGGCTTTCTGCGGCCACAACGGCGTTCTGCGCGGCAATATTTGCATCGGAAACAGCCAGAAGCAGGTCTCCGACGGCAGGCTTACGGGCGGCGCAGCCGCCGAAGGTGAAGGCTCTGTACCACTTGCGGCAGTCGGCGAGAAAAATAAGCACAAGAGGGGCTTTGGCAATAAAGGGCTGATTATCACAGAGTACTGCAAGAGCCTTTTTCTTCGCATTGTCGGTGATATCCAAAATGGTGTAAAGCTGCTGATTGCCTGCGGTTGGTGCCTGTACGGCGGCGGTGAGAATGGCCTTTTTATCTTCGGGGGAGACGCTCTCCTCCGTATAGGCTCTCACGCTTTTACGCTCATAAAGGGAGCGGAGGATGTCATTCATGTCTTACCTCAGTTTCTCAGACTGTGCATGGGGGCGGGTATGCGTCCGCCGCGGGCGATGAAGTCCGCTGCGGAGCCCTTGTGGACGGGCATAATGGGTGCGGTGCCAAGAAGTCCGCCGAAGTCAACGGTGTCGCCCACATCCATACCGGGAGCGGGGATGATTCTGACGGCGGTGGTTTTCTGGTTGATAACGCCGATAGCAGCCTCATCGGCAATGATGGCGGATATTGTTTCTGCGGAAGTGGAACCGGGGACGGCTATCATGTCAAGACCCACAGAGCAGACGCAGGTCATAGCTTCAAGCTTGTCTATGGTGAGGACGCCTGCCTTTGCAGCTGCTATCATGCCCTCGTCCTCACTGACGGGGATGAATGCGCCGCTGAGACCGCCAACATGACCGGAGGCCATTATGCCGCCCTTTTTGACGGCATCATTGAGCATGGCGAGAGCTGCGGTGGTGCCGTGGGTGCCGCATATTTCCAGACCCATTTCCTCAAGAATTCTTGCAACGCTGTCGCCGATGGCGGGGGTGGGCGCAAGGGAGAGGTCAACAACGCCGAAGGGCACACCGAGGCGGTTTGCGGCCTCCTGAGCAACAAGCTGACCCATTCTCGTTATGCGGAAGGCGGTGCGCTTGATGGTGTCGGCAACGGTGTCAAAGCTTTGTCCCTTAACCTCCTTGAGGGCTGCGTGGACAACGCCGGGGCCGGAAACGCCCACATTTATGACGCATTCACCCTCGCCCACGCCGTGGAAAGCCCCTGCCATGAAGGGGTTATCCTCGACAGCGTTTGCGAAAACAACAAGCTTTGCGCAGCCAAAGCCACCCTTATCTGCGGTGATGGCAGCGCAGCTTTTTATAATGCGTCCCATAAGGGCAACGGCATCCATGTTGATGCCTGCCTTGGTGGTGGCAACGTTGACGCTGGAGCAGACTATATCCGTCTCCGCAAGTGCTTCGGGGATGGACTCGATGAGACGGCGGTCGCCAAGGGTGAAGCCTTTGTGGACAAGGGCGGAGTAGCCGCCGATGAAGTTTACACCGCAGGCCTTTGCAGCGGCGTCCATAGCCTTTGCAACGGCCACGGGGCTGCCGTTTTCGCAGGCCTCTGTGACAAGGGCAATGGGGGTGACGGAGATACGCTTATTCACAATGGGAATACCGAACTCACGCTCAATGGCACAGCCAGTCTCAACAAGATGCTCAGCCTTGCGGCAGATTTTGTCGTAGACCTTCTGAGCGCAGGAATCCATATCGGGGTGGGCGCAGTCCCGCAGGGAGATGCCCATGGTGATTGTTCTTATATCCAGGTGCTGGTTGTCTATCATATCCAGCGTCTGGCGGATATCGGAAATCTGGAGCATATTTGCGTCCTCCTCAAATTCTGTGCATAGCGGTGAAAAGGTCGCGGCGCTGAATGCGGATGGAAAGTCCGCTCTCTTCGCCCCTTGCGGAAAGGGCGGAGGAAATTTCATCGAAGCTGTGGGAAGAAGTGGCGGTGTCCACCAGTATGGTCATGGTGAAAATGCCTTCCATAATGGTCTGGCTTATATCGAGAATGTTTACTCCCATCTCTGCCAGAAGGCAGCTTACATTGGCAACGATGCCAACGCGGTCTTCACCTATAACGGTCATAATTGCTTTCATTTTGGATTTACCTCCAATATAATTTATGGCTAAATAATACTCTATTCCGACTTTATTTGCAATAAAAATGCCGCAGCTTTCCGCCGCGGCATTTTGGATTTTTTTACCAGTTGTCTTTTTCCTCGGCATAAAGCTGAGGGAGAATGGAAGCCAGGTTGCTGTATTCCTTGATGTTGTGGCCGTAGAGGGCGCGGGGAACGAATTCGGGAATGGCTTCTCCGTCGGGAACAAGCTTCACAAGCTCGCCCTTTTCATTGGGACCGTAGCCCATCCAAAAGCGGGAGCAGAACAATATTCCGCCCTCGGTTTTTCTTGCAAGGTGGGTCATAACTGCGGGTGCGCTGCCGATGCCGTAGGCGCAGACCATTGCAAGGCAGTCGTCGCTGCCAAGCTTGCTCTCGTCATAGCCGATTTCGGAGGGGCGGCGGAAGCAGAGGAGAAGGTCCTCGGGGCCGCCGAGGCCGATGTTTTCCTTTATCTGATGGTTCATACCCCATGTTTTCTGAGAAACGGGAACAGCGGGGTCGAGAACATAGGAGGGGTCGTGGGCCCGGGCATGGAAATGGTCATCGTGGTCCCAAAGCTTATAGCGCAGGTCACTGCCCACGCTGTGCCAGCCGAACCACCAGTCGAACATTTCTGCGGTAACACCGGGCATGAAGGTTGTGTTGGCAACAAAGCCTGTGCCGTTGGGGGCAATGGTGAAGCCGTTTTGCAGACCGGGGACATCTGCGCTCTGGAAAAGGGCGCGGTCTTCAAAAGGGAGGGCACTTTCTGCTGGGGCGGCGGGACCGTTCCAGATGTCCAGCTTTTCCCGGGGAATATCGGCAAGGGGAAGGTTAAAGTACTTTGCGTAGGGCAGCTTGGCCTCTTCAGGAGTGAGAATGGGAAGCTCCATGGTGTTACCTCTCTTAAAAATTGAAAATAATGGGATAAAATCTTCCTTTAATATAAAAATATTATCATTTTGTCCTTGTGTCAAGAGCATTTATAAGGTATCATAGCTGGTGTGGACAGCTCCGCCGGTGGGTGCCATCGGGGGACAGCGCTGTCCGAAAAAACATATTAAGAAGAGGAGATAAATCCAATGAAAGAAACCAAAAAGGGACTGAACAGCTTTGGTCTCAAGGGTTGGTGGGTCGTTATCTTCGTTGGCCTGCTTTACTACGTAAGCTCCAACGCAGTTGACCTTCTCAACGTTACTACCACCCTTTTCGCACAGGTTAAGGGCTGGGACGAGAATGCTCTGCTTGTATTCTCCGGTCTCGGCGGCTGGGTAGGTGTTATCCTTACCCTGTTCTTCGGACGCTGGATCGCCAAGAAGGGCGTAAAGCTCCCCACCGTTATTTTCCTTGTCATCTTCGCAGTTCTCTACTTCCTCAATGGACGCGTTAACTCCGTGGCAACCTACGGCGTAGTTGTTGTTCTGCTTTCCGCAGTTTCCAACTGCATCAACCTGGTTTCCACCAACGCTTACATGTCCAACTGGTTCCCTCGCAAGAAGGGCATTGCTCTCGGCTGGTCCACCATGGGCGCTCCCATCTCCAGCGCAACCTGCATTGCTATCTTCACCGGCATCTTTGCCGCATCCCACGGCAGCCTTGCCAACCCCTTCCTGTTCTTCGCAATTCTGACTCTGGTCGTTGCTATCGTTGCTCTCCTTGCTGTTAAAGCTACTCCCAAAGAGGCCAAGGCATATCCCGACAACGATCCCGCTATGGCTGATGTTCCCGTTGAAAATCCCCAGTCTCCCTGGACCGTAAAGAAGCTCCTGGGCTGCAAAAATATGTGGTTCGTTGCTATCTCCTTCGGTCTTCTCTTCATGGCTCTCGTTGCTACCATGACCCAGTTCATTCCCCGTATGATGGCCAGCGGCTTCACCATGGATCAGGGCACCATGTGGCTCTCCATTGCTTCCATTCTCGGTATCCCCGGCAGCTATCTCTGGGGTGTTCTTGACCAGAAGTGCGGCACCAAGCTGGCTGTTGTGGTCTTCGCCATCTACATGGCTGCCATGCAGTTCCTCCTTGCCATCTTCTTCGGCAACCAGGTTGTTACCCTCGTTCTCATCGTCCTCCTTGGTATCCTCATCGGCGGTATCTGCAACCTGCTGCCCTCTATGGTTATCCAGATCTTCGGCGGCCGCAACTTCGCTGCTGCCAACAGCGTTATCACTCCCATCGTTGTTGCTCTGCGTACCACCACCTT
>JAZSRY010000012.1:0-30357 GCA_045538735.1 Oscillospiraceae bacterium
CAAAAAAACGCAGCTGTTTGTGCCTCGCTGGAGTTTTGGGTTTTTTAATATTAACTTATCAGAGAGCTTCAAACTTTAGAATAGACGCTCATGCTGACGCCGCAATCTCTCACCAGAATATCCTTGGGCAAGCGCAAAAACCGCAATGTGACATACAGATCTCCTGCCGCGCCGGATATATTGCAGATTTGGATAATATAAACGACCCAGAACCATTCGGCAGAAACAAAAGGATTTATTGCGGCAATCACCACGCCCCAGAGAACAACGGGAGCCAAAGCGATAAAGATATATGCCTTTTTGCCATAGTAATCATCACTTCCGGCAAATGCGTAAACACCGGTAAATCCATATTTGACCTTTTCTGTGCCGCAAAGCTTCATCGCCGCACCGTGAACCAGCTCGTGAAGTGCAATATAGGCAACAAGCATCACAAGCATCGCAAGAAATCTGAGGGCATAGCTGCCCAAGCCTTTATCCATACTGAAAAGAGCGGAAATAGGCACGGCAAAAAGCATTGGAACCACCATAACAACTCCGATGGCGATGGCAATCCCGTTGATTAAAAGCAGCATCTTCCTGTCCTTTTTCATATCAACAGAGTATATCTCTCTGTAGCCTTCCGGCAGCGCGGCGACCGCTTTCATTCGTCTCTCTTTCATATCAAAATCCCCGTCCCAGATAGCCCTCAAGCATCAATGTTGCTGCAACGGCGTCCACATTTTTTCTGTGGTCTTTCATTTTTCTGCCGTTGGCATGGAGAATGCTGTGGGCTTCGATGCTGCTGCGGCGCTCATCCCACAAAACGGGCTTAAGCCCCGTCTCCGCCTCCAGCAGAGCAGCAAACTCACGGCTTTTTTCTGCCCGGGGACCTTCGCTGCCGTCCATATTTTTTGGCAGACCCAGCACGAGGGTGCCCACTTCGCGCTTTTTCACCTCTTCGGCTATGGTCTTTGCCGCCCGCTCCATATTCCATTCGTGGAGGGTGAAGGCCTCGCCGCAGAGCATACACATAAGGTCGCTGACCGCGATGCCGATGCGCTGGTCACCGTAATCTATTGCCATTACTCGCATAACATATTACCTCTCAATTCAATCCAAAACATTCCCGCACGCTTCCCATAAGATAGAGGGAGCCGGTGGCACAGACAAGGCCGCTTTTTCCGGCGGCACCCTTTGCCATGGCCATCGCCTCTGCCACATTGGGAGCTACAAGGCAGGTTTTTTTATACTTTTTCAGCTTTTCCGCAAGCTTTTCGGCCTTCAGCGCTCTCGGGTTATCCACAGTTACGCAGATAAAGGCCGCGGCGCAGGGGGCAATGGTATCCAGGAAGCCCTCCACATCCTTATCCGCCATCATGCCGATAAGGAAAACCGCCTTTTTACCCTCGAAATAGTATTCCAGATTGGCTCTGAGCGCCTCCGCACAGGGCACATTGTGTCCTCCGTCCGCCACCACGAAGGGCTTTTCGCCTATAAGCTCAAAGCGGGCGGGCCACTTGACCTCCCGAAGTCCCTTTTCCACAGCTTCCGGTTTTATCTTCCACTTTTTCTGGCGGAGTACCTCCACAGTTTCCAGCACAGCCGCCGCGTTGCGGCACTGATGGTCACCCAACAGATTCAGATGGAGAGGGGTATCGTCGCAGTAGCAGAAATCCTGACCGCTCAGGTCATCATAGCGCAGCTCTATCTCGTCATCCTCCGCCATACGAAGGCTGGCGCCTCTTTCACGGCACACCTTCGCCAGAAGGGAAACAACCTCGTCCTCCTGAAGAGGATAGCTTGTGACGGCGCAGCCGGGCTTGATTATCCCCGCCTTTTCAAAGGCAATGTCCCGCAGGCTGCTGCCCAGATATTCCATATGGTCATAGCCGATGGAGCAGATGAGGGCGCACTCAGGGCAGTCGATAACATTGGTGGCATCGAATCTGCCGCCCATGCCCACCTCCAGCACCACAATGTCGCACTTATTGCGGGCGAAATATTCAAAGCCTATGGCGGTGACGATCTCAAACTCCACACAGGGGCGGCTCATCTCCTCCGCCTTTGCCCGGACGACTTCCGCAATCTCCGCAAGCTCACCGTCGGAAATGGGCTTTCCGTTTATCTGCATGCGCTCGTTGAAGCGGTGGATAAAGGGGGAGGTGTAAAGTCCCGTTTTATAGCCCGCGGCGCAGAGAATGCTGCTGAGCATGGCGCAGGAGCTGCCCTTGCCGTTGGTGCCGGCAACATGGATGTATTTCAGTTTTTTATGGGGGTCTCCCATAAGGGAGAGAAGCTCCTCAATCCGCTCAAGTCCGGGCTTGGGAAGCCCTCTCGGGCGGGAGTGAATATAGCTCAAGGCTTCCTGATAAGTCATTTTTTCAGCCTCCGAAAAGGGGTAAATTACAAAATATAGTATATCATCCCGGCTCCTTCATAGCAAGTATTGGGGGCATGGAAAAAATATAAAAAAATCTCAAAAAACCCTTGAAAAATCAAGAAAAATTCTTGACCTTTGCTCCCGGCTGTGCTATATTATATCTTACCTGTCGGCAGATGGGTTTATTTTTGTGCGCTTTTTTTCGGGTGCACAGGCTATTCCCGCTGATCCGAAACAGGGAGGCATGACCCCCTGACGGGGTCAAATTTTACAAGGAGGTGCCGAAAATATGGCTAAGGCCGGTGCAAGAGTTAAAATCACCCTCAGATGCAGTGAATGCAAGCAGAGAAACTACAACACTATGAAGAACAAGAAGAATACTCCTGATCGCATCGAGATGCAGAAGTATTGTCGTTTCTGCCGCAAGCACACCACTCATAACGAGACCAAGTAAGCTTCAGGAAAGGACGAACGTAATGGCAAAAGAAAAGTCTGTAGCTCCTACCACTAACGCCGTCAAGAAGGAAGACGTTAAGAAGCTTGGTTTCTTTAAGCGTATTAAGAAGTGGTTCCGCGAAATGCGCAGCGAGCTCAAAAAGGTAATTTGGCCCACCCCCAAGCAGACCGCTAAGAATACCGGTGTTGCTCTGGTTGTTATGGCCATCTCTGCCGTCGTTATCTGGGGCTTCGACGAGATCGCCCAGATGATTGTCAGGGCAGTTATTTCCATCGCAGGTTGATTCACATGGCAGATAATGCAAAATGGTATGTGGTTCACACATACTCAGGATATGAAAACGCAGTAGGCGCCGCTATTCTCAAGGCAGCCGAAAACCGCAGAATGCAGGATCTCATCCTGGACATCAACATTCCCGTTGAGACCGTTACCGAACACGCCGACGGCGGCGAAAAGACCTATGAGCGCAAGCTCATGCCCGGTTATGTTCTGGTCAAGATGGTAATGACCGATGAGAGCTGGCATCTTGTCCGCAACGTCCGCGGAGCCACCGGCTTCGTTGGCAGCGAAGGCAAGGCCATCCCCCTCACCGAGCAGGAAGTTTATTCCCTCGGCGTTGAGCGCCACGAAATCGTGGTGGCATTCGGTGTCGGCGACACTGTCAGAGTTTGCGACGGTCCTCTGGAAGGATTCCTGGGCACTGTTGATGAACTTGACGCGGAGAGAGACCTCGTCCGCGTAATAGTCTCTATGTTTGGAAGAGAGACTCCCATCGATCTGGAACTCGACCAGGTCGAACCCGTAGAAGAAGCCTGAGAAATTCTCAAGGCAAAAAACGACTAATACTAATCAGGAGGTGCACTTCAAGTGGCACAGAAAATAGTTGGTTATGCAAAATTCCAGGTTCCCGCAGGCAAAGCAACTCCCGCTCCCCCTGTAGGTCCCGCACTTGGTCAGTACGGCGTTAACATCGGCCTGTTCACCAAGGATTTCAATGAACGTACCAAGGGCGATATGGGCATGATGATCCCCGTTATCGTTACCATTTATTCCGACCGTAGCTTCACCTTCGTCACCAAGACTCCCCCCGCCTCCCTTCTCATCAAGAAGGCTTGCGGCATCGAGACCGCTTCCGGCGTTCCCCAGCGTGACAAGGTTGCTACCATCAGCAAGGAAGATGTTCGCAAGATCGCTGAGCAGAAGATGGCCGACCTCAACTGCACCGATATCGAGGCAGCTATGAGCATGATCGCCGGCACCTGCCGCAGCATGGGCGTTATCGTAGGCGAGTAAGCCTGCGGTATCCCATCCCTAGTGGGAGGAAAATTTCCGATTAACCACAATATTGAGGAGGAAAAACCAAGTGTTTAGAGGTAAAAATTACAAAGAAAGCGTAAAGCTTATTGATAAAGCAAATCTTTATGATGCAAAGGAAGCATTCGATCTCGTAATCAAGGCTTCCAAGGCAAAGTTCGACGAGACCGTTGAGCTCCACGTTAAGCTGGGTGTTGACGGCCGTCACGCTGACCAGCAGGTCCGCGGCGCTATCGTTCTCCCCAACGGCACCGGCAAGACCGTTCGCGTTCTGGTGTTCTGCAAGGACGAGCGCAAGGAAGAAGCTCTCGCAGCCGGCGCTGATTACGCAGGCGGCATGGATCTCGTTGAGAAGATCCAGAAGGAAAACTGGTTCGAGTTCGACACCGTTATCGCTTCTCCCGACATGATGGGTACCGTTGGCCGTCTCGGTAAGATCCTCGGACCTAAGGGTCTGATGCCCTCTGCCAAGGCCGGCACCGTTACCCCCAACATCGCTCAGGCTGTTAAGGAAGCTAAGGCCGGTAAGGTTGAGTACCGTCTGGACAAGACCAACATCATCCACTGCCCCATCGGCAAGGTCAGCTTCGGCACCGAGAAGCTCTATGAGAACTATGTAACTCTCCTGGGCGCCATCATCAAGGCAAAGCCCGCCGCAGCAAAGGGTCAGTACATCCGCTCCTGCGTCACCGCTTCCACCATGGGCCCCGGCGTTAAGATCAACGCTCAGAAGCAGCTGTAAGTTAATTTATTTAACGCTTCAAAAGGGCACCGAATATCTCGGTGCCCTTTAATTATTATTTTCTTTAAAAATTTTTCAAAAAAGATACACATTCTTGTTAAAATGTGTTTATATTTAATTGGAAGACAAATTGTGTGGCTTTGCCCTCAGCAGCAAGGCACAGCATTTTTTATAGAAGAGGATTGTCTATGAAAATCTTTGGATCAAGCAGAAACAACAAGCACAGCTCCGGTCACCATACCCCGGCCCACAGAGCCTCCGCTCCCAAGGCAGGCGGCTCCGGTAAAAAGGCTCCCGGCAAGCGCATGCGCAATCTGATAATCGTTCTGGCTGTTATTGTGGTTGTGGCATTGGCCGCGGTTATCGGCTATTCCATGTGGGAAGCTCCCCCCGATATCGCTGCCCCCAGCGCAGCAGTCACACCCACTCCCGACCAGAGCACACCCACTCCCGACCAGAGCACCGAGACTCCCGACCCCTCCGCCGACCCCTCCGAAAGCCCCGACCCCGCTCTTGAGGCGCTCAATAATCCTTCTCCCACTCCCGAGATGGATGCCGAGGCTCTCACCACCGAGCGCAACGACGGCGTTTACACCTTCCTCGTTGTCGGCCGCGACAGAGCCAGCAACAGCACCGACACCATCATCGTCGGCAAGTTTGACACCAAGGCTCACACCATTGACCTTGTAAACATCCCTCGCGATACCCTTGTCAACATCGGCTGGAACGGAACCCCCAAGAAGCTCAACGCCATCTATCCCGGCTATATTAACTCCGGCAAATCCGGCATTGAGGGTCTGCTTCAGCAGATCAAGAACCTTCTGGGCTATGACGTGGACTTCTATGCCGTTGTCAATATCGACATGGTCATTGAGGTTATCGACGCCCTGGGCGGTGTTGATTTCGATGTTCCTGTCAATATGGACTATGATGACCCCCACCAGAACTTCCATGTTCACCTGAAGAAAGGCTATCAGCACCTTGACGGCAATCAGGCCATGGGTGTCTTCCGTTTCCGTCAGGGCAACTATGCAGGCACCGGCTATCCCCGCGGAGACCTTCAGCGTATTGAGACCCAGCAGGCTCTTCTGATGGCTCTTGCAGGTCAGATGCTGGATCTGGGCAACATCCCCAACCTGAAAACCGTTATCGACATCTGTATGGAAAATGTTGAGACCACTCTCAGCGCCTCCAATATGGCTTTCTTTGCCCGCCAGTTCCTCAAGTGCAGCAGAGACGACATCAACTTCCGCTCTGTCAGCATCGGTTCCAGCACCGCCATCAACGGCATCAGCTTTGTATCTCTGCCCATCAACGGCTGGCTGGAAATAGTCAACGAACACCTGAGCCCCTACAAAGATCCCATCACCCGCGCCAATGTAAATATGATAGCCACCACCAACGGCTACACTATTGAGACCACTCTCGGTTACATTGCCGGCGGTTATGAAAGCTTCTACTGCGTAATGTGCACTTCCAAGCACGGTGCCACCAAGTATCACGCAGCAGGCGTATGTCCCCCCGATCCTTCCGAAGATCCCGAGGTAAGCGAGAGCCCGGAGGTAAGTCCCGAGGCAAGTGAGAGCCCCGCACCCACCACCACTCCCGATGCGGCAACTCCCACCCCCGACGCCGCAACACCTACTCCCGATGCGGCAACTCCCACTCCCGATGCGGCAACTCCCACACCTCCCCCTGCAGCGGATCCTACTCCCACACCTCCCCCTGCTTCTGATCCCACTCCCACACCTCCCCCCGCAGTAACTGAAGTTCCCGGCGGCGAGGGCTAAACAAAAATGACAAAGAGCCGACCTTTGAAAGGTCGGCTCTTTTTTCATATGAATATTATCAGTGCCGCGGCGGCAAGCTGGAAAAGCAGTATAAGAGGAAAGCCTATGGTGAAGCTTTTGTGCTTTGTCTTATGACGGAAAACGTAAATCCCCGCGATGCCGCCTATGCTGCCGCCCAAAACGGCCAAGAGGAAAAGCCTTGCCTCGGGAATGCGCCTTTTGCCCTTTTTCGCTTTATGCTTATCTGCCGCCATCATGAAAAAGAGGCAGGCATTGATTATCACAAGGTAGGCAAGGAATATCAAAATGGGCTGCTGCTTTATAAGGGAAATCATTTGCTGCGTCCGCCCTTCTTCTGGGGACGGGCATTTTTCTTGGGCTTAGGCTTTGCCCAGCCTGCCTTATATTCCGGCTTCTTGGGCTTTTCGGGGACTTTTTCCTCCGCCTTTTTGGCGGGGGCTTTCTTTTTGGGAGAATAATCCGGGCGGATGAGACATTCGGGGCCGAAGCCTATAAGGTCCGTCCTGCCCGCGGCCTTCAGCGCGGCGATGACCGCCTGACGCTTTTCGGGGCGCTTCCACTGCAAAAGGGCTCTCTGCATAGCCTTCTCGCCGAAGGAGCGTGCCACATAGACCTCCTTCATGGTGCGAGGGTCTATGCCCGTATAGTACATGCAGGTGGAGATAGTGCCGGGGGTGGGATAGAAATCCTGCACCTGCTCCGGCTGGCGGTGGCGCTTATTAAGATATTCCGCAAGGGCAACCGCGTCCTGCAGGCTGCAGCCGGGATGGCTGCTCATCAGATAGGGCACGGCGAACTGCTTCTGCTCATAGCGCTGGTTGAGACGCTGATATTTATCAAGGAACTTTTCATAGACCGCCACGTGGGGCTTGCCCATATAGTCCAGCACTCCGTCAACGCAGTGCTCGGGGGCAACGCGCAGCTGACCGGAGATATGGTATTTTACAAGTTCGGAGAAAAATTCGCTGTTTTCCTCCTGCAGCATATAGTCATAGCGGATGCCGGAGCGGATGAAGACCTTTTTCACTCCGGGAATGGAGCGAACTCGGCGCAGCAGCTTCAGATACTCGCTATGGTCCGGATCAAGGTTGGGACAGGGGGTGGGAGCAAGACAGTTTCTCTTGCACATACCCTCCTTCAGCTGCTTCTGGCAGCTGGGGTGGCGGAAGTTGGCGGTGGGGCCGCCCACATCGCTGACATAGCCCTTGAAATCCGGGCAGGCGGTGAAGGCCTCAACCTCTTTCACCACAGACTCTATGCTGCGGCTTGTAACCATTCTTCCCTGATGGAAGGCAAGAGCGCAGAAGTTGCAGCCGCCGAAGCAGCCTCGGTTATGGGTGACGGAAAAGCGCACTTCCTCGATGGCGGGAACGCCTCCCTGCTCATCATACATGGGATGATACCAGCGGGTATAGGGGAACTCCGCCACCTTGTCCAAGCCCTTGCTGTCCAAAGGCAGCTGAGGCGGATTTACCACCAGAGTTCTGTCCCCGTGGTTCTGCAAAAGGGCTCTGCCCCGTATGGGGTCGTGCTCGTCATATTCCGTTTTTGTTGCCTGAGCGTAAAAACGGGGGGATTCGCAGCAATCATCAAAGCTGGGCACTTCAAGAGCCTCGAAGGGGCAGTCCTCCGGAGTTTTTGTCATATACGCGGTGCCGCGCACTCCCTTTATCTCGGAAACGGGAGTTTTTTTCTTCAGCGCGGCGGCAATTTCCAAGGTGGCGCGCTCGCCCATGCCGTACACCAGCAAATCGGCGCCGGAATCCACCAGCACGCTGCGGCGAACCTTATCGTCCCAATAGTCATAGTGGGCGAAGCGGCGCAGGCTGGCCTCCAGACCGCCTATGATAATGGGTGTGTCGGGGAAGGCCTCCCTTGCTCTGTTGGCATAGACAATGCTCGCCCTGTCGGGACGCAGACCCATTTTCTTGCCGGGGGAATAGAAGTCCTCGCTGCGGCGCTTTTTGGCGGCAGTGTAGTGGGCAACCATGCTGTCCAGATTGCCCGCAGATATCATAACACCCAGTTTGGGGCGACCCATGGCGAGAAAATCCTCGGCGCTGTGCCAGTCCGGCTGGGCGAGAAAAGCCACACGGTAGCCTGCGTCTTCAAGCAAGCGGGCTATAAGGGCGCTGCCGAAGGTGGGGTGATCCACATAGGCATCACCGCTGACGATGAGAAAGTCATACCACCACCAGCCCCGGGAAATCATATCGTCTTTTGAAACGGGGAGAAAATCAAGATTTGTCATATCAGTGTCATCCTTTATGTTTGAAGGAGTTGTTCAATCGGGATTTAATTGGGTAGAGAAAAGAATATGGCCGTCGGAGACACAAACCTCTCCGACGCGGCTTGCGCCGCGCCACCTCCCCTGGTAGGGGAGGCGTTAAAGGGGCAATGTTTCACATCCACTCAATTTCTCCGAAGTACCAGCCGCTTACGCCTTTGTGCTTCACGAAATAGCCCCGGCTCGTCTCCTCCACAACGGAGACCCAGTCTCCCGCTTTCAGGGGCAGAACATAGTCGGTGCAGTCGTTCACATCGCAGCACTTTCCCTTGCCGAAAAGATATTTCGTAAGGACATCCATTTCATAGCCCGTGCGGACATGGCGGCAGCGGGAAAACTCCTCTCCCCGCTCCAGAACCTCCACATAGGCATCACCCCAGCGTATGTACCAGCTTTTGCCGGAAGCATTCTGGTCTTCCAGCACACGGGCTGTGGGAAAGCTGTCGTAGGCAAGGAAGGAGAAATCGAAACTGCCCGCCTCCGGTATTATGAGGGCATTGAGCTGCCCGTCATCTTTAAGCACACAGCCGCCGTCTATGGAAATTATCTTCTTTTCATAATCGAACACGGGATTTGCCTCTACGGTGTCCCCGTGATAGAGCATCACGGGCCAGTGACCCACGATTGTCCAGCGCTTTTGAGCCTCGGCACACTCCATAAAGCGGTCATATTTCATATAATTCCAGGCGTCACCGCCGGTAGGGGGTATGCCGCCGTGGACAAAAACATAGTCCCCGGTGTCTATGAGGGTTGGGAGAGCGCGGAGAAATTCCATCTCCCGTGGGTATTCGGCAAAAACTCTGCTGCGGAAGGCCTCATAATCCATGGTGGGAGAAAACTCTATGCCCATCTCCTCGCACATCTGTCGGGCAAGGGAATAGGGTTTGCGCTCCATATAAGGCAGCACCGTTGCCGCTCCCTCCCCCATATCTCCGTCAAAAAGGGGCGCCCAGATATCGCAGTTGCCGCAGAGGGTATATACGCTGTGGCTCTCGCTGAGAGCCATTATATAACGGAGGGTATCCAGACTTCGGGGGCCTTTTTCCACAAAATCCCCCAAAATGAAGAGAATATCAGACTCATCAAAGCGCAGCTTATCCAGCAATCCCTCCAGATAGGGGAGATTGCCGTGGATATCCGATATGGCAATTATCCGTCTGCCCTTTGGCAGATCCAGCTGCACTATACGCTCTTTCATCTTATATAGACTTTTCCATCACATCAAGCGCTCCGAAGCAGCCTTCGGAAGAGCCGATTTTCTTAAAGCCGTTTTCGGTATAAAACTTCACGGCGGCGGTATTTTCGGGGAAAACGCTGAGGCGGATGCTCTTATAGCCCAGACGGCGGAAAACGCTGACCGCGTGACCTAAAAGCTGAACGCCCAGAAGACTGCGGCGGTGAGCCTCCTTGACGCAGCAAAGACATATCCAGCCGTAGCCTCCGTCCCTGCCCCGGCGGGTATCAAGCTCCGTGAGACCCACTGTCTCCTCGCCCCTCATAATGACGGCGATGGAGCGGGGGTCTTCCTCATAGTGGCGGCGGGCAGAAGCGAGATAGAGCTCCGGCTCAAAGCCCTCAAGGCTGCCGTGGACAGCCCTCCATGCCTCGGAATAAAAGTCCAGATACATTTCCGGCTGCTCATTGGGGTCAAGAAGGCAAAATCTCACATTGTCCGCATCGTGGAGTCCGGGCTTGCGCCACCATTTCTGGCGGGCAAAGGTGCTGAGCTCGCCCTCAAGATGGCTTGCATCGTTATAAAAAACAACCTTTATCTCCTCTCCCTCCACCTCAAGAAGGCTGACGGCGGTGTTGTCCCCGTGGGGAATGCTGCGGATTTTTGAAGAGGGCACATCAAAAATATGGCTGAGAAGGGTGCGGATGGCCATGCCGTGGCTCACGCAGGCTATGGTCTGCCCATCGTGGGCGGCGGCAAGGCGCAAAATGGCGGAAACCATACGCTTTTTCAGCCCGGAAAAGCTCTCCGAGCCGGGAGCGCTCCAAGCCTCCGGGTCATCGTTGAAGGCGGTCATTGCCTCGGGGTAATCATAGCTGAGGTTGCCCCATGGCACATCCTCCCACTGGCCAAGGCAGACCTCACGAAGCATAGGCTCAAGATTCAGCTTCAAATCGTGATATTTGGTGATTGCCCCTGCGGTAATTTGGGTGCGGCGCAGATCGCTGGAATAAAGGGCATCCAGATGAACATCTTTAAAGCGCTCGGCAAGAGCTGCTATCTGGCGGTGACCCTTTGCGGTTATATCGGCCTCATAATGGCCCTGAGCACGGCGGTAGAGATTGCCCTCCGCCTCACCGTGGCGTATAAGATAAATTCTGGTCATATGTTCCTCCGTAGAAGTGGCTCAAAGCCCCCTCTATTGACTGAAAATTATGGGCGGGGTATAATAAATTATTGTATCGTATTTTATCTCAATTAACAAGTTCTTTTGGAGGCGGCATTGAAAGCAAAACTTCCCTCTTCCCGCCCTCGGCGCGGAGCTATAATCTCCGGCGCCCACGGCATGGGTAATATAGGCGACGAGGCGGCTCTCAGCGGAATTTTGTCCGATTTGAGAAGCCTTGACCCCTCTATGCCTATCTGCGTGCTGAGCCGCAACCCAAAGGAGACCGCCGCAAGGCACGGCGTAAATTCCGTTCACAGCTTCAATCTTCCCGCTCTTTGGCGCGCTCTCGGAAAAAGCGCCCTTTTCATAAGCGGCGGCGGCACCCTCATTCAGGATGTCAGCTCCACCCGCAGTCTCCTTTACTACCTTCTCTGCCTCCGTCTTGCAAAAAAACGCCGCTGTGCAGTTATGATGTACGGCTGCGGAATTGGTCCTGTCTGCAAAAAGAGCAACAGACGAAGAGCTGCAAGGGTCATAGAGCGCTGTGTGGATGCCATCACCCTTCGGGACGGGGATTCCCTCTATGAACTGAAGGCTCTGGGGGTCAGCTCTCCCGAAATCCTCCCCTCCATCGACCCGGCTATCTTTATTGATAATATGGACAGCGAGGCTCTTGACGCTCTTATGAAAAGCTGCGGTCTTAAAGACAGCGAGAGTTATATCTGCTTCTGCCTGAGACCTTGGGGAAACTTTTCCCAAGCTGCGGAGCTTTTCGCCGGAGCTGCCGACTATGCCTTTGAGCGCCACGGTCTCAAGAGCGTGTTTCTTCCCATGAACCACAGCGAGGACGCACTTCTTGCCCGAAAGGTGGCTGCCCTTTGCCGACACGCTCCTGTCATTTTGGATAAAAGTCTTTCCGCAGTGGAGGCCGCTGGGCTTATCTCCCGGATGGATGTGCTGGTGGGAATGCGTCTGCATGCTCTGGTCTTTGCAGCAAAAAACGCGGTGCCTACGGTGGGCATAAGCTATGACCCCAAGGTGGCTGCGTTTTTGAAATATATAGGTCGGGGCAACTTTGTTGAGGCAAATGCTTTGACGGATGAGAAGCTTTTCGCCATGATTGATGCCGCTGCCGCCTCTCTTCCCGGAACAAATGAAATGCCCGAAGAAATTATCGCGGAGCTTAAATGGGTAAGCCGCCATACCGCCGCCAGGCTTCTTGCAGAATTCGAGTAATTTTTCTCTCGGGAGTAAACCCTGGCCTACAAATGGTGCGGGGATTTAAAGGCCCCCTTGCAAAGGGGGCTGTCTGCGAAGCAGACTGGGGGATTGAAAATCCAATCCCTCCGCCCCTTCGGGGCACCTCCCTTTGCAAGGGAGGCTTTAAAGGCGGAAGTAAACCCCCGCCCTACGGGGGAGACGAGCACATTACGAGGTGAAATCCCCGTGGTGCCGCACAGGCGCCTCAACGCAGCAGCGTCCCGAGCGGAAAACGAGGTAAGCACTCTAAGGTTCAGGCGCTTATTATGTGGCACGACCCCATTTCCATTGCCGCACCGAGGGGAGTTTCCAAAGAGGGGGGAACAGGTCGGTCTTAATAACTTCCCTCCTCGCGGCATCGCCGCTGCGGTCTTGGCTAAAAATGTGCCACCGGCACATTTTCTTAACGCCACGACTTTCCATATTCTTTTCGGCCATACGAAAAGAATATGGCCGTCGGAGACATCAATCCCTCCGCCTCACATTCGTTCGGCACCTCCCTTTACACAAGGGAGGCTTTAAACACCTCATCCGTCTGCCTTCGGCAGCCACCTTCCCCTCAAGGGGAAGGCTTTAAAATACGGGGCGATGTGGGCATCGCCCCCTACAAGATTTTTCAAGCAATTTCGTAGGGATCGGCGTCCCCGACGACCCGATAAGAACGAGGTGCAATCCCCGTGGCAACCAGCAGGCTCCTCGACGTCGGAGGCATATACACCCCCTCAAGGGGAATGCTTTTTACGGCTGTTTGTATCAAAAAAGACCTGAGAGGATTTCTCAGGTCTTTTTTCTTGTTCAGATTTTCAGCACTTCCAGCCCTTGAGGAAGCGGATGAAAAATTCCACGCCTTCGGCAAGGGCGGCAACGGATACATTTTCGTCCACCGCGTGGCAGCTTCCCGACTGGGCAGTTGTCATTCGCACGGGAGAGAAGCGAAGGGCATTTTCGCTCAGTGCGCAGAAATGGCGGCAGTCGGTACCGCCCATAATAACATAGGGGGAAACTCCGCAGTCGGTATAATGCAGGCGGATGCATTCGCAGAGATAACTATACTCGGGGGAGCTTATACTGCTGACGGGGGAGGCATCTCTTGCGGTGAGAATCTCTATCTTCAAATCATATTTATCCGCATACTTTTTCAGCACCGCAAGGCTTTCCTCGCAGTTTTGATGGACACTAGAGCGCAGGTTTGCTACAATATATGGCTCATTGGGGATAACATTGGGAGCATCGGAGCCTTCCATCATTGTGAAACAGCAGGTTGTAGACAAAATTGCCTCACCGAAGGGGGAGATTCGGGGCATCACAGCCTTGAGCAGGGGGCTGAAAAGCCAGAGATTGCCAAGAATCATTCTCATGCCGAAGCCGAAGGAGGGTGCCATAGCGGCAAACATGGCCTTTGTTTCGGGAATAAGGGCTTTGCGGAAGGGACGGCGGCGCTCAATTTCCGCAGCAAAGGCAAAAAGTCTTGCGGCGGGGGTTTTTCTGGGGGGCGTGCTGGAATGACCGCCGCGACCCGCTGCACTGATTTTCAAATCCATATAACCCTTTTCGGTAATTCCCACCACCGCGTAGGGTCTATCCATTCCGGAGACGGCTTTATCCATAACGGCGCCGCCCTCGTCAAGCACGATGGCAAAGGTGATTCCTCTCTCCCTGAACCATTCCACAGCCTTGGATGCACCTGCGCCGCTGGACTCCTCGTTGATGGAGTATTCCAGATAGACATCGCATTCGGGGACGAAGCCCTCGGCAAGAAGGCGCTCGATGGCCTCCAGCTCAACAAGCATAGTGCCCTTGCAGTCCACCGCGCCACGTCCGTAAAGGCAGCCGTCTTCCTTCACCTCGCCGCTGAAGGCGCCGACGCTCCAACCCTCGTCGGAGGCGGGGACAACGTCCTGATGTCCCATAAGCAGAATGGGCTTTGCGCTGCTGTCTCTGCCCTTCCAGCGATAGATGAGGTTGCCGCTTAGGACAGTTTTTTCAAGATTAGCGTGAAGGAGGGGGAAAAGGCTCTCCATTTCCCGGTGAAGACGGTAAAATTCACTGAGATCCTCGTCCTCATTTTTGGAAACCGTGGGAATTCTCACCATGGCGCCAAGCTTTTCAGCGCAGGCTTTCTCAAGCTCGGCATCGGAAACATAGTTTTTTTCGGGACGCGCGGGAGCTTTCATAGCAGCGGTGCGTATAAGCACGGTTGCAACCAGAAGCACTATAATCGCGACTATAATCCAAACAATTATCATAAGGCCATCTCCTTATTTCCATTTACTTTTTTCAGTATAGCACAGCATTTTTCATTCTGTCAAAAAATGTGAAAAACTATGGAAAAGTATTTCAAGCCGTGGTAGAATATGCCCTCGGGAGTTTCCATGGGCGGACACATTGATCCGCCTATAACACCTCATCCGTCTGCCTTCGGCAGCCACCTTCCCCTCAAGGGGAAGGCTTTAATACCATCGCAAAGGAGATTTTTCCCTTGGGAAAGATAAAAAAGTTTATTAAAAAAGAGCCGGTGCTTTGCGTTTCCGCCCTTGCGGCGGCGGCAAGCTGCTTTTTCGTCAAACCCGACGCTCTCTATCTTGAATACATCGACCTGCGCACCATCGCCCTTCTCTACTGCCTTATGGCGGCGGTTGCGGGCTTCGGCAGGGCAGGCACCTTCGCATATCTTGCCCACAAGCTTTGCATTCGCTCCAAAAGCGCCCGCGCATTGACCTTCGTTCTCGTGGGGCTTTGCTTTTTCTCAAGCATGCTGATAACAAACGATGTGGCGCTTTTGACCTTCGTCCCCTTTGCCATTGCGGTTTTGGGCACCGCGGGAAAAACTAAGCTCATTCTCCCCATTGTTGTCCTCCAGACTCTGGCTGCCAATCTGGGCAGCATGCTCACTCCCCCGGGCAATCCCCAGAACATCCATCTCTATTCCCACTACTCTATGGGAATGGGAGATTTCCTCGCCGCCACCGCACCGATCTGCCTTATCAGCGCAGTTTTAATCGCCCTGCTGTGCCTTTTCCTCAAAAGCGAAAAGCTTGAAGTGAACATCGGCGAAACTCCCATTTTGCGCATCCGTGGACTCATCTTCAGCGCCGTACTCTTCCTTTTGAGCATGCTCGTTGTTTTCCGGGTTATTGAATGGTTTGTTCTTCTGCCCATCTTTATTGTCCTTTGTCTTATCTTCGACCGTCAATTGCTCATAAAGGCGGACTTTATGCTTTTGCTCACCTTCTGCTGCTTTTTCATTTTCGTGGGCAACATAGGACGCATCGAAAGCGTGCGAAGCCTTCTCTCCCAGGCGATTGCAGGCAGAGAGATGGTCCTCAGCGCTTTGCTCAGTCAGGTAATCAGCAATGTTCCCGCGGCGGTGCTTCTCTCGGGCTTCACCGAAAACGGACGGGATTTGCTTATAGGCGTGAATATCGGCGGTCTGGGCACTCCCATCGCAAGCCTCGCAAGCCTCATCTCCATGAAAATCTATGCCTCCGGCGGAAAAGGCAGCAACGGAAAATTCCTCAAACTCTTCCTTCCTGTAAATTTCGCTCTGCTGGCAATTATGCTGCTGGCGGCATGGGCGTTTTATTAAACAAAGCCCGTATACAGCGGTTGGCAGTTATTTGTGGAGTAGTATGCCTCCGGCGGCCATATTCTTTTTGTGCCAGCAAAAAGAATATGGAAAGAAAAACAGGCCAAAGAGGGGCGCAGAAAGCCCCTCTTTGGAAACTCCTCAAGTGCAGAGGGAGAAACAGCAGTGTGCCACATAATGGGAACCTAAACCTTAGTGTGCATCCCTCGTTTTCCGCTCAGGACGCTGCTGCGTCATGCCGCCTGTTCGGCGCCACGGGGATTGTACCTCGTTATGTTTGGCGGCGCGCTGAGGTCATCGCGCCCTACGATTGATGCGTTCCACTCGGTAAACGTCTCAAAAATTTTCCTCCGCAGCAGGCGGCGTTGCGAAGCCAGCCGCCGGACCATCGCCGCTTGACGGCGCGCTCCAATAAAAGCGGAGCGTTCTTGAAATCCCCTTGGGGGCCAGGGGGCCGCGGCCCCCGGTCGCCCTTTGGTGACTTTCCGTCGATACGGAAAGTTACCCGCCGGAGGCAAACAAAACCTCGGCACGGTCGATACAAACACCTCATCCGTCTGCCCTTGCGGGCAGCCACCTTCCCCTCGAGGGGAAGGCTTAAAATATAAAAAAGGCTGTACCCTTTTGGGTACAGCCTTTTTATGTAGTTATAAGCTTTTGGGAAATCAGGCCTTAGCCATCTTTTCCTTGAGAGCAGCCATCTTCTGAGCCTTCTCAGCAGCTTCCTCAGCAGAGGGCTTGAAGATCAGGGAGAAGATAACGGTAGCAACAACAGCAACGATAGCTGCGGCATAGGTCTCGGAGAAACCGGGGATGAGGTAAGAACCCTTGATGAGCTTGATAGCAACCCAGCCGATAGCAACGATACCGGTGCACCACATGGACCAGATGGAAGCTCTGGAAGAAGCGAACTTGGTGTAGATACCGAAGAGCACGATTACGAACAGAGCGCCGCGGAGGGAGTATGCAGCGTAAACAAGGTCAAGAACGGCGGATGCGTTAACAAGACCCATAGCAGCGACGCAGCAGATAACGCCGGAGAGAGCGGTGGTCAGACGGCCCATGAAGAGAACTTCCTTATCGGTGGCGTTCTTCTTAAAGACGCCCTGATAGAGGTCCTTGGTGAACATGGTACCGGCGGAGTGGATGATGGGGGAAACGGTGGAGAGAATTGCAGCCAGGAGGGATGCAAGGATGAGACCGCCGGCCCAGCCGGGAAGGGTCATCATAAGGGTGAAGAGAGCCTGCTTGCCGTCAACAACGTTGACGCCGTTGAGGTCGAGGAGGTTGCCCTGGAAGGAGAGAACCTTAGCGCCCATACCGAGGAGAGCAGTAGCAAAGCCGAAGGGAGCAACAACGAAAGCGGTGATGATGCAGGCCTTCTTTGCGGTGGGAACGTCCTTGGAAGCCAGAACGGGCTGGATACCTGCCTGAGCGGTGCAGGCACCGAAGAGGGAAGCGATCAGCCAGGAGGAAACCTTGGAGCCACCGATGGTGAACATGTTGAAGTAGTTGGTGTTGGGCAGGTTGTTTGCAACAGCGTCAGCTTCAACAGCGTGGATGCCGGCAACGAACTCGTTCCAGCCGCCCAGCTTGCTGATGACCATGACAACACCCAGGATAGCACCGGCGTACATGACGAAGAGGTGGAGGGTGTTGGTAGCAGCAACAGCCTTCATACCGCCGGCCAGAGTGTAGACAATGAAGATAACAGCAAAGATGATGCAGGTGACGTTGAAGTCAAGACCGAGAATGGCAACGCCGAGCTTACCGGCGGCGACCATCTGGGAAAGACCGACAGCCAGCATAACGAAGATCAGCAGAGCGGAAGAAACGGTGCGAGCCTTCTTGCCGAAGAACTGCTGGATGATGCCGGGAACGGTAACGGAGTCAACGCTGCGATAGAGCTTTGCAAAGCAGAGACCCAGGAACATGGTACCAACAGCGTTGGCAATGGTGTACCAAGCGCCGGAGAGACCGTAGTTGAAGCCGTATTCGGAAACACCGGTGGTTGCGGTGCCGCCCAGCCACTCACCGGTGGAGGCGCAAACGATAGCCAGAAGACCCATCTGAGCACCGACGAAGGAGTCGGAACCCTTGCTCTTGCGGCCGGAGAGAACGCCAATGAGAACGGTGACGGCGAAGTAGATGATAATGACTATAAGCTGAACGGAAATCATTTTCAAATCCTCTTTCTAAATTTTTGTAGTATTGTTTTTCTATTTTGTACCATCGACGAACAAGGGGCAGCATATGTTTTTGCTGCTGCCGCTTGGTCATCGATGGTCTTCTACGGATGTTTGTTGTCCCGAGGCAGCGCCCGAAAGAATTTCGGACGCTGCTCGAGACTTGCGGCGCGCCGAGTCGTCGCGCCCTACAGCCAAACCATATGTAAGGTCGAGAGATTTTGTTGCAGAAGAAGGCGGACGGACGCAGGAAGGCTTTGTGCCTTTCAAGTGCGTCCAACGCACTTATGCGACAAAAGATCCGTCATTACACGGGGTCAGCCATGAACTTCTTGGTAACGTTAAAGATCTCGAAGAGCTGCTTATCGCGCTTTGCCTTGAGAGCTTCCATGTCTACGCCTTCGTAGCTGTAGAAGCCTTCGCCGGTCTTGATGCCCAGCTTGTTGGCGTCAACGAGAGTCTGGAGGGTGGTGGGAGGATTATCCCACTGGGGAGCTGCGTAGGACTTGTTCTTGAAGTTGTTGAAGGTCATGTCAACGCCGCCGAAGTCCATGCGCTTGCAGAGACCGAGGACGCAGGCACGGGGGATGAAGGAAGCCTTAGCAGCAAGGTCAATGGCCTCAGCATCGCAGTAGCCGCCGTCCAGGAGGAAGAAAACTTCCTGGTTGAGGCACTGCTGGAGACGGTTGACGATGTAGCCCTTGATGAACTTCTTCATGAAAACAGCGGTCTTGCCGCAGTTGTTGAGCATGGTGACAGCGATGTCAGCGTACTCCTGGGGAGCGGTCTCGCTCTTGACAACCTCAACCAGAGGAATGACATGAGGAGGAGCATACCAGTGGCAGATGATCATCTGGGGGAGGAGCTGCTCGGGAACAACTTCGAAGATGTTCAGAGCGGAGGTGTTGGAAGCGATGATAACATCGGAGGGAACGCAGGCAGCCAGCTGAGCATAGAGAACTTCCTTGGCGTCGCGCTTCTCAACGATGGTCTCCTGGATGAAGTCAGCGCCGGCAACAGCCTCTTCAACGGTGAGGGCAAAGCTTACACGGCCGAGGATAACATCCTTGGGCTCGGTGAGCAGGCCTTCCTCTTCGAAGGTGTCCAGCTGGCTCTTCAGGGAGACGAGTGCCTTGTCGCGGGTGGATTCGCTGCGGGTCCACATGGTGACCTCGTAGCCGCCCATTGCATAGGTCTGAGCAATTCCGGGGCCCATGGTGCCGGCGCCCAGAACGGCGATCTTTTTGATATCAGCGAGAGTTTTCATTTAAAACTATCTCCTTATTCCTTGGGTTTTTAATATCTCTACATACATCTTGCCCCACAAAAGGCTTGTGAGGCAAGATTGAGTAAACTGAATTAACCGTCGGTCGGTCAGCTTATGTATTCACAAATTGAGCCGGCCTTGGGCAGAAGCTTTTGGCTTCTTAACTTACCACTGGGTGCCCTCTTCCCAAGCAACGAGACGGACGAAACCGCCGTCAGCAGCTTCGCAGCGGAAGGGGAATGCAGCGATGGTCATGCGCTTGCCGGTGATCTCATCGATGTCACCGCCGGCGTTCTCAACAGCGATAACACCGTGCTGGCCATAGAGTCTGTGGCAGGGCTCATAGTCGGGGTAGTCAACGTCGATGTCGCGGCCGGTAGCCAGCTTGTAGTTGTTGGCGAGCCAGGGCATCTGCTCACGAGCGGGGCAATGCCATACGACAGAGTCGGATGCGCCGTAGGTACCGGAGATACCCTTGATCTTCTTTTCGAACATCAGCCACTTTGCCAGCTCGGGACCGTTACCGGCATAGTAGTTGTAGTACTTGTCGTTGTTCTTTCTCCAGTAGTGATGGAAACCGGTGTTCAGAATGACCCAGTCATTCTCGCGGATCTCAAGACCGTCCTTATCGAGAGCAGCCTGAACATCTTCGGGAGTGATGATGTGCCAGATAACGCCCTTCTTGTCGGGGGTCTCAGCCCACTCGCCCATGCGTGCGGGATCGCCTTCAGCAGCGTTGAAAGCCTTCTCGAACTCTTCAGCCATCCAGCGAAGGTCTACGATAACGCCGGAGCCGATGCAGTGCTCCAGGGGGAGCTCAGCGAGGGTGTAGCCGTAACGTGCGCGATCAACCTCTTCCTCGTGGAGGGTGTGGTTGGGAGCGTCGCAGTGGGTACCGGCATGGAGAGTACCGGTGTAGGTGCAGGTTCTCTTGTGGAAACGCTCGAGATACTGGCCGCGGGGGAAGTTCAGGTCGCTGCGTGCGCCGGGGAAGGGCCACAGGGGGGTATCCCAGCCCCAAGGCATAGAGAGGTCCCAAATCTTGGGCATCTTCTCGGTCTCGAGATAAAGTTCTTCTTTTCTAAGGGGCATGTATGCCATAATGCTTTTCCTCCTGAGAATTTTTATTTGTTTTTTGCTCCCAACATTGTAAACCTTGGAATAATTCCAAAGTCAAGCAAAAAACCTTGCAATATCCACGAAAAACGGCTATAATACGCATATATTATTGAGCTATTCCCAATCCTTTTCAAACATAGAAAGGAAGTGACCCTTTGAAATACAAAATAGGCGATGTTGCCCGAATTCTGGGCGTTTCAACAGACATTCTCCGCTATTACGAGCGCAAGGGCGTGGTCACTCCCGAGAAGGATATAAACAACGATTACCGCTACTACGATGCCTGGCACATCAACTTTCTTATGGACTGCCTCTGGTTCAAAAACTACGGTTTTTCCATCGAGCAGATAGCCGATATGGTGCGCATCCCCGGCGCAGGAGAGCTTAGGGAGCTTTTCCTGCTGAAGGAGGAGGAGCTTCGCGCTCACATCCGCCGCTGCCAGCTTCTTTTGCGCCGCAGCGCAGAGCACAGAGCCTCCCTTGAAATGATAGACCGTCTTCTTTATAAGTGCGAAATTGCCGAAAGTCCCGAATTTGTCCGCTTTATCGACAGAATTGGCAGCCGCTACATGACAGACTCCCTCACCAACGAAACCGCAAAAAAATGGCTGGAGGTTCTCCCCTTCAACAACCGTTATTTCGAGATGTCCGGCGAGGCTGTTTTGCCCGGACGGGAGGACGATTACCGCTGGGGCTACAGTCTCAGCGCCGAGTATGTGAAAGAGCTGGATTTTCAGGTTTCACCCCCTATAATCAGCTTCCCCTCCAGAAAATGCATACACACGGTTTTCAAAAATTCCGGGGGCAAGGGCGGCTTCTCCCCCTCCCTTCTTGAGTATGCTCTTGAATATGCCCGCAGGGAGGGCATCATCGTCTTCGGACCCATCCACGGAGTTTTGCTTTGCTCCGTAATGGAAAACAATGTCCTTACCGGATATTTCGAAGCATGGATCCCCATTGAGTAATGCAAATAAAGATTAAAGCCCCGACTATTTGTCGGGGCTTTTGTTATGGTATGGAGCGCTTAGATAAATTGGAATTTGTTTAACCGGCGCTGGTGCGCCCAAGGCTCCCTTGTGTAAAGGGAGCTGTCAAAAATCTTTTGATTTTTGACTGAGGGATTGTCTTACCGCAGCATCGATATATTCACAAACACCACTAAAGCTGCTATTAACTTCATTGTTAGGTATGCGAATAACGGCTAATCCATATTGTTCCAGAAAAGCAGTTCGTACAGAATCTTTTTCGATATTTCTATCCTCATAGTGCTGAGACCCATCCAGCTCAATTACCAGTTTGGCTTCTGCACTGTAAAAGTCTGCAATATATTTTCCCAACACTTTCTGCCTTGAGAAACGAACCGGATGGGAGCGCAGAAAATCATACCAAATGTGTCGTTCTTCTTTGGTCATTTCTTTTCTCAGCTGTTTTGCCATTGGAACCAGCTGCTTATTATGTTTTGACTGCATAACAATCCCTCCGTCACGGCTTCGCCGTGACACCTCCCTTTACACAAGGGAGGCTTTGATGCGGTGCGAATTAGTTGGACAAATTGAAATTCACCTATCTCTTTTTGTAAATAACCAACTCTGGATTTTCTCCATTTTCTTCGTAAGTGCAAACAAGCAGAAAATCCATATTAGCGGCAATGCCGAAACAACGGTCACCGCCGAATTCACATTCAAGCTGATTGCCAAGATAGGTAGCGTTATCATCAAGAAATCTTACGCTCTGACCATTCGGGAGGCGGTATTCCAGATTGATAAAACTACCCGACAGCACGTTAAGGTTTTCTACCTTGGGTAAGCCCTCAATATGAAGCAAGGTGTTAAATTCGTGGATAAGCTGCTGCTTGAACTCTTCAAATTTTTCTTTTCCACCGAGCGCCCTATATTTCTCAAAAAAATCAAGAGTATATTCGCCGTCTGCATAGCACCACTTGCAGTATTCCTCATTAAAAGCGCCGTCTTTTTCGTGGCTGACATTGCTGTCATCAATAGGCATACCACAACATTCACAAACAAGCTGTCTTGGTGAACCAAGAAGCGTATTGATTGATACATCAAATAGTTTTGAGAGCAGCTTTAATGTTTCGGTATTGGGAACGGTTTCGCCTGTTTCCCAGCGAGAAACTGCCTGACGGGTCACGAACACTCTTTCTGCAAGTTCTTCTTGCGACATTCCCTTTTTAGTTCTCCATTCGAGAATAATATCTTTTGTTTCCATAGAATCACCACCTCAATATTATTTATAATGCGAGAGGTTTAAATTCACAAGCAACTCGCTGTTGCTATCAGTTCGACGAATTCAAGTTTAGCGGTTTGTTTCCCATTTTATCACGCAGACACTGTATACACAAGAACAGTCCCGGCACGCAAAACGCTGCCGGGACTGAAACTTTTTATGATTGCCCGAACTCATCGGGGCTTTTTGTTTTGGGGCACTCGGTAAATGTCTGCAAAATTTTCCACCTCAGCAGGCCATAAAAGGTGCGTATAAAAAAAATAAAACCGCTTCTTCACATGAGAGGGGTGTGAAAAAACGGTGTTTATTTTAATCACTCAGCCATGTCGTTGAGCTTCAGAGTCATCTGGCTCTTCTTGTGAGCGGCCTTGTTCTTGTGGATCAGGTTCTTGCCAGCTGCCTTGTCAACAGCTTTGACAGCCACTTTATAGGTGCTGACGGCTGCTTCCTTGTTGCCCTCGGCAACGGCTGCATCGAATTTCTTGACTGCGGTTCTGAGAGCGCTGCGCTCTGCCTTGTTCTTAGCATAACGAGCCTTTGCAAGCTGGTCTCTCTTCGCGGAAGACTTAATGTTGGCCATGTTTCAATCGCCACCTCCTCCTATAAGTATAAGCGGTCAAATGCACTGTATACGGCACGGCGCATATGGACACACGAATGGTATTATAACGGCAAGCGATTGAAAAATCAAGGGTTTTTTTAACTTTTTTTGAAAAAATACATATATTTTTTTGTGAAAGATATACTAATACAAAATCTAGATTTTTCAGAGAGGTCATCCACAATGAGTAGTAGAATACGCACAGACCTTGCCATAGAGGCAGAGCCTCTTTTCCGTGCAAAACTCCCTCAAGCGGACTCCATTCTCGGCCTGCGCTGCAAAGAAGAAAGCCGCCGGGGCTTTTCCGTATCCACCGTTGAAGTGCTGGACGAGCGGGGCGAGGCGGCTGTCGGCAAGCCAAAGGGTCGGTATATCACCCTTGAGCTGGGGGCGCTGCTGCGGAGGGAGGAAAATGCTTTTGCACAGGCCTGCGCCCTCCTGGCCGAAGAGCTGCGCTCCCTTCTGCATCTTCCAGTTTTTTCCAGTATTCTTGTGGCAGGGCTTGGCAATCGGGACATTACCCCCGACGCGGTGGGACCCATTGCGGTGGATAATCTTATGGTCACGCGGCATCTGCGGCAGGCGCTTCCTGAGCATTTCGGCTCTTTCCGAAGTGTCTGCGGCCTTTGCAGCGGAGTTTTGGGTACAACGGGCATAGAAAGCGGAGAAATCATCGCCGCTGTCTGCAAGGCTGTCAAACCCGCAGCGGTCATAGCCGTGGATGCCCTCGCCTCCCGAAGCACCGACCGCCTTTGCCGCACCGTGCAGCTTTCCGACACGGGCATCGTCCCCGGCTCGGGGGTGGGCAACGCCAGGCTTGCCCTTGACGAGAAGACCCTCGGTGTGCCCGTCATTGCCGTGGGGGTACCTACCGTGGTGGATGCCGCCACCCTCGCCTATGACCTCATCAGGGATTCGGGTCTTGAAATCGGCGCCGACGCCCTCAATTCCGGAACGAACATGATTGTCACTCCCAGAGATATCGACAAAAATGTCCGGGATATTTCAAAGCTTATCGGTTACGGACTCAACATGGCCCTCCACGAGGATATCACTCTGGAGGATATTGATATGTTTTTATCGTGAGCTTTGCCTGAGCGAAACAGCGCAGATAGATTGTCTCCGACGGCCACATTCTTTTCGCGTGGCCGAAAAGAATATGGAAAGTCGTGGCGTTAAGAAAATGTGCCGGGGGCACATTTTTAGCCAAGACCGCAGCGGCTATGCCGCGAGGAGGGAAGTTATTAAGACCGACCTATTCCCCCCCTCTTTGGAAACTCCCCAAGTACAGAGATAGGAAACATATTGTGCCACATAATGAGAGCTTAAACCTTAGTGTGCACACCTCGTTTTCCGCTCGGGACGCTACTACTTTTTGGCGACTGTTCGTCGCCACGAAGGCTGTACCTCGTTCTGTTTTTCGGCGCGCTGAGGTCATCGCGCCCTACGGATGGTGCGTTATCCAAAATTTGCCGTAGGGGCGGACCGATGTGTCCGCCCGAAAAATGCCTCCCTTGTGTAAAGGGAGGTGCCGAACGAATGTAAGGCGGAGGGATTGTAAAAAAGTTAATTGTCTCCGACGGCCATATTCTTTTTGTGCCAGCAAAAAGAATATGGAAAGAAAAACAGGCCAAAGAGGGGCGCGGAAAGCCCCTCTTTGGAAACTCCCCAAGTGCAGAAATAGGAAACATATTGTGCCACAGAATGAGAGCCTAAACCTTAGAGTGCTTGCCTCGTTCTCCGCTCGGGACGCTGCTGCGTCATGTCGCCTGTTCGGCGCCACCGGGCTTATACCTCGTTATGTTTCATGGCGCGCCTTTAAAGCCTCCCTTGCAAAGGGAGGTGCCCCGAAGGGGCGGAGGGATTGGATTTTCAATCCCCCAGTCTGCTGCGCAGACAGACCCCTTTGCAAGGGGGCCTTTAAACATCTGATCCGCTTCTCACGCAAAAAGGGCGCTGCCAAAACGCAGCGCCCTTTTGTTTCACGTGAAACATATTTGCGGTTTTATTTGCATACATAGCAGTTCCACTCTTCTTCGTGGCAATGCTCCAGAATTTCGAAGCCGTTAGCCTCCAAGGCGGCGCGGACTTCCGCTTCTCTGCCGTCAATAATGCCGGAGCAGATGAAAACGGCATTTTCCGCCATAAAGCGGCGGACAAAAGCGGAAAGGGGAATGATAACATCGCTTACGATGTTGGCAAGTACAATGTCATAGCCCTCGCCAAGGAACTTTCTCATCCCCTCATCAGAGAGAATATCTCCGGCATAAACTTTGAAGCGCTCCTGACCAATGCCATTGAGAGCCGCATTATCTCCCGCCACATCGGGAGCTTTGGGGTCAATATCGCAGCCCACAACCTTGTCGCAGCCCAGCACAGCGGCGCCAATTCCCAATATTCCGCTGCCGCAGCCCAGATCCAGAACCTTTTTGCCGGCTTGAGCGAATTTTTCAAGGCGATGGAGGCACATTCTGGTGGTAGCATGGCTGCCGGTGCCGAAAATGAGGCCGGGGTCAAGGCGAAGGGCAACGCGGCCTTCAAGCTCAGGGTTTTCCCACTCGGGGATAACAAGGAACTTTTCGCCTATTTTAAGGGGCTTATAAAATTCGCGCCAGTTATTTTCCCAGTCGCTGTCATCCACGGTGGCGCAGTCTATCTCCAGACCCAACTCTGCACGGATTTTGGCCAGCATCGCCTTTCCTTCCTCATCGTCGGAAAGATAGAACTTTACGCGGCTGAGACCCTTGAAGCGGTTATTCAGCTCATCATCCACATAGTCCCAGTACTGATGGTTATTTTCAAGGAAGTTCTTGAAATCCTCCTCGTCTTCTATGCACATACCCTCAACGCCAAGATCCCCAAGGCGGAGGCAGAGAAGGTCTATCTCCTTGCTTGTTGTTGCGATTGCAGCTTCTATCCAACGCATAATCGGCAGCTCCTTTAATTTTGTTGTTTCAATTCTATAAGCTTTGCCCCAAGCTGTCAAGGGTGGGGCTTTTTATGTTTCACGTGAAACAAAATTGCAAAAAAGTTTCACGTGAAACATAGGAAATATTGAAAAATCCGTAAATGGTGTTATAATATGTAGTCAAGATATAAAAAAGGAGAAAGATATGGGCAAAATCATCGCGATTGCCAACCAGAAGGGCGGCGTGGGCAAAACAACCACAGCCATAAACTTCTGCGCATCTTTGGCTCACAGAGGCAAAAAAGTCCTCCTTTGCGACTGCGACCCCCAGGGCAACGCAACAACCGGCATGGGAGTTGACAAAAACAAGGTTAAAAGCGTATACGATGTGATGCTCCGTGACTTCCCCGCAGAAAAAGCGGTCATCTCCACCAAATACGGCGACGTGCTGCCCTCCAACAGAGAGCTTGTTGCCGCAAATGTGGAACTCGTTGACGCAGAGGACAGAGAGTTCGTCCTGAGAAAGGCACTTCTGCCTTTGAAGAGCGAGTATGATTTTATAATCATCGACTGCCCTCCCTCTCTCGAGCTGCTTACCTTAAACGCTTTTACCGCCGCAGATACGGTGCTCGTCCCCGTGCAGTGCGAATTCTACGCTCTCGAGGGTCTCAGCGACCTTGTGAACACGGTGAAGCTGATAAACGGCAGACTTAACCCCGCTTTGACCATAGAGGGTCTTGTGCTCACCATGTATGACGGACGCACCCGCCTCAGCGAGGAGGTTGCAGAAGCCCTCCGCGCCCACTTCGGGGACAAGGTTTATGAGAACTCCATCCCCCGCAACGTTCGCTTAAGCGAAGCGCCCAGCCACGGAAAGCCCTGCATAGCCTACGATAAGTTCAGCAAGGGCACAAGAGCATACCTGCATATGACCAACGAGTTTTTGAAACGCCAGTAAGGAAGTGAAATAATGGCAGAAAAACCCAAAAGAGGGCTGGGCAGCGGTCTCGGCGCCCTTTTCGGAGAGGATGTACTTACCGAAAAGGTCGAAAAGGATCTGACTTTACCCATTTCAAAGGTTGAGCCCCGTGCAGACCAGCCCCGATACAGCTTTGACGAGGAGGCTTTGGAAACTCTTTCCGAGTCCATCCGTCAATACGGTCTTATCCAGCCCATCACCGTAAGAAAGCTGGATGGAGGCTTTTATCAGATAATTGCAGGCGAGCGCCGCTGGCGCGCCGCAAGAATGGCAGGACTTGCCGAAGTACCAGTAAGAATAATCGAAGCCGACGACAAGAGGGCAATGGAGCTGGCTCTGGTGGAAAACCTCCAGCGCGAGGATCTCAACCCTATTGAGGAAGCCCGCGGCTACCGCACCCTTATGGATGAATACGGCATGACTCAGGAGCAGGCATCCGCCTCCGTGGGCAAATCCCGCAGCGCAGTTGCCAACTCCCTGCGTCTTCTCTCACTCAGCGAAGCCGTCAGTGCAATGGTGGAAAACGGAAGCCTTTCCGCAGGTCACGCCCGCGCGCTGCTGCCTCTCAAGGACGCAAAACAGCAGCTGGAGATTGCCGAGGTTATCGTTACAAGAGCTCTTTCCGTCCGCCAGACAGAGACACTCGTAAAGAAGCTTTGCGCACCTAAAGCTCCCGCGAAGGAAGAAGAGACATCCGACATAGTCGTGGACTATGTGAAGGAAGTTGAGCGAAGCCTGGAGAACGCTCTCGGCCGCAAGATAAAGCTTGTGGACTCTCCCAAGCGCGGACGCATAGAACTTGAGTTCTACGGCGCGGACGACAGAGAAGAGCTTATAAGCAAGCTTCTGCTCATCGGAAAGCTGAAAAAATAAGGCTTCTCCCGAAAAACCCGTTTTTATTGAAAATATTAAGATTTTACAGAATAAAAGGAAGAAAACACTATGCTTGATATTAAATTTGTTCGTGAAAACCCCGAAATAGTTAAGGAGAATATCCGCAAAAAGTTCCAGGATGCAAAGCTCCCTCTCGTTGACGAGGTCATAGAGCTTGATAAGCTTAACCGCGCCGCCATCAACGAAGCCAACGAGCTTCGCGCCAGCCGCAACGCTCTCAGCAAGGCAAACGGACCTCTTTTCGGCAAGCTGAAGAAGGCTTCCGACGAGGAGAAGGCCGCCATTCAGGCTCAGATTGACGCAAACATGGAAGCTGTCAAGGCCAACGATCTCCGCCGCGAGGAGCTTGAAAAGCTGGAGGCAGAGTACGCCGAGCGCATACGCCGCATTATGATGATCATCCCCAACATCATCGATCCCTCCGTCCCCATCGGCGAGAGCGACGAGTTCAATGTTGAGGTGGAGCGCTTTGGCGAGCCCGTCACCCCCGACTACGAAATCCCCTACCACACCGCCATTATGGAACGCTTCAACGGCGTTGATATGGACGCCGCAGGCCGTGTCAGCGGCAACGGCTTCTACTACCTGATGGGTGACATTGCCCGCCTCCACTCCGCCGTGCTGGCCTATGCCCGCGACTTCATGATTGAAAAGGGCTTCATCTACTGCATCCCTCCCTTTATGATTCACGGCAACGTTGTTGAAGGCGTTATGAGCCAGAACGATATGGACGCTATGATGTACAAAATCGAGGGCGAGGATCTCTACCTCATCGGCACCAGCGAGCATTCCATGATAGGTAAGTTCATCGATCAGATCATCCCCGAAGCAAGCCTGCCCCAGACCCTCACCAGCTACAGCCCCTGCTTCCGCAAGGAGAAGGGCGCCCACGGCATCGAAGAGCGCGGCGTTTACCGCATCCACCAGTTCGAGAAGCAGGAGATGATAGTCGTCTGCCGTCCCGAGGACAGCATGGAGTGGTACGAGAAGATGTGGCGCTACAGCGTTGAGCTTTTCAAGAGCCTGGAAATTCCCGTCCGCCAGCTGGAATGCTGCTCCGGCGACCTTGCAGACCTTAAGGTCAAGAGCTGCGACATCGAGGCATGGTCTCCCCGCCAGCAGAAGTATTTCGAGGTTTGCTCCTGCTCCAACCTTGGCGATGCTCAGGCTCGCCGTCTGCGTATGCGCGTAAAGGGCAGTGACGGCAAGATGTACCTGCCCCACACCCTCAATAACACCGTTGTTGCTCCCCCCCCCATGCTCATCGCCTTCCTTGAAAACCACCTCCAGGCTGACGGCAGCGTCACCATTCCCGAGGCTCTCCGCGGCTATATGGGCGGCAAGGAAGTTCTTGTTCCCTCTAAGTAATCAACATTAAAAAGTTAGAAATTCAGGATAAAATAATATAAAAACGGAGGAAAGTCAATGAAAAAGTTCGCAGAAGAATTCAAGACCTTTATCATGCGCGGCAACGTGCTTGATATGGCAGTCGGCGTAGTCGTCGCCACCGCCTTCGGCAAAATCACCACCGCACTCATCAACAACATCCTTATGCCCTTCATCGCATTTCTCTTCGGCACCCGCGATATGACCGCCCTGAACATCGTTGTTCGCGAGGCAGTTGTCAACGCAGAGGGCGTTGAGGAAGCAGCCGCCATCGTCATCGGCTTCGGCACCTTCGTAGCCGCCATCATCGACTTCATTCTCATCGCTTTTGTTGTCTTCCTTATCGTCAAGGCCGCCAACAAAGCCGGCGAGAAGAAGCGCCTTGCCGCCGAGGCCCAGGCCGCTGCCGAGGCAGAAGCCGCCGCAGCCGCTGCTGCAGCCGAGCCCAAGGCTCCCACCACCGAGGAGCTTCTCGCTCAGATTCTCGAAGAGCTCAAGAGCAAATAAGTCTCTGCATTTATGCAGCAAAAAAGGCGGCCCCGAAAGGGGCGGCTTTTTTGCTTTTTGGGGGGGAGGGGGGGCCGGCGGGCCGGCCCCGGGGCCCCGCCCCAC
>JAZSRY010000027.1:0-16339 GCA_045538735.1 Oscillospiraceae bacterium
GCAGGAGGAGCGGGAGAATTACCTGATCAAGAACACCCACGGCCGGTATGTGGGCGGCTGGATGCGACAGAATCCCTGCCAGCGTGACTACATGGTCTGCTATGCCGGCGGCTACTCCAAGGTGCTGATCGACCGGGTCCACTTTGTGTATGACCACTACGATGTGGACGGCATCTACACCGACGGTACCCACATTCCCTGGGAATGCGCCAATGCAAACCACGGCTGCGGCTACACCGACGAGCAGGGTGTGCGCCATCTCACCTTCCCCATTTGGGCACTGCGGCAATTCTCCAAGGATTTCTATGATGCTGTTCACTCAAGACCCGGCGGCATCAACATGACCCATCAGAGCTCCTGCATGTGCGCCGCAACGGTCGGCTTTGCCGATTACTATTTCAACGGTGAGAGCATTCAGAGCGCGCTGCATGAGGGTTTCCTGGAATTTTTGAATCTCCCCGCTTTCCGCACCGAGTTCATGGGCAGTAATCTGGGCGTTCCCTCTTTGGTTTTGGCTTACCAAACAGAGGAAATGAAGATTGAAAAATACAACTCCCTGTGTCTGATCCACGGCGTTCTCCCCGGCGGCGCTCCCGAAGATGCCGCGTACCTGTCCAAATTCTGGACGGAGTTCAGTGATTTCGACTTCGGCAACGCCCGGTGGTATCCCTACTGGATCGAAGACCGTCCCGTCCGCACCACCACGGAGAACACCCAGTGCTCTCTGTATGAAAAGGATGGCAAATATCTGCTGGCCCTGTCTTCTTTCAACGAAAGCGCAGATGCGGTCACCGTGGAATTTGACGGCGACATCACCGTGGATTACGATGTGCTGGGACAGAACGCTGCCACCGCCAACGGCAACATTCTGACTGTGAAGATGGCGGCCTATAAGCCCAACCTCATCCGTCTGACCAAGAAATAATGCCAAAACCCCAGGCGCAAACTTGAATATATCTACCAGTTGCACACCGTATGAAAGCCTCCCTTGTGTAAAGGGAGGTGGCGCGGCGTAAGCCGTGACAGTGGGGATGGTAAAGCGGAATGCGTACTCGGTTTCAGGGATTTTTATACAGGTAACATTCCTCGTCGTGGGAATATATCACGCCAATTGCCTGCAGATAGGAATAAATGATGGTAGAGCCCACGAAACTCATACCTCTGCGCCTGAGGTCTTTGGAGAGCGCATCGGAAAGCGCATTTGTGGTTTTGCCTGTCTCGTGAATTATCTCGCCATTCGTGAAATTTCTCAGATAGTTATAAAAAGAGCCGCATTCTTCGGAAATAGCTTTGAAAATTTTGCTGTTATTGATGCTTGCTTTAATTTTGAGGGAGTTTCTGATTATGCCCTTGTTTCCCATAAGCTCGGCTATTTTGCCGTTGTCATATAAGATGACCTTGTCTATATCAAAGTTATCATAGGCATCCTTGAAAGCAGCTCTTTTATTCAGAACGCATTCCCATGAAAGACCCGCCTGAAAGGATTCAAGAATAAGCATTTCATAGAGATACTTATCTTCGAAATTCGGTACGCACCACTCCCTGTCGTGGTATTCAACATAGAGAGGATTATTTAGATTGCACCATTTGCATCTTGATTTAGCGTCCATACATATATCAGCCTTTTAGTTTTTGAGTTCGGTAAGCGTCAATTCTACCTGGTATATGCTTTCTTTCCCCTTTGTGTCAACTGTCTTCAATTCAAACCGCAAGTCTGTTTCCGGATGCCCGACCAAAACTCCGGAGGAACCTGCTGTACCGAGAGCTTTGCCGGAGTGGGATGCATTTTCGCTTAAGCCGTTAACGGTACTTGAATAAAATACCTTACGCTCATTATTGCTTAACAGAGAATAATAGGAAGCAGAGTAAGAAATGATGTCGTTTAGGAAGCTGGGATCGGTAAATTCCAAAATACCGCCATTAAACACAGTGCCCTCACTGCTTATAACTATGGAGCCTTCTGTAATTGAAAAGTGCTCATTTTCGCCGTGGAAGGAGTATTCAATGGTCTCATTCTGCTTTGAATTGCCGCAGGCAGCCATTGACAGGACAATAAATGCCAAAACCAATACAATCAATTTTTTCATAACGCCAACTCCTCCTGATGTTTTTTCGACGCAAACATTGTATCACGGGAACGGGGAGATAACAACAGGCACGCGCCTTATATCAGCGCGTGCCTGTTGGATCTATTATATTACTTCAGTAAGTATCTTGATAAACAGCAGCCCGAGGACAACGAATATCATTCCTCTTATGCGCTTGCTGCCGCCTTTAATGGCGAAGCGGGCGCCCAGATAGTTGCCAAGAACATTGCAAATAGCGGCGGGAATAACGATGGACCACATAACATAGCCATTGATTATCCAAACCACTGCGGAGGCGATGTTGCTTGCCAGATTGCCAACCTTGGCGCAGCCGGAGGAGGTCAGCAGGTCCATACCGATAACGGCGGTAAAGGCCATAATCATAAAAGTGCCTGTGCCGGGCCCCACCATGCCGTCATAGCAGCCGATGAAAAGACCGATGAGGGCGCAGAGAATGTATTCCGTGCGCTTGGAGTGGCTGCGCTTGGGAACGCTGCCTTCCTTGCCGAAATCCTTCTTCACGGTGAGAATTATGGCGGCCAGAGGAAGGGCACAGAGAATGATGATTTTGAAAACCTTGTCGCTGATGAAAAGGGCGGCAATCTCGGTGCCGATAGCGGAACCCAGGAGGGCGAAAAGGGCAGCGATAATGGCGAAGCGGAGGTTAATTTTTCCGCTTTTTATATATTTTCCTGCGGCGACGCTGGTGCCGATGGAATTTACCACCTTGTTGGTGCCGGAGGCTATGTGGGCGGGGATTCCGCAGAACAGATAGGCAGGCAGGCTGATAAGGCCGCCGCCTCCGGCAACGGAGTCAACAAAGCCCGCCAAAAAAACAAGAGGGCAGACTATAAGCAGGGTTTTAACTATCTCAGGCATATATAATTTCTCCAAAATTCACGAATGGACTTATTATAAATTAAGGCTCAATCCGTGTCAAGAAAGCCTTAGGACTCTGCGGAAAAGGACTTGCCTTTGTAGTAATAAACCCTGCCCCCGAAAGAGCGTGCATCTTCCTCATCGTGGGTGACGAGGATGCTGGTTTTACCCTCGGCGGAGGAGAGGATTTGCTCCCATACCGAGGCTTTCGTGTCCGCATCCATGCCCTTCAATGGCTCATCCAAAAGGAGAATATCCCCGTCATAGGCAAGGGCGCGGGCAATGCTGACGCGCTGCTGCATACCGCCGGAAAGTTCTGCAGGGAGCTTGGCGCCGTCTGAGCCAAGCCCAACAGCGTCCAGCCACTTTTCAGCCTCGCCAAGACTTGCGGCGCTGTCCGAAAGAACGGCATTTATATTTTCAAGAGCGCTGAGCCAGGGGAGAAGCCGGGGTTCCTGAAAGACGAAGGAGATGCGTCCCTTTGTTTTTATACTGCCTTTTTCAGGAGCAACAAGCCCCGCAATGGCGGAAAGCAGACTGCTTTTGCCGCAGCCGGAGGGACCCATAAGGACGATTTTTTCGCCCTTTTCAAGAGAGAGATTGAAGTCCTCTATAACCCGTTCCCCCTCGTAGCTGAGGATGAGATTTTTAATTTCTATCATGCCTTGGCACCTCCGGGACGGTATTTTTTGCCCAAGGCGCCAATGGCGGCTATCAGTACCTTTTCAATGATAAGGGAGCAGATAATAACCACCGCGGTCCATGCGAAGAGATCCTGAGTCTCCCAATAGAGCTTGGATTCATAGAGCATTTTGCCGATGCTGACAGCGGGAACGGTGAGCACCTCGGCAGCGACTCCCGCCTTCCACGCAAGGCCTAGGCAGGAGCGGCAGGCGGCAAGAAAATGGGGCATAACGGAGGGGACATAAACTCTCCTAAGCCTTCTCCACAAGGAAAAACGAAAGACCCGCGCCATCTCAATGAGACGGATATCGGTTTCACTTATGCCGGTGCTCACATTGCTCCACACCACTGGCAGAGCCATCAGCACAACAATCACAGAGGGAAGAATATCTCTTCCCACCCAGAGAATGAGCAGAATGATGAAGGAGGCAACGGGGGTGGACTTGATGACGGTGAGCAGGGGAGAGAAGAGGGCGCGCAGAAGCGCCGAGCGGCTTGTGGCAAGAGCCAGCAGTACACCAAGCACCATGGCACATATAACCCCCAGCAGTATGCGGCCGAGACTTGTTGCGGTGATAAGCCAGAACTGACTGCTCCCCAAGAGTTCCCATATCCGTTTGAAAACGAGAGGGATAGGAGGAAGAAGCAGGGGATTATCCACAATCATCACAAGACCCTGCCACACCCCAAGCCAAAAAACAAGCACTATAAGATTTTTAAGGTGTTTGTTAAACTTCATAGGCAGAAATACTTATCCAAGGTAATAGAAATCATCTGCGGGAACTGCACCGCCTATAGAGGGAGGCGCAATGGAGAACATGGCCTCAAGGAAGCCGTCCATAGGCTCTATCATATCCAAACCTGCAATGAAGCAGAGATTGCACTTGGGTATAGCCTTCTCGGTAACGGCTGCGTTTGCGAATATTCCCGCGTCTGCAATCAGCTGGGCTGCGGCTGCGGTGTCCTCGCTGAGGAAGGCAATGGAAGCTTCATATTCTTCAAGAAAAGCGGCAAGCTCAGCCTTGTGACTTTCAGCAAACTCGCGGCGGACAACAAGGCAGCCCTGAACGAGCTGGCTGTCGTTGAGCTTGGCCCATTCCTCGGTGAGATCCAGTTTTACGGAAAGATCCTCATTTGCGGCAAGAGCCATAGTGACCATAGGCTCGGGCAAAACCGCAAGCTCAACCTCACCTGCGGCAACTGCGGTGCGAAGCTCAGCGGGCTGAGCAAAGCTGTTATCGATGGTCACATTCACGCCTGCGTTTTTGCAGATGTAGTCAAGAACGAAGCTGGGATTCTGTGCGGGGGCATAAACGGTTTTGCCCTCAAGGTCAGCAAGGGAGGAAATGCCGCTTTCGCCCTTTTCAATCAGATAGAGTACACCGAGGGTGTTAAGGGCAAGAAGCTGCACCTGACCGCCGGTTTTGTTATAAACAACGCTTGCGGCATTGGTGGGCAATGCGGCAATATCGGTGCTGCCGTTAATGAGGGCGGCGGTGATGTTGCTGGCGTCGGTTTCAACGGATATGCTGCAGTTGAGGGGGCTGAGACCGGCGGCGCAATCGCTCATAAGCTTTGCCATACCAAAACCGGTGGTGCCGTTGAGAACCATGATTTTTATGGGCTCAGCGCCGGGCTGGGGCATTTCACTCTCTTCGGGGAGATTGCTGCCCGAGACGGAGGGAGGAGCTGCGGGCGCATCGGGGACTTCGCTCTGACTTGTCCCGCAGGCGCAGAGGGTAAAGAAAATTACAAGTGCAAGAATAAGAGAGATTATTTTTTTCATAGCGGTTCCTCCTTATCAGATTGCGGAATATGCGGTCTTGGTGCTTACGCCGGGGAGACGGCCTATTTTGCCGGAAATGCTGCTGATAATATCCTGAGGGGCATCTATGGCGATGGAGATTATATTCACCTTTTTCTCCCGGTAGGGAATGCCCATCCTTCCCAGAATATACTGGGCGTTTTCGTGGAGTATTGCGTTTATCTTTTCAACAGCATCGCCGTTTTCCACGATTATGCCAATAAGCGCGACCCTTGTTTCCATTTCTTGCTCCTTTCTATGCAAAAAGGGTAACTGCAAATCCCTGAAGATGCAGTTACCCCATAGTTAACAGTATATCTGCAGCGGCCGTGAAAGAGAGCGCATCTCGCCCACAGCGGCTTTTATGGAGAAATCAAACAAATCTTTCGCCGCAATAAAATTTTGGCGTCAGGGAGTTTATTTCCTAATTTATTTTACTATATTTTTCATTGGCGTGCAAGAGACTATTTTCCGAATTGCTCTTCAAAGCCTTCAGAATAATGAAGAGCCATATCCTCGGTGATGAAAACTGCCCATGTGTCGGGAAGGGAATTGATAAGAGCCATGCCCTCCTCGAGACCCATGGCAAAGGCGGTGGTACTCAGGGCGTCGCAGTCTGTGCTGCGCCGGCTTATGATGCTGACGGAGATGAGACCGTTATTGAGGCTTCGGCCTGTCTGGGGGTCGAGGATGTGGTGATAGGTCTCGCCGTCTTGCTCAAACCAACGCTGATAAACGCCGCTGGTGACAACGCTCATATCGGCGACGGAAATTGTGTCTATAAGCTGATTTGAATCCCGGTAGGGATACTGTATGCCTATTTTGAAATCGCTGCCGTCGGGCTTGGAGCCGAGGCAGAGAATATTGCCGCCCAAATCGATTATGGCGCTTTCAACGCCCTTGGAGCGGAGAAAATCCGCAAGGGCATCGGCAATATAACCCTTTGCGATGGCACCAAGGTCAATGACCGCTTCGGTATCGCCTATGGTAACGGTGTTGCCTTCAAGGGTGATTTTTTCATAGCCTATGTGCTCCAAAGCATCGGCTATGGCTTCGTCGGAGGGAAGCGTGGGGGATTCAGAGGAGAAAGCGTACATATCGCTGAGGGCGCCCATAGTTATATCAAAGCGTCCGTCGCTTATTGCGCAGTAATCCAGAGCGGTTTTGATAAGCTCCGAAAGGGCGGGGGAGACCTCCATACTGTCTGTGAAATTGAGCTTGTAAAGCTCGCTTTCTGGGTCGGTACGGGAGAAGATTTTCTCATATTCTCCGCAGAGGGCAAGGCACTCATCGAGATAGAGAGAGTCCTCGCCGGAATAGACGGTGACGGACACAACAGTGTCCAGATAAAAGCCGGTTTTTGTATATTTCTCAGTGCTTTGCCGGTTAATGGAAGAGCAGGCAGATAATGAAAAAATTAACAAAAGCGATAAGGAAAATATTAACGGAAAATAAAATTTTTTTATAGCACGCAGCATGGTTTGCTCCTTGCGTTTGACGAATTTTGTTGATATAATCTACTTTGTATTTTATATACTCTGTTCGTTTTTGCAAGCCCCATTTTCACAGCAAAAAATTAAAGTTGATTATAATCGAAGGAGGAAGCAGAGTGTCAATCAAACTGCTGCACGGTGCTCATGTACCGCACAGAAAAAACACTGCAGAATGCGCTCCCCAGCGTATCCCAGTAACAGCAGGCACAATGATCACCATTCCCGTTTCCATGAACATCGGTGCCCCCGCAAAGGCCGTTGTGAAGGTTAACGATCTGGTGAAAGTCGGCCAGCTGGTTGCAGAACCCGGCGGCTTTGTCTCCGCTCCCGTTTATTCGGGCGTATCCGGCAAGGTCAAGAAGCTCGACGAAGTCCTTTTGTTCCACGGCGCCAGCTGCCAGGCCATAGTTATTGAGGCTGACGGCGAGCAGGCAGTCTATGAAGGAATTGAGGCACCCACCCTCAGCGATCTCCCCAGCTTTATCGATGCCATCCGCGCAAGCGGTGTTGTCGGTCTCGGCGGCGCAGGCTTCCCCACCTCCGTCAAGCTGAATGTTGATCCCGAAAAGGTTGAGTATATCTGCATCAACGGCGCAGAATGCGAGCCTTACATCACTGCCGATACCCGTACCATGCTGGATGACGCAGAACTCCTTGTTGAAGGCATTGAGCTCCTCGAAAAGTATTTTGACCCCAAGAAGATCATCATCGGCATCGAGGACAACAAGCCCAAGTGCATCAAGAACATGAAGGAACTGTGCAAGGGTCTGGACTATGTTGATGTCCGCGCTCTTCCCGCACTTTACCCCCAGGGCGGCGAAAAGGTTATGATTCATAACACCACCGGCCGCATTGTTCCCGAAGGAAAGCTCCCCATCGATGTGGGATGCGTTGTTATCAACCCCTCCACTCTCGTGGGAATCGCAAGATACGTCAAGACCGGTATGCCCCTCGTTGAAAAGTATGTCACCGTAGACGGCAGCGCAATCGCCAACCCCATGAACGTTATTGCCCCTATCGGCATGAGCGTAAAGCAGGTTGTTGAATTCACCGGCGGCTATAAGTGCGAGCCCAAGAAGATAGTTCTCGGCGGACCCATGATGGGTGTTTCCGTACCCTCTGACGATGAAGTTGTCGTCAAGAACACCGGCGCTATCCTCTGCTTCGATGAGCGTGATGCCCGTCCTCCCGAGACCACTGACTGCATCAAGTGCGGCAGATGCATCAACACCTGCCCCCTGAATCTGATGCCCGCCCACATTGAAACCGCTTATAAGCTGGAAAAGGGCGACGAGCTGAAGAAGCTCAAGGTTAATCTCTGCATGGAATGCGGCTGCTGCGCATTCGTTTGCCCCGCAAAGCGTCCTCTTGTTCAGGTCAACAAGCTGGCAAAGGCGATGCTTTGGGACTACAACGCCAAGCTGAAGGCTGACGCCGAAAAGGCTGCAGCAAAGAAGGCAGCGGCAGAAAAGGAGGCAGCAAATGTCTAATCTCATAGTTTCTGTATCTCCTCATCTTACCCATAAGGATTCCACCAGAACCATTATGCGCGATGTGCTTATAGCACTTCTTCCCGCAGTAATCGCTTCTATCGTAATCTTTGGCTGGAGAGCACTGCTTCTCACCATCGTCTGCGTCGGAACCGCAATTTTCTGGGAGTGGGCCTTCCAGAAGATTTGCAAGCGCAAGACCACCATCGGCGACCTTTCCGCCGCTGTAACCGGCCTTATCCTTGCAATGAACCTCCCCGTGGGACTTCCCCTTTGGCAGGCTGCCTTCGGTACCCTCGTGGCTATCGTCGTGGTAAAGCAGCTCTTCGGCGGCATCGGCTATAACTTTGCCAACCCCGCAATCACCGCCCGCGTTGTTATGCTTATCGCCTTTGCAGGTACTATGACCACCTGGGCAGCACCCAACTTCTATTTCGGCGCTGACGCAGTCTCCGCCGCAACTCCTCTGGCAGTTCTGAAGGACGGCGGCAGCTATTCTCTGCTGAACCTCTTCCTCGGTACCGTAGGCGGCAGCATGGGTGAGACCAGCGCACTGGCTCTCCTTATCGGCTTCGTCTATCTCCTCTGCCGCAGAGTTATCTCCTGGCATACTCCCGTTGCCTTCATCGGCACCGTGTTCGTCCTTGCTCTTGTTAAGGGCGGATTTATGTTCGGCCTCGCTGAAATTCTGGCAGGCGGTCTCTTCCTCGGCGCCATCTTCATGGCAACCGACTATGTCACCACTCCCCAGACTCCCTGGGGCCGCGTGATATTCGGTATCGGCTGCGGACTTATCACCTGCCTCATCCGATTCTTTGGCAACTATCCCGAAGGCGTATCCTTCTCCATCCTGCTGATGAACATTATGACCCCCTACATCAGCAACTGGACCGCAAAGAAACCTCTGGGAGGTGTTGACGCATGAAAAGCACCGTAAAAGCTGATTTCGTATTGCCCATCGTGGTACTCATGCTCATCTGCCTTGTGATGAGCGGACTTCTGGCAGTGACCAACTTTGTCACTGAGCCCATTATCTCCGATGGCAACATCAAACGCGCCGAGCAGGCTCGCATTGATGTCCTTCCCGCCGCTGACGGTTTCAATAAGCTTGATGTTGCAATTCCTGAAGGCAACACTGTCACCGAGGTTTATGAGGCCACCAACGGAGCCGGCTATGTTTTCATGATTACCACCACCGGTTACGGCAATAAGGGCTCTCTGCAGCTCATCTGCTCCCTTGATGCCGAAGGTAAGATTGTGAACACCGACACTCTGGCCCATGGCGAGACTGCAGGTCTCGGTACCAAGGTCACCGAGGATGCCTTCCGCAGCCAGTTCCCCGGCAAGGACGCTTCTCTCGAAGGCGTAGACACCATTTCCGGCGCAACGATCACTTCCTCCGCTTATGTGAGTGCTATTGCGGATGTTTTCGTTGTATACAATTCCATCAACAAGTAAAGGAGGTACGGGAAAATGGAAAAATCCAAAAAGCTTTCTGTTTTGCTTAACGGCATTATCAAGGAAAACCCTGTTCTCGTGCTCGTCCTTGGTACTTGTCCCACTCTGGCAGTCACCACCCAGACTGTAAACGCATTCGGTATGGGCGCTGCCGCCACCGCAGTTCTGCTTTTCTCCAATATCGTAATTTCCCTTCTGAGAAAGGTTATTCCCGATAAGGTCCGCATTCCCTGCTACATAGTTATCATCGCTGCTGCTGTTACCATCGTTCAGATGGTTCTGAACGCTTTTGCCTACAGTGTGTATGAGGCTTTGGGTCTGTTCCTTCCCCTTATCGTTGTTAACTGCATCATCCTCGGCCGCGCCGAGATGTTCGCAAATAAGAACACCGTTGTTGACTCCGCTCTGGACGCTATCGGAATGGGTATCGGCTTCACCCTCACCCTCTTCGTTATGGCTTCCATCCGCGAGATCCTTGGCTCCGGCAGCTGGATGGGTATGGCTATCCCTGTCCTCTCCGAGAACAACATCGGCATCATGACCATGGCTCCCGGCGGCTTTGCTGTCTTCGGTATCCTGATTGCCGTCGTCAACAAGTTCTTCACCCATAAGCCCAAGAAGACCGAGTTCGGCTGCGAAAACTGCCCCTCCGCCGGCGTATGCGGCAAGCTGAGCTGTGCCGGCTGCGCAGAAGAGAAGAAGGAGGTTGTTGCTGAATGAAAGAAATTATTGCAATAATCCTGACTGCTGCTCTGGTCAATAACTATGTTCTCTCCCAGTTCCTTGGTATCTGCCCCTTCCTTGGTGTTTCCAAGAAGCTTGACCAGGCAACCGGTATGTCTATAGCCGTTATCTTCGTTATGCTGCTGGCTACCGCTGTTACCTGGCCCATCCAGATTTATGTTCTGGATGCAAACGGTCTTGGCTATATGCAGACCATCGTCTTCATTCTGGTTATCGCCGCTCTCGTTCAGCTGGTTGAGATTGTTCTGAAGAAGTATATCCCCGCTCTTCATAAGTCTTTGGGCGTTTATCTGCCCCTTATCACCACCAACTGCGCTGTTCTGGGCGTTTGTCTCAGCAATATCACCGCTGAGTACACCTTTGCCCAGTCTATGTTCAACTCTCTGGGCTCCGGCCTCGGTTTCTTCATTGCAATGGTTCTCTTCTCCGGCGTTCGCGGACGCATGGAGAACAACAATTGCCCCGCCTGCTTCAAGGGCCTCCCCATCACCCTCATCGCCGCCGCTATCCTGAGCTGCTCTTTCTTCGGATTCGCCGGTGTTGTTGACAAGATTTTCGGATAAGGAGGGCTTTACAGTATGACTGCTATTATTATTGCTGTTGTGGTTGTTACCGTAGTTGGTATCATCTGCGCTGTTATGCTTTCCGTGGCATCCAAGGTTATGTATGTCCCCGTTGATGAGCGCATCACCAAGCTCAGCGAAGTCCTCCCCGGCGCAAACTGCGGTGGCTGCGGCTTCCCCGGCTGCGACGGTTATGCAGCCGCTCTGGTGGAAGATCCCGACACTCCTCTCACTCTCTGCGCTGCCGGCGGTGCTGCCTGTGCTCAGGCAATGGCTGCTATCCTCGGTAAGGAAGCCGGTGAGATGGTGGAAAAGCGCGCCTTTGTTCAGTGCATGGGCGACTGCAGCAAGACTGCCAATAAGATGGAATATGTGGGTATCGACAGTTGCAAGGCAGCAAAGGTTATGTTCGGCGGCGCAGGAAACTGCACCTTCGGCTGCATGGGTCTTGGCGACTGCGTAAGCGCCTGCCCCAACGGCGGTGTCTCCATTAAGGATGGCCTTGCCCGCATAGACTACTCCATCTGCAACGGCTGCGGAGGCTGCGCAAAAGCCTGCCCCAACTCTGTTATTGCTATCCTTCCTGCAGACATTCCCGTGCTGGTTGCCTGCTCCAACAAGGATAAGGGCGCTGTTGCCCGCAAAAAGTGCACTGCCGCCTGCATCGGCTGCGGTATGTGCATGAGAAAATGCCCCAACGGTGCAATCAAGCTTGAAAATAATCTTGCCCGCATCGACTATGAAAAGTGCAACGGCTGCGGCACCTGTGCTGAGGTATGCCCTGCAAAGTGCATCATATGAGGTAAAAATTAATCAAAAAAGGCATCGGAACACTTTTGTTCCGATGCCTTTTGCTGTATAATAGTTGCGGTGAATTAAATGTCTTTTATGAAAAAACATAAAAACGATATATTGCTTGTCCTAGCCGCCCTTGTCCTCGGCTCCGCCTTCCTTGTCTATACGCAGCTTTTCCGCAGCGAAGGTGCGGAGGTCGTTGTAAGCGTGGACGGAATCGAGCGATGCCGCCTGCCTTTGGGAGAGAATAATTTTGATATAATCGGGGATTTGGAAAAATATAACGTTCTCGTTATTTCAGACGGAGAAGCCTATATAGAAGATGCAAGCTGTCCCGACCATGTCTGCGTGAAAAGCGGCAGAGTTAGCTTTGATGGGGAGACTATAGTCTGCCTCCCAAACAAGGTGGTAGTTTCTATCGAAGGCGGAGAAAAGACCGACCTTGACGGAGTTGTGGGGTGAGAGCGTGTGAAAACGAAGAAAATCAGTTTATATGCTTTGCTTGTTGCCCTTGCCCTTATCCTCAGTTATCTGGAAAGCCTTGTGCCAATGAGCTTCGCCGTGCCGGGCATAAAGATGGGCCTTCCCAATATTGTCATTGTCTTTGCGCTCTATAAGCTGGGATTTAAGGCCGCAGGCTGCATCAGCATAATACGCGTGCTGCTTGTGAGCCTCCTTTTCGGCAATGTGATGGTGATGATTTATTCCCTTGCGGGCGCGGTGCTGAGCCTTTGCCTAATGTGGCTGCTGAAAAAAAGCGGAAAGTTTTCCTCTGTGGGCGTCAGCGTTGCGGGCGCTTTGGGACATAATGCAGGTCAGGTGCTTACCGCTATGCTCCTTCTGGAAACAGGCGGACTTATATATTATCTCCCCGCCCTTTGCATCAGCGGTGCGGTGGCAGGCGTGTGCATAGGCCTTGTGGGCGGCATTATTGTAAAGAGAATGGAAATAAAAAAATGAGAGTCGAAAGACTCTCATTTTTTATTTTCTTCTGTACTGGTCATCGGGCTCAAAAACAACCTTTTCGTATCTCTTGCAGTCCAGCTCAACGCCTGTCCAGTCGGAGTGGAGAATGCCGGTCTGCTTGATGAGAACGTCGTAAAGCACATCGTAGTCCTTGCCATCCTCGCCAACTTCGGGAATGGTGGAGTAGGGGAGGGTCTTGTGGTAGGATATGCGGTGGCCCTTGTAGTTATATTCGTAGTTGCAGCGAATGCGGGAGCCCCACATGCCTTCGAACTGGCAGAGAGCGTCCAGGTCTCTCATAATGGGGTCGTCACTCTCGTCATAGAGGTTTTCAAGAGTGGTCTTGGTGTAGTCGGAGCGGAACTGGATGGGAACACCCTGCTTCATAAAGCGCTGGATGAAAGGCTCAATGCGCTTGGAGGGGTAGTCGGCGAAGAGCACGCAGTTGATGCGGGTGGGGACTTTTATCTTGGAGAAGATATCGTCGCTGCCTTCCTCAACATAGGGCTCAAGATGGCGGGAAACATTCACGCAGGTGAGCTTGGTGGCATTGCGGTTGAGGAATTCCACAATCTGCTCCTGAGTGTACTTGTGCATCACGGGGAGGGTGGTGTTTATGAAAACACGGTGGGTGGAGGGGACTGCGTCCAGCATAAGCTGGAGGCACTCCAGATCGGCAAGAGGCTCGCCGCCGGTGAAAACAAAGTCACAGTTGGGTGTGATGCTGTCAATATATCTGATGCTCTCGCATATTTTTTCGGCACTGAAGCCTTCGCTATTGGCATATTCAGCCTTGTTGATGCAGAAGGGGCAGTTGTTGCAGCAGTCATAGGGAACAAAAACCGTTACTGTTGCGCCGCCCTCTCTGGTCTTGTAGAGCTTGGTCATTTAAATCTCTCCGGGTTAATTTTTGTCGAACACTATAACTTTAACATTTGGTTTGAGATTAGTCAACATGTTTAGAGAAGTGAAAAAAATAACTTGTCAAAAAACAAAATCTCCCAACTTTCGTTGGGAGATTTTGCTTTTGCGGGGAAATTTTATCTTACAAAGCAGGTCCAGGCACCGTATTCGTTGTTCAGCGCGGGAATAGTTTCGCCCTTGAGATAGGCGGCCATATTGCGGCCGAGATTTCTCATGGTCTGAAGTCCTTCTGCGTCCTCGGCAACATCCTCTGCTTTTCTGCCGTGAACCATGTTCCAGTAGCTGGAGCCGATAATGGGCATCTGGCTGATGGAAAAATATTTATTGAGAACATCTATGCTGGCGGTGGTACCTGCTCTGCGGGCGGATACAACGGCGGCTCCCGGTTTGCCCTTGAAGGCGTTTCCGCCGGAGAAGAAGAGTCGGTCCAGCACGGAGAGAATGCGTCCGCTGGGATGGGCGTAGTATACGGGAGAGCCGAATATAAAGCCGTCTGCCTCGGCACATTTGGCCTTGAGAGTGCTGAGATTATCGTCGTCAAAAACGCAGTTTTGGGTCTTGCGGCAGGCTCCGCAGCCTATGCAGTCGCGGACAGGACCGTTGCCCAGCCATACTATCTCGCTGTCAATTCCCTCAGCGGCGAGAGCCTTGGCTACCTCCCTGAGTGCAGTATAGGTGCAGCCTTCTTTGTTGGGGCTTCCGTTGAGCATAAGTACCTTCATTTTTCTCGGTCTCCCTTCGCTTTTTCACCATTTTATATTTTGTGTCGACAAAATTCAAGACACTATTGCGCCATTTCCGAGGCGGGGATATAATTATCTTATCCATTTTCAGGAGATTAGCCATGATAGAAGTATGCCCCGAATATTATAAAGATTTCAAATGCATTGCATCAGCGTGCAGCCATAGCTGCTGCATTGGCTGGGAAATAGATATTGATGAGGAAAGCGCGGAGAGATTCAAGGCAGTTACGGGTGAACTTGGAGATAAGCTGCGCCGCTGCATAAGCGAAGGGGAAGAGCCCCATTTCATTCTTGCGGAAAATGAGCGCTGTCCATTCCTCAATGAGAATAATCTCTGCGAGATTATTCTGGAGCTTGGTGAGGATGCCGTTTGCCAAATCTGCAGCGACCATCCCCGTTTTCGCAGCTACCTCAGCGAGAGGACGGAGCTTGGCCTCGGCCTTTGCTGCGAGGAGGCGGGAAGGCTGATAATAGGTCGCAGAGAGCCTTTTTCCCTGATAGAAGAGGGGGAGGGCGCTTATACTGCGGATGAGGATGCCCTTATGGATATCCGGGATGAGATTTTTGAAATAATGGGGGAGGAGCGGCCAATCTGCCGCCGCATGGAGAAGGTGCTTTCTCTTTGCGGAGGGGAGGGTATAAGCTTTGATATTCGGGAATGGGCAAAATTCTTCCTTGAACTGGAGCGCCTTGACGAAGGGTGGACGGTCTGCCTTGAGCGGCTTGCCTTTTCCGAATATGACGAGACAGATATCGGGCCTTTGATGCATTCCCGCAGCCGGGAATTTACAAATCTTTTCAACTATTTCATTTACCGCCATTTTTTCTCCGCCCTCGATGACGGAGACATAGTTTCCAAAGTCGCTTTTGCTGCCCTCAGCTGCCGCATAATTGCTGCTCTTTGCCTTACCCACGGCAGCGGGGGAGGCCTTGAAATCATCGTGGAATATGCCAGAATGTATTCCTCGGAGATAGAATATTCCGACGAAAATCTGGAGCTTATATTTGAGGAATTATCCAAATAAAAAAGGAAGTGTCTTAGACACTTCCTTTTTTATTTTATTTTGCCTGCTTGATGGAGAGATTAATTCTGCCTTTTTTGGCATCTGCCTCAAGCACCATTACCTTAACAACGTCGCCAACACTGAGCATTTCGCTGGGGTGGCGAATAAATTTGTTGGCGATCTCGGAAATGTGAACAAGACCGTCTCTGTGAACGCCGATATCCACAAATGCGCCGAAGTCTATAACATTGCGGACGGTGCCCACAAGAATCATGCCGGGCTTGAGATCTTTTACCTCCATAACCTCACCGCTTCTCATAATGGGGGGAGGCAGCTCGTCGCGGGGGTCACGTCCGGGCTTGAGAAGCTCGCTGACGATATCCCGGAGGGTGGGAGCGCCTACGCCGCATTTTTCGGCCAGAGCATCCACGCCAATGGCTTTCACCTTGGCCTCCAGACCCTCGAGGGAGCGGCTTTTAACGTCGGAGAGACTGTAGCCGCACAGATCAAGCAGCTGATAAGCAGCGGCATAGGATTCCGGGTGGACACCGGTATTATCCAGAATCTCCTTGCTCTCTGGCACCCGGAGGAAGCCGGCACACTGCTGGAAGGCCTTGGGGCCCAGCTTGGGCACTTTTTTGATCTGGGCCCGGGAGGTGAAGGCACCGTTTTCTTCCCGGTAGGCTACGATATTCTTGGCGGTGG
>JAZSRY010000068.1:0-28720 GCA_045538735.1 Oscillospiraceae bacterium
AAAAAATATATTGAAAAAAACTCCCCGGCTACAGCGAACGCCGGGAATTTTATGTTCATATAAATAATGTATTTATCAGATATTCCTTGCCTTTTGAATTTTACTGTGATATTATATATGCTCGACTGCTATGCCAAGGAAGTATACTGCAATGATCAAAAAATGGCGCATCAGAATACCCGCTCTGACGGGGAATAAAACCCGCAGAGCCTATATATACATACCCGACGAAGCCTTTGAAAATGAAGGGGCACGTTTTCCCGTGCTCTATATGTTTGACGGCCACAATGTTTTCTTCGATTCCGACGCGACCTACGGCAAAAGCTGGGGTATGGCCGAATATGTGGAGGAGACACAGCTGCCCCTTATAATAGTGGGCGTTGAGTGCAACCATTCTCCCGATAACGGCCGACTCTCCGAGTATTCACCCTTCACCTTCAAAAACGATGAGGTGGGTCATGTCCACGGTAGAGGCTTCACCTATATGGAGTGGCTCACGAAGCGATTCAAGCCCCTTATTGACAGAAAGTATCCCACAATTCCCGACAGGGAGCATACCTTTATTGCGGGCAGCAGTATGGGCGGACTTATGAGCCTTTTTGCCGTTACTGTGTATAACCACATTTTCTCCCGGGCAGCCTGCCTTTCTCCCTCCGTGTGGTTTGCAACCAGAAGACTTGACGAAATGCTCCGCAGCGCAGACATAGACCCCGATACCGTTATATACATGGACTATGGCGCAAATGAGCTTGGCAACCATTCCAGTATGCGCCGCCGCTTTGCCACAGTTGCAGGCATACTCATTGAAAAGGGCGCAAATGTCAACTGCCGCATAGTGCCTGAAGGCGACCACTGCGAAGCAAGCTGGGAAAAGCAGATCCCCTTCTTTATGGACACACTTTTTTATGAATTATAAAAAATAGAAATACTACAGGAAAAGACAAAAAAGAAAGAGAGCAATAAGCTATAATGGAAATGCAGTATTTTAAGAGCTACAGCGAAGCTCTTGGCCGCGAGATGGAATGCAAGGTCTACGGTCATGCAGGACTTCCCGTTCTGTTCATCCCCTGCCAGGACGGCAGATTTTATGATTTTGAAAACTACAAGATGACCGACGCCTGGGCCCCCTGGATAGAGAGCGGACAGGTAATGGTGGTGGCCATTGACACTATAGACAAGGAGACCTGGAGCGACAAATTCGGCGATAGCTACTGGCGCATCCGCCGCCACGAGGAATGGGTCAGCTACATAGTAAATGAAGTTGCACCTTTCATCAGCAGCCTTTCAAAAGAGTGCAACGATTGGGACGAATATCCCGGCATCACCGTGTTCGGCTGCTCTCTGGGCGCTACCCATGCTGCAAACCTCTATTTCCGTTTCCCCGAGACCTTCACCGGAATGCTGGCTCTCAGCGGAATTTATACCGCTGAATACGGCTTCGGCAGCTATATGGACGAGCTGGTTTACGCCAACTCTCCCGTTCATTACCTTGAAAATATGCCCGCCGACCATCCCTATATAGAGAAAATAAACCGCAACTATGGCATTATCTGCGCCGGTCAGGGTCCCTGGGAAGTTCCTGAGACCAGCTTCAAGCTCCGTGATATTTTCTTCCGCAAGGGCATCAATGTCTGGGTGGATATGTGGGGTCATGATGTTGAGCACGATTGGCCCTGGTGGTATAAGCAGGTTGCCTACTTTGTACCTAAGCTTCTTGAAAGCTGAACAAACTTCAATTGTCGGATAAAAAATAAAAATATAATAAACAAAAAACGAAAAATAAAATAACGAAAGAGTTGAAAAAAGCAAAAATGAAAAACTTTATCTTTATCTCCCCCAACTTCCCCACCAACTACTGGCAGTTTTGCCGCGAGCTGAAAAACAACGGCCTCAACGTCCTCGGCATTGGCGAGGCACCCTATGAGGAGCTTACCCAGGAGCTGCGCGACAGCCTCAACGAGTACTACAAGGTTTCCAGTCTCGAAAACTATGACGAGGTATACCGCGCTGTTGCCTTCTTTACCTTCAAGCACGGCCGCATCGATTGGCTTGAAAGCAACAACGAATACTGGCTGGAGCGCGACGCAATGCTCCGCAGCGATTTCAATATCTGCTCCGGCTTCAAGAGCGAGGATATGCCCCGCATCAAGTATAAGAGCAAGATGAAGCGCTACTACACCAAGGCCGGCATTCCCGTTGCCCGTTATCATCTTGTGAACGATCTGGCTGGCTGCCAGCGCTTTATCAAGAAGGTGGGCTATCCCGTATGCGCCAAGCCCGATAACGGCGTAGGCGCTGCAAACACCTATAAGATTAAGTGCGCTGAGGATCTTGTCCGCTTCATGGAAGATAAGCCCGAGGGCGTTCCTTACATCATGGAAGAGTTCGTCTATGCCGAGGTTAACTCCTATGACGCAATCATCGATTCCAACGGCGAGCCCATTTTCGAAACCGGCAACGTTACCCCCAACTCCGTTATGGATATCGTAAACAATAACGATAACTCCATCTACTACATAGTCCGTGATCTGCCCGAGGATACCCGCAAGGCCGGACGCGACACCGTAAAGGCCTTCGGCGTAAAGAGCCGCTTTGTCCATTTTGAGTTCTTCCGTCTGACTCAGGATATGGAAGGTCTCGGCAAGGCAGGTCAGGTTATCGCTCTGGAGGTAAATATGCGTCCCTGCGGCGGCTTTACCCCCGATATGATAAACTTTGCCCATTCCACCAATGTCTACAAAATCTGGGCAGATATGATTGCCTACGACTCCACTCTGATGCCCCAGGGCGAGCATAATTTCTGCGCCTTTGCAGGCCGCCGCGACGGCAAGGACTTCATTCTCGATGATGAAGCTCTTAAGGAGAAATATGCCTCCAATATGAAGATGATTGACCGCATCCCCGACGCTCTCTCCGGAGCAATGGGCAACCGTATGTTTGTTGCCAACTTCCCCACCAAGGAAGAGATGGATGCTTTCTATGCAGACGCTCTTGCAAGCAAGTAAGCAAAGCAACGGTATAAAAAATCCCGTGTGTTGAAAACACACGGGATTTTTCTTTTTTATTGATTATGCCTCGAAGGGCTCTTCTTCGGAGGGGGCTTCGCCGGTGGGCGCTTCTTCGCTGAGTTCCACTTCCGCATCGGGGAGGGGATACATAGCTTTTTTCTTTCCGGCAAAGGTGGTGGCCATCATTATCATAGCGCAGATAATGGAGAGGGCAAGACCTGCACCCATGAGGGTATAGCTGAACATATAAAGGTTGCCGTGGCGCTGGACATAGTATTCCATATAGCCTGCAACACCGAGGGAAGCGAGGTAAACCACCCAAAGTATGATATGGTAGGCTTTGAGGCGGTTAAACTTCACGGAGCGGATGCTGAGGAATACAAAGGAGAATACCACCATAACCGCCGCAAATATCTGCATAAGGCTTACGAAGCCGTTGGAGCGGAGGAAGAGTGCGTCATAGCGGGTGGAGTCCATAAGAATCTCGGTGGAGAAGTAAACGATAGTGAATACAAGGAAGGTCATGCCGTGGGCATGCTTGCCGTTTTTGAGAAGCAGAGTGGGCAGATAGAAGAAAACGATGAGCAGCACAACGAATATAGCCGCCGCGATGAGAGCCTGAATAAAGAATGTGGCAAAGCGCCATTCTGTAGCGCCGGAGCTGACATTGATAACAGCGGAACCAATGGGCAGGCGGCGGTTGGCCTCGTTTTCAATGAAAACCTTGCCTCTGTCAGCATAGTTGAAGAGGAAGCTGAGTCTGCCGAGGGCGATTGCAAGAGCTGCGCCGGGGGCGAAGATATCAAGGAGCTTACCGATGGAGGGAGCCAGACCCAGCGCCCAGATTATCAGGGCGGCCAGGAGGCAGCCGATAACGATTCCTATGAGGGAGAAGCCTCCGATGGAAAAATCGGCAAAGGCATGGGCAAAGCTCTTGTATTGGTCGGTGCGGCAATACCAATGGATAATGCGGCCGATGACAAGGCCGAATATCATGGCGATGGGGAGCATTATTGCAAGGGGGGTGGAATAGCCGGGCTTGCTTGCGGCAAGGGCAAAGCAGACGGCTATGGCAGCAACAACAGCCAGCACCAATATAATAGATGACCAGTTTATGACAAAGTCATCGAAAATAAATGCAATTTTGTTCATATAAAAACCTCTCAATCAGGAATGGCGGTGGCAAAATAAACAATGTCGCTTATCTGGCGCTGACTGCCGTAGTCGCTGTTGTTTATAACCTCGTCATTCATAATTATTGTAACGGTCTGACCGCCGTCGAGAGCATAGGCCTTCTGACAGCCGATGTTTGCCAAGGTGGCTGCAAGCTCTCTGACTGTGATTCCTGCGTAATTGGGTCGCTCGCGGTTGACGGAAACGAGAAGATAATGCTTGTCGCCAAGCTGGGCAACTGCACCGCGGGAATAATAGTCATCTATTTCACCTACAACATAGGAGCCGGGGGCCACATTAACGCCGTTGTCAACAAGAATGGGGCCGAAAGCCAGAGAGAAGAGAATATCGTTCTCTTTGATGTAGGCCTTTGCGCTGTCCTCGTCAAACATGGTGTCCTTGGGGATGAAATGGAAATCGCCCTTGGAATCGATGAACAGATTGTCCATGTATCTGCCGCGGACGCGATAAAGCTCTCGCTGATAAACAACGATGCCGAGATCGCGGAAGGCATAGAAGTCACCGCTGATGGCAACAACTGCGTTTACGGTTGTGGCCATGTCGGAGGGGCGGTATTTCACCCCTGAGCCGAAGCTGTTATCGGCCAGATAGCGGCGAAACTGGCTTGCGTCCGCAATCTTAACCTCGGAAAAGGTGTAGCATCTGCCGTCAATGACCTGCTTCCAGGTGATGGCAAGAATGGTATCGTCAAGGTAGTATCTGACCTGACTGCCGGGGAGGATCTCGGTGTCGGCGGCAAAGAGGGTGCTTTGTCCTTCAAGAAGTTCGCTTGCTTCGGTGATGATACTCTCAAGCTCATCGGGAGTATCTACCGCACCGAAAAGAGACTGGTCGGGCTCGGGAGCCACAACGGTGTCCTCAGGGAGAAAATAGTGTTTTTTGATGGGGACAATTCCGTTAAGCGCCTCAGCGGAGGAATTGTGTATATACATTTCAAACTTGCTCATTATTGCGGGCTTGCTGGCCTCAAGGAGATGGCTGTTATCATTTCCGCTGGACACAAGGAAAACTGTGAGAAGCAGAATGATCAGCAGCACGGAGATGATGATGCACAGCGCTGAAATGCATTTGGAAAGTTTTGTCATATCTTCAGCTGCCGCCTTTCTCAGTAGGCGGTGTTGCCTGAGAGTATGGTAAAGAGGGAGTTATCGGCAATAACCTTCCACTCGCCGGAAACATACTGCATATTGACGGTAATATCTTTGCTTACATAGTGATCTTCCGCATTTTCAAGAAGTTCAGCGGTGACCTCTTCAAGGGCGAGCATTGCAACCTCGGGAAGATAGCTTCCGTCATCTGCCAAAACCTCTTCTGCGCGGATCGCGGCTTCAACATACTGGGCAAGGCGGGCGGCGGTTGCCTCCTGCTGAAGGGCGGTCAGGGAGGGAATGTCAAGATAAGTTACCGTGAAGCTTTGACTTGCATTTATACTGTCGCTTACGCATTCGCTGCTGACCTCATAGGAGAAGCTTTCCTGAAGAGCATCATAGAGCATGGCGCCGAGATTATCCTGAGGCTTTGTGCCGAGACCCAGTGTGCTGTCGCCGACCATAAGCTTTTCGGCTTCACTGTACTGGCCGTCGAGGACAAGAGAGAGGAACTGCTCTGCCTTGCCGGAGGGATCAGCGCTGTCAGACATAATTACAGGTTTGGAGGAGACGGCAAAAATGCTTATGAGAACAGTTATAACAATGGCGAAAGCTGCAAGCAGACCAAGAAGGACGGATATGACAACTCTTGCCTTATTGGGCGCGCTGTTATCGTCGGCGGGCTTTTTCTTCAGTCGGGCAACAAGACCAAGAGCCACAGCCAGAAGTGCGCAGCCGAGAAGGCAGGCAAGGAAACGCAGCGCACTGCTTGCGTTGGCTTGAGTTTCCTTGAGGAAGGCGGCTTCCTGAGCGGCTTTTTCTTCCTCCGCTCTCTTTGCGGCTTCTGCCTCGGCCTCCTGCTGCGCAAGCTTATCAAGGGCTGCCTGATGGGCTGCCTGCTCGGCCTCTTCCTTGCGGGCGGCCTCTTCTTCGGCGGCCTTTCTCACGGCGGTGTTGTTTTCGGTGTATTCGCACATGAGGGCGCAGAAATCGCCGAGAATCTTTTTGCCCAGACGGCAGTTGTCGGTGAGAACGGTTATGAGAATGGGGTCTTCCATATCAACAAAACCGGCGCAGCTCATGAAGTTGTTGCTGCCCTTGGTGTTCTGACCGAATTTCTGACCGATGTCAAAGTCGCCGACTATCTGCTCAAAATACTCGCCTGCATTGGCGTGAAGCAGATGGTCGATAACGCCTGGGAAACGCTCAGGTTCGGAATAGAGAGTCTTGAGGCAATTTATAAGCTGCTTGGCGCTGAATTCGTCGGCAGCGGGGAAATGCTTGTCAACCATCTCAGGCTCAATACCCAGATAGGGGCAAATGGCACGGCGGTACTCATCGTCCGAACCGATGCCGGAGATAAGAATCTCGGCATTATCATTGTCATCGCTGCAAATGACTGAATGGAGAAGGGTTCTGTAATCGTAACCGCCTATGGTGGTATCCCAAGAAATCTCCTCATTATAAAGCATTTCGGAATAGTACATAGTCAGGGGCAAGGCGTGCATGCTGCCGCCGGCAACGAGCACATCTCCGCGGAAATAGTGCTCCTCACCTGTAACGGTATTGTAGTATCCTATTGCAACGGACTCCTCCTCAACCTGTGCAGCAGCCAAAAACTCCTTCACAAGGCTGTCCCAATCCAGCTCGGTCTTAGGAACGGAGTCGTCGTTATCTATGAGTGAACCGACGAGGTCTGTGCTGCTGGTGGGGGAGGCAAAAACGGGAATGCAGCCCAGCATCACAGCAATCATAAGCAATACGCATAAAATTCTTTTCACGGTGTTCCTCCAAAAAAGAGTATATGTCAAGATATTTTATCACTTTATTTATATTTACGCAATACTTGATGACGAATAAGGGACATTTGTTTGTCACATCGGGTTTTACTTTGCTCTAGGAATATGTTATATTTTTGTTATTAAATATATCGGCAAGGCAGGTGAGCGAGGCATGAATGAAGAAGTGATAATAGAAACAACGGGTCTTAATAACTGCGGAGGGCGCTGCCTGCTCCGCGCCCATATTAAAGACGGCAAAATAATGCGCATGAGCACCCAAAGCGCCGGCGAAGCAGGTGAGGGAGTTCCTCTCACAGCCTGCCCCAAGGGGCTCAAATGCCACGAAACCTTCCTCAGCCCCGACAGAATAACTCAGCCTATGAAGCGCATTGGAGAAAGAGGCGAGGGTCGCTTTGAGCCTATAAGCTGGGACGAAGCAATCGATATCATCGCCAAAGAGTGGGTGCGCATCCGCGATAGCTACGGTCCCGGTTCAAGATATGTGAATTATGCAACGGGTATGGAGGGACTTATTTCGGGCTGCGGACTTGCCAAAAGGCTTCTCGCTTTGGACGGAGGCTATCTGGGACGATATAACTCCTATTCCTCCGCCTGCATCACCCAGATGTCCAATCTTATGTACGGCACAACGGTTACGGGCAACAGCCCCGAAAGCTGGCTGGACAGCGAGCTGATAATCCTTTGGGGGCATAATCCCGCTGACAGCCGCTTTGACTGCGCCACTATGCATTATCTGAAAAAGGCTAAGGAAAAGGGTATACCCATAGTGGTGGTGGACCCACGACGCAGCGCAACTGTGGAGAAGCTTTCCGCCGAGTGGATTCCCATACGCCCCGCCACGGATGCCGCTATGCTGGACGCAATGGCCTATGTTATATACAGCGAGGGCCTCCATGACAAGGCTTTTCTGGATCGCTGCTGCATTGGCTTTGACGGAGAGCATATGCCCGAGGGCATAGACAGCAGCGAATCCTATCTCAGCTATCTTTTGGGAGAAAAAGACGGAATCGTCAAAACTCCTCAGTGGGCAGAGAAAATATGCGCCGTGCCTGCAGAAACAATCACATCCCTTGCCCTGCGCTATGCCGGGGCAAAGCCTGCCGCCCTCATTCAGGGGCTTGGCGCTCAGCGCCATGCCTACGGAGAGCAAAGCGCCCGCGGCGGAATACTGCTGGCCTGCATGACGGGCAATGTGGGAATATGGGGCGGCTGGGCCTGCGGCAACGGTTTTTATAAAGGCCACGAAAATCCCGTTTTCCCAAGCCCGCCAAATCCCTTCCCTATGTCCATTCCCGCCTTCTGCTGGACAGAGGCCGTTTTGCGCGGCAGCGAGATGGGGGCAATTGACGGAGTCAAAGGCGGAGAAAAGCTCCCGAGCGACATAAAGATGATTATCAATCTGGCCGGCAACTGCCTTATAAATCAGCATAGCGATATAAACCGCACGGCGGAAATATTGCGGGATACGGCAAAGTGCGAATTTATAGTCTGCTCCGATCTTTTTATGACTGCCAGCGCCCGCTTTGCGGATATTCTCCTGCCGGGAGTTTCCCCTCTTGAGCAAAATAATATCGCCATGCCCTGGCAGTACGGCGATTTTCTGGGCTTCGCCCGAAAGATAGTTGAAAGTCCGGGACAGTGCCGTTTTGAATACGACTGGCTTTGGGAATTGGCGGAAAGACTCGGCTTAGGCGAGGCTTTCTCTGAGGGCAGAAGCGCCGATGAGTGGCTTGAATATATTTATAACGATTTGCGGACAAGGGAGCAGGAGCTGCCTCCCTACGGGGAGTTTTCCAAAGGCGGAATATTCAGCTACAAAGATAATAAACGCTTTGTTGCTTTTGAAAAGGAGCGTGCTGAGCCCGAAAAAAATCCTTTCCCCACAGCAAGCGGAAAAATAGAGCTGTTCTCGAAAGAAGTTTACATAACTGAATACAAAGACTTCTTTCCTCCCATTCCCCGCTATGTGGAACCGCCCGAGGGAGCAGGGGACAGCCTTGCGCAGATATATCCTCTGCAGCTTATAGGCTGGCATACAATGCGAAGAACTCATAGCGTCCATGATAATAACCCTGCTTTGGAAAAACTTGAGCCAAGGCGCCTTTGGATAAATCCCGAGGATGCCAAGAAGCGGGGAATAGCGGAGGGCGATACGGTGCTTATCAGAAATGACAGGGGCTGCATACGGATAAAAGCCCATGTGACAGAGCGTGTAATGCCCGGTGTAACCGCCCTTGCGCAAGGCGCCTGGTATAAGCCAAATAAGTATGGAGAGGACGAAGGCGGCTGCATAAACACTCTCACAAGCCTGCGCCCAACCCCCTATGCCCGGGGAAATCCCCAGCATACAAATCTGGTGGAAGTTGAAAAATGCAGCGAATAAAGTTTACATAATAAAATGCTCCATGCAGAATGCACGGAGCATTTTATTATTATTTCATAACACAGCTTTCCAGCGCGGCGCGGATAAGTCTCCGTGCGCAGGAGTGGGTGTCATATGTGCTGATTTCGCCCTTTTTCATAGCTTTCAGCACCTTACGGAAGGCTATGGGCGTTCCCGGCATGACAATGTCGTTGCCTGCGGCGCAGGCTTTTGCATCGCTTGACTCGTGGTGTCCCGTGCCAAACCAGTCGGTCATAACTATGCCCTCGAAGCCCCATTCGTTGCGAAGGACCTTGGTGAGGAGGTCATAGTTGTTGGCGGCATAGATGCCGTTGATTTTGTTATAGCTGCTCATAAGAGCCTTTGCCCCGCCTTCCTCAACGGCTATACGGAAGCCCTTGAGATAAATCTCCCGCAAGGTTCTCTCGTCCAGATTGCTGGAGGAGCGGTTTCTGGAATTTTCAAGATTGTTGCAGGCAAAGTGTTTTATAGTAGCATAACAGCCCTTGCAGCTCTGTGAGCCTTTGACGAGGGAGGCGGCTGTTTTTCCGCTGATAATGGGGTCTTCGGAGCAATATTCAAAGTTTCTTCCGCAGAGAACATTGCGATGAATGTTCATGGCCGGGGCGAGCCAGAATACAATACCGTATTCCTGCATCTCGATTCCTGTGGCTTTACCAAGCTCCTCGATAAGAGGTCGGTTCCATGTTTGGGCAACCAGAGTCTGGCAGGGCCATGCGGTGCAGAAGTGGTAATAATCCTCGCCCTTGCCCTTAGGCGCGGGATTCATAATGCGGGTGAGAAGGCTGCGTTTGCCCAGCGTTACGGATTCGGGCAGAGCCTGGGGAGAGAAGAAATTCTGTCGGGGCGGGGGAGAGCAAAGCTGAAGATTGATGCCCTGAGGTCCGTCGGACATGAGCATATTGTCAATGCCCTTTTTAAGAAGGGTGGAAGTGGAAGAGCCTGCCGCGCCGAAGGCAGTGTTGTGACAGGGACCCACATAGCCGTTTCCCACAAGCAGCTTTGCAATGTCCTTGTCTGTGAGGGAGGCCATTATTGCGTCAATTTCAGGACTTTCCACCAGGGCGGGCGGAGCGTAGCTGTGCTCGGCGGTGCTTATGGCGGAGGCGGAGACACAAAGTCTTGCCGTTTCGGGTATGCTGCGCTCACGATTGGGAGGAACTATAAAATCAAGCTTATCCTTCATGGGGCAGACGGCGGTGCATTTTTCCGTGACGGCAGTTTCGTCAAGGCTGATGACGGCTGCGGGAAGAAGCTTGTCGGAAGCGGTACCGATATAGACTATGTAGTCACCCTTTTCGAGGATAAAGGAGGAACTTTCCGTGTCATAGGATGCGCATTCGCGCAAATCGAAGCTCAGGCAAAGCTGCTCACTGCGTCCCGGCTCAATGAGGGAGGTTTTTGTGTAGGTGACAAGGCTCTTGGGCTCTTTGAAAAGCTTGCCCTCGGGAGCGGAAACATAAAGCTGAATAACTTCCTTGGCGGCCATACTGCCGACATTCTGAATGTTGGCATAAATGTTGACGCGGCTTCCTTCGGCGGTGGCGGCACCGGGGGTGAGGGAGAAGCGGCTATAGCCGAGACCGTGACCGAAGGCATAGCGGGGAGTGAGGCCCATGGCGTCAAACCAACGGTAACCAACATAAATTCCCTCAAGATAATCCTCCTCCAACTGTCTGCCGCCAATGGTGGAGAAAATATTGTGGGAGGGGTAGTCCTCATAATTATGAGCCCATGTGTCTGCAAGCTTGCCGCAGGGGCTGACTGCGCCGCTGAGCACATCAAAAAGTCCGTTGCCTGCCTCCATGCCTCCCTGCATCATGTACAAGATGGCATCGATGCCGCATTCGTCGGCAAAGTTGAGATCCATTACTGAGCCGATGTTCAAAACGAGAACAACCTTTGGATAGCTTGCGCAGATGGAACAGAGGACTTCCTTTTCGCTGTCGGTGATGTAATAGTCGCCCTGCACCGTGCGTCGGTCTCCGCCCTCGCCTGCGTGGCGGGTGAGAATATAAACGGCGGTGTCGCAGCCGCTTGCGATTGCCTCTTCAGGTGTGACGGGTCTTCCGCCTGAGGGGATGAAGGGATGGCTTGCAACATATTCCATGCGTCCGAAAACTCCGAGGCGCTTTGTGGCTTTCAAAACGGAGCTGGTATAGGCCTCTTTTTCCTGCGAGTAGAGCTTGTCGAATTCGTCAAGCCAATCGGAGGAGGCAATTTCCCAGCCGCCGTTTATAAAGCCCTGCTCGGGAGAAACTCTGTAGCGTGGATTATTTTCTCCGCTGCCTGAGCCGCCGTAAGAGCCGTGGCGCACACCGGCTCCGTAAAGGGCAACCTTGCCTCCCCGAAGGGGCAGGGCGCCGGTGTTTTCAAGGAGGACCATTCCCTCGCCGCAGACCTTTCTTGCAAGGGTTGCATGGCGGAGCTCTCTTTCGCTGACGGTGGTATCTTTTGTTGCACGGATTATTCTTTTCATACTTATCCGCCTTTCGGGAAGAAAATTAAAGTTTATTTTTGTAATAGCCGTTTGCGGTGTAGATGGCACCGCAGGGGTTATGAGCCATAACTCTGTCCTTGGCCACCAGCACCGTTGCAAGGGCCTTTGAATGCTTAAGAAACAGAGAGTCGTGTCCAACGCAGAGACCGAGAACAATGTTGAAGTCTGTTTCCGCGTCATTGAGCAGCTCGGCCTGACCAATGGGATTGCACATAGGCTCATAGCCGCCGGGGTTGATTTTGTGGTCGGCAGGAAGACCAAACTCTTCCTTGTCTTTTCCGCCCACCTTGCAAACAGCGCTGACTACCTCAAAGCCTTTGCTGCGGAGCAGGTTTTCCACAATTTTGGCCTCGTTGCGGAAACCTGCGCAAAAGCCAAGACCAATTTTCTTGTAGCCCATTTTCTCGCAGAGAACCAAAGTTTCCTTCAGTCTTGGCCACTGGCAGTAGCCTTCCGCCTCAACTCTTGCGCAGGCGGCAAAAAAGTCCATATAGGGCTCATATTCGCTGATTATTTCGGCCATTCTCTTTTCATTGAGAATGGGGCAATTTTTTGGGTATCTGCCTACTTCGGGCTTTTCGCAGGTGTGAAGAGTGCAGCTTGAGCAGGTGTACATGACTTGACCTCCGATGCTAAATTTCATAGCAAAATGTTAGCACAGCAGGCGGCTTTTTGTCAAACAAGCCCTAAGCACTTTTTGCGTTGAAAATGAGGATAATGCCGATGAAAAAGGCGTTTTAGCTTGCGGAAAAGCTCGGAAAGGTATATTATAATTGCGGAGGCGATGAATTATGGCAAAGTCACCCAATCAGAAGCTTAAGATAGTTTACCTTATGGATTTTCTCCGCAGCAACAGCGATGAAAACCATCCCGTCAGCATTGCGGACATAATCAGACATCTGGAAAGCTACGGCATCTCCGCGGAGAGAAAGAGTCTTTATGATGATATCGAGGCGCTGCGCACCTACGGAATGGATATCATACAGCAAAAGGGACCGGGCGGCGGCTATTATCTTGCCTCCCGTGACTTTGAACTGCCCGAACTGAAGCTGCTTGTGGACAGCGTTCAGGCCTCCAGATTTATTACCGGCAAGAAATCCATGGCCCTTATAAAGAAGGTCGAGTCTCTTGCCAGCATTTATGAGGCGGGCGCTCTCCACCGTCAGGTTTATGTTTCCAACCGCATCAAGACCATGAATGAGAGCATCTACTATAACGTTGACAAAATACACAGCGCAATCGCTTCCGACAGACAGATAAACTTCAAATATTTTGAGTATTCCGTCACGAAGGAGCGCTCCTTCCGCAAGGGCGGTCAGGAATATGCAGTGAGCCCCTATGCCCTTAACTGGAACAATGAGAATTATTATCTTATTGCCTTTGACAGTCAGTCGGGACAGGTGCGCCATTACCGCGTTGACAAGATGGCCTCCATACGCGTCAGTGAAAAAGCCCGGGAGGGCAAGGAAGTGCTTGGCGGAATCAATATGGCGGAATATACGGAGAAAGTTTTCGGCATGTTTGCCGGCACTGCGGAAAAGGTTCGGCTCAGCTGCGAAAATCACCTTGCAGGCGCTGTGATAGACCGTTTTGGCAAGGATATTATTATAGTTTCCACCGATAATGAACGCTTCACCGTCACGGTGGATGTTGTTCCCTCTCCTCAGTTTTTGGCTTGGGTATTCGGCTTCGAAGGCGGAATGAAAATAATCTCTCCCGCTTCCGTGGCAGAAAAGATGAGCCGCCTTTTGAAGGAGTCTTTGGCTATGTATGAGAGTGAGGACGCAAAGTGAACGAAAATGGAAGAGTTGCCAATAAAGGCTATCTGTTTGAAAATTTCAGACTTTTTCATCTGAGGGACCGCCGCGCCCAGCAGGTGGAGACCCATTATCACGAATTTGATAAGGCGCTGGTATTCTATTCCGGCAATGTTGACTATATCATAGAGGGCGTAACCTATAGCCTTGAGCCCGGAGATATTCTTTTCGTTCCTCATAATGCCATCCATAAACCCATCATAAGCTCTGAAAGCGATTATGAGCGCGCGGTTTTCTGGATTCGTCCCGGTTATCTTGAGGAACAAAGCCGGGAAGGGGCGAAGCTGGACAGCTGTTTTCGGCTCAGCGCAGAGAGAAGAGCCTGCCTCTATCACCCAAACGGAGATTCTGCCCTGAGAATAAAAAGGCTTATCGGAGGTCTTGAAAAGGCTTTGGGCGAGGAGCGCTTCGGAAACGCAATACTTGCGGATACGATTTTCCTGCAGATAATGATAGAATTCAACCGCTGTGTTCTGGAAGAGAGCAGCAGCGAAGCGGGAGACATAGACCCCAAAATAGACGAAGCCCTCAGCTACATCAACAGGCACCTTTCAGATGAGCTGAGTGTGGATTTCCTTGCAGGAAAATGTTATCTGAGCCGTTATTATTTTATGCGCAGGTTCAAAGAGTCCACAGGCTACACCGTCCATAACTACATCTGCCAGAAGCGCCTGACTGCCGCTGCGGGACTTCTGGACGGCGGAATGGGAGTCACGGAAGCGGCTATGAAGGTGGGCTTTTCCGAGTATTCATCCTTCCTGCGCTCTTTCAAAAAGCTCTATGGGCTGACTCCAAGCGAGTACCTTCTCAGGCGAGAGGCGCTGGACAGCTCATACGGTGAATAAATTCGAATTTTTTGCAAAAAACAATTTACAACAACTTAAAAAGAGATTATAATACATTGTCGTAAAAAACTTGATAGCAAATGAGGTATCATAAATGAGCAGACTTATCGGTACTGTATCCCGTGGTATAAGAACTCCCATTGTCCGTCAGGGCGATGATATCGTGGAGGTAGTTGTATCCTCCGTTCTTCAGGCCGTCAATGAAAACGGCATTGAGGTTCATGATAAGGACATCGTTGCCGTAACCGAGTCCGTTGTTGCCCGCGCACAGGGCAATTATGCCGGCATCAGCGATATATCCAAGGATGTCAGAGCAAAAACCGGCGGCAAGACCGTTGGCGTAACCTTCCCCATCCTCAGCCGTAACCGTTTCGCAAACTGCCTTATGGGCATTGCCGGCGGCTGCGAGAAGGTTGTTTTGATGCTCTCCTATCCCTCTGACGAGGTAGGCAACCATCTTGTCAGCATTGATGCTGTTGACGAAGCAGGTATCGACCCCTATCGCGATGTTCTCAGCCTGGAGCAGTTCCGCGCTGCTTTCGGCAAGGTAGTCCATCCCTTCACCGGCGTTGACTATGTTGAGTATTATTCCGAGCTGGTCCGCAAGATGGGTGCAGAGGTTGAGGTTATCTTCGCAAACCGCGTACAGGCTATTGCCGACTATACCGACTGCGTTATAACCTGCGACATTCACTCCCGCCAGAGAAGCAAGCGCCTTCTCAAGGCTGCAGGCGTTAAGACCGTTCTGGGTCTTGACGATCTCCTCACCGAGAGTGTTGACGGCAGCGGCTTCAATCCCCAGTACGGTCTTCTCGGCTCCAACAAGGCCACCGATGACAGCGTCAAGCTCTTCCCCGTGGACTGCATGGCTATTGCAGACGCTATCGGCAAGCGCATGAGCGAAGCCACCGGCAAGAAGGTGGAAGCAATGGTCTATGGTGACGGCGCATTCAAAGACCCCGCAGGCAAGATCTGGGAGCTGGCTGACCCCGTTGTCTCCCCCGGCTATACCGATGGTCTTATCGGAACTCCCAACGAACTGAAGCTCAAGTATCTTGCGGATAACGATTTTGGTGATCTTAAGGGCGAGGAACTGAAGAAGGCCATTTCCGAGCGTATCAAGGCCAAGGACGGCGCAAGCCTCGTAGGTAACATGGTTTCCGAGGGTACCACCCCCAGAAATCTCACCGACCTTATCGGCTCTCTCTGTGACCTGACCTCCGGTTCCGGCGACAAGGGTACTCCCGTCATCTTCATTCAGGGTTATTTCGATAACTACACCAACGACTGATAATTAATTAAAAAGGGCTCTCGGCTGAGAGCCCTTTTATTTTTTAAAATCTTAACTCTATCTTCATTGAAATACATTTTTCGATTTGTTATACTGATTGCATAATTTACAAAACAGGAAAAACGGAGCAGTGCCAATGAAAACTCAGGAATGTGCAGCAAAGCTGAAGAAAGAAATAGCAAAAATATTTGTGGGCAAAAGCGAGCAGGTTGAACTTATAACCATGAGTGTTTTTGCAGGTGGACATGTGCTTTTGGATGACCTTCCCGGAAGCGGCAAGACCACCCTTATAAAAACTATGAGCCGCGCCCTCGGCTGCGACTTCAAGCGCATACAGTTCACTCCCGACCTTCTCCCTTCGGACATTATAGGCATGACTATTTATGACCGCACAAGCGCCACCTTTAAGCAGGTCAAAGGCCCTGTCTTTACCAATATACTGCTGGCCGATGAGATAAACCGTGCCATTCCCAGAACTCAGGCAGCTCTGCTGGAGGCTATGGAGGAGCAGCAGGTCACCATCGATAACGATACCATCGCCCTCTCGGAGCCTTTCTTCGTAATGGCTACCCAGAACCCCGTTGAAAGAGAGAGCACCTTCCAGCTTCCCGCCGCTCAGATGGACAGATTCTTCGTCCGCCTTTCTCTGGGCTTCCCCGACAGAGAGGAGGAGGCGAAGATGCTGACGGAGCTTGGTGACACCATTGATTTTTCCGTGGTGGAAAGGGTATCCTCTCCCGAAGAGCTTATGGAGATACGCCGCGAAATTCAGAGCGTTTATGTCAGCGACAACATAAGGGAATACATAGTTGATCTTGTCCACCGCAGCCGTGAGCATAAGCTGCTCAAGGCCGGCGCTTCACCCCGCGCATCCCGCTGCCTCTATCAGGGCGGCAAGAGCTATGCGGCTATTCAGGGCAGAGATTATGTGACTCCCGAGGACATAGCTGCCATTTTCCTCCCCATAATGAGCCACCGCGTAATGCTTTCCAACGAAGCGCGATACACAAAAAAGAACGAGGCGGATATTCTCGCCTCCATTTTGGAGGAGACCCCAGTGCCTCCGGGAAAGGCAAAGATGTTTGATGAAGCAGCCGGGAAGTAATTTAGTTTCGTGGTTCGGATTGGGCTTTCTGGCAGCCTTGATCCTCGTGGCTGCTTATTTTGAGATGCCAAAGCTTGAACTGTTCCTGATCCTTGTTTTCATCCTCAGCCTTGTTGCGTTTATCTGGGGTAAGCTTTCTCTCAAAAATATAGAGCTGCAATGCGGGGAGGAAGACTGCTGCGGTTTCCCGGGGGAAACACTGGAAGCGCATTTTGGTTTACATAACAAAAAGATGCTTCCCCTCATATGGCTTGATATGAGCCTTCCCATTGGGAAAAAAACATGCATTGTGCCCCACTCCGATAATGAAATTCCCGATGATGACAGCGAGGAGAAGCCGTCGGCAAAGGAACTGCGCAGCACGTTTCTTTGGCTGATGCCTCATCAGAAACTGCGCTGGAAGCAGAAAGCGCTGGCTGTTCACCGCGGAGTATGTGCGGTGGAGGAAGTGAAGCTTCATTCGGGAGACGGCTTCGGGCTTTGCACCCAGACAAAAAAGCATAAGCTGCCCTGCCGATTGAGATATGTTGTATATCCTAAGGTTGTGCCCGTTGATGCCTCTCCCATTTTGAACAATATGAGCGAGATGGAGAGCGCGAAAAACGGCTTTTATACCGACCGCACCCTTTTGGAAAATACCCGCGACTACAGGGAAGGAGACAGCTTTAAGAATATAAACTGGCGTCTTCTTGCCCGAAAGGACGAGGTGCAGGTGAATGAGTATGAAAAACTCACCATGCGCCGTGTCTGCTTTATGCCGGATATGTTTTCCTTCACCCATATTGAGGAGATACTGGAGGAAAATGAGCGAAGGGAAGAGCGCGTTACTGAGGTGGAGGAACTGGAGGATATGTTCTCCCTTCTGGCCTCCCTTATCGTTAAACTCCATGAGCGGGGAGTTCTCTGCTCTCTGGTAATACCCGCAATAGGGGAAAAGGAAGAAAAACTTGTAGTGCCCGAAAACGCGGAAACACAGGTTATGGAGCTTTTGGGAGCTCTGGCAGAAATAGAGTATGACTCTGAGACTATCCGCATTCCCACAGATGCGGTGATGATGAAGCGCCATAAGCTTGGGCAGATTTATGTTCTTTCCAAAAATCTTCAGCGCAGCATTCTGGGCGCGGATGCCATGGCGGCGGAGGCTCTTTCTGCCATAAGCATTTTGAGTGAGAGCCCCGCTTTCACTGAAGTCGGAAGAAGTATTTTAACAAAAACGGATTTTGAAGCATTATGAAACGATTTACAGAGATATTAAGCGGCAGCGCAGCCGTGCTTTTTCAAGTGGCGCTGACGGGATGGATGTTCGCTCTTTCCAGAATAAATTTCGATTTTATTTATATGGAGCTGAATTATTTCGTTCTTTCAGCGGTGCTGCTCTGCGCCTATTATCTCAACCTCATTATAATGCGCAAGGGAATATCTGCCCCTCTTTTTATCCTCATAGAAGTGGCTATGGTGGCTGCAGGTGTGTTTGCCTTTGTCCATAGCGTTGAGACCGAGCCCTATGAACTTCGCACCGTAATAATCAACTCTATTATCTACTGCTTCGGCTTTGCTGTTGCTGCCTTTATCTCCTGGAATCCAACAAATCAAAACGGTATACTTCTGCGTTTTGATGCTCTTGCGATAATGGTTGTCATTATGCTGGTGCTGGATCATTTCATAGGAATGCCCGCTGCGAGAGGCTGTCTTAACATGTGCTATGTGAGCCTTGCGCTCACGCTTATGTCTGCGGTATCCATCAAAGCAGGAGCTCTTGGCGGCAGAGGCAGTGCGGTGGAAGGCAACGGTGTTTTGGGCAGAATTCTGCTTATTATCCTGGCGGGAATAATGGCGCTTATTGCTCTGCTGGCGGTGATCTACGCATCCAGCGGAGTCAAGAGTTTTTCTGAGTTTCTTTTGTCTCTGATAAAAACCTGCCTGAACGCTTTGAAGAGTGCGTTTCTTTATCTCTACGGTCTTCTTGAAAAATTTGTTCTCTGGCTCAGCCGATTTTCAAGGGATGTTGAGATGGAGGCAGTGGGGATGCAGCCGGGTGTGGGAAATCCCGATATAGATGCCGTTCAGCAAATAAATATAAGCATACCCGGATGGATATATGCTGCCCTTGCCGCCGTTGCGCTTGCGGTGCTTGTGTATATTCTTTTCAGGCTCAGAAAGCTGAAAACCGCAAAGCTTCGCCCGCAGGCAGCAGTGGTGATCAAAGTTCAGCGCCGGAGCGGGCTTGCGGATGCCCTGAGAGAGCTTTGGGACAAGATAAAAGCTGCCCTTGCTTTCAGGTGGAACTGCCTGCGTTATTGCAGAAGTCCTGCGGGACTTCTGGTATGGTGCGAGAAAAAGAGCCCGGAGGAGCTTGCCCGTCTTAAAGGAGAAAGCGGAGAGACATATTTGCTCCGCATAGCAGCTTTGATTGGCGGTGAGAGCGAGAAAGCCCTTGCGGGGCTTGCCTGCGCCGTGGAGCGCAGCTTCTATTCTCCCAAAAGCGAGAGCGTATCCAAGGAGCTTTATCGCTCTGTCAGAAAAGTTAAATTCAAAGTGAGCAAACAAGAAAACAGCCGTCATTGAGACGGCTGTTTTCTTGTTTTGTTATTCTTCTTCGTGGAGTTTTTCCAGTTCGTCAACGATGCTGCCGAAATATTCAAGAGCCTCGTTTACGGGCTTGGGAGTGGACATATCCACACCTGCGATTTTCAGAAGACTGATGGGGTCAGCGCTGCCGCCGGAGGAGAGGAAACGCTTATAATCTGCAACGGCGCTTTCACCCTCGCGGATAATTCGGTTTGCTATTGCAACGGCGGCGGAGAAGCCCGTTGCATACTGGAAAACATAGTAGTTATAGAAGAAATGGGGAATACGGGCCCACTCAAGAGCAATGCCCTCGTCGGAAATCATATCGGGTCCGAAATAGAGCTTGTTGAGCTTGAGATATTCGCGGCAGAGAACATCGGCGGTGAGAGCAACGCCCTGCTCGCTGAGTCTGCCCATTATAAGCTCAAACTCTGCAAACATGGTCTGGCGGTAGATCGTACCCTTGAACTCGTCAAGGAAGTGGTTGAGGAGATATTTTCTGGTGTTTTTGTCGGTGGTTTTGCTCAGCAGATGGTGCATAAGAAGAACTTCGTTGCAGGTGGAGGCAACCTCTGCCACGAAGATGACATAGGTGCTGGTGCATATGGGCTGATTCTGAGTGCTGAGATAGCTGTGAAGAGCATGACCCATTTCGTGAGCGAGGGTGAACATTGTTGAAAGATTGTCCTTATAGTTCATAAGAACATAGGGATGGGGGCGTCCGCCGCCGGTGGAATAAGCACCTGTGCGCTTGCCTTCGTTTTCGTAGAGGTCTATCCAGCGGTTATCAAAGCCCTCCTTCAGCATTTCAACATAGTCATCGCCGAGAATGGCAAGAGCCTCGAGAATAGTCTCCTTGGCCTCTTCGATGCTGATGTCATGAGCGGCATCTGCAACAAGGGGAGGATAGACATCGCACATATGAAGCTCTTTCAGACCCAACATTTTTTTGCGGAGGGAAACATAGTGATACATCTTGTCCAGATTGTTATGGACGGCCTCAATGAGGTTGTGGTAAACCTCAACGGGAACTTCGGTGACGTCGAGGGCTGCCTCAAGGGTGTTGGGATATTTTCTTGCGTTAGCATAAAAGCGCAGCTGCTTGAACTGTGCGTCAACAGTTGCTGCAATGGTGTTTTTGAACTGGCCGAGGCGGTCATAATATGTGTCGAAAACCTTGCTGCGGAAATTGTGGTCGTCGCTTTCCATAAGGGAGGTGAGAGTGCCGTTGGTGAGAGCATACTGATTACCCTGGGAATCTTCCACATTGGGGAATTTAAGCTCTGCGTTGCGGAAAATGCTGCCTATCTCGTCGGGAGCGGAGCTCATCTGCTTTGCGGCGGCAAGAAGCTGCTCAAGCTCGGGTGTGAGAGTATGCTGGCGCAAACGGCGAACCTTCTCAAGAGGACGACGGTATTCCTCCAATTCGGGAAGAGCGGCAAAAAAGCTTTCCAGCTTTTCGTCGGGAATTTCCATTATCTCGGGGTCGGAAAAGGCAGAGGCGCTGTAAGAGCTTACGTGGCGGTATCTTGCCTTGCTGATAAGATCCTGATAAAAGCCGTTTGCGGTATCCTGGTCGTAGCTGCAGCTTGCATAGCGGTAAAGTTTGCCGAGACGGACTGCAATTTCGTCCTGAAGACGAAGATACTCCAAAAGCACTTCGGGAGAGCTTCCCAAACGGCCTTTATATGCCTCAAGCATCTCGGGGAAGACTTTCTGTGCCTCATATTCCTCCAGCCATGCCTGGTCGCTTTCGAAGAGATGGGAAAGGTCCCAGGTGTTTTCCACGGGGACTTCGCTTCTTTTAAGTATGGGTTTGGATGCCATTTGTTTTACCTCCGCTTTTTCGAATTAAAACATTACTGTGCTATTATAGCACAGTAAAATCGAAGGTGCAATCGTAATAAAGCCCAATATTCGCCTTATTTTATTAAGAATCGGTAAAATATACCCATTTTGCCTTGACAAAAACCCTTTGCGGAAAAAATAATATGCCATACTTTGTTGTTCGGGTTGAATTATGAAAAAGGAATTTGACAAAAATCAAAAACTTGCAGCAGCGCTTGCCATAGCAATCTTTGTGCTTGTTATGGCTTTTTTGACCTGGCTTATAGGGGGACCCGTGCTCCGCTTTGCGGGAGAGCCTGAAAAGTTCCGCATCTGGGTGGAGCGGACGGGGGCTGCGGCGCCTCTTGCCTATATGGGGATGGTAATTGCCCAGATATTGGTGGCGCTTATCCCCGGAGAGCCTTTGGAAATCGCGGGGGGTTATGCCTTCGGTGCGGTGGGCGGCACGGCGCTGTGCCTTGTCGCGGCAACTATAGGAAGCATAATGGTCTTTGCCCTCGTGAGAAAATTCGGTGTGAAGCTTTTCGAGGTGTTTTTCCCTATAGAGAAGCTGCGTTCTCTTCGCTTTCTCCGTGCTTCGAAAAAGCGCGACCTGCTCTTTCTCATCGTTTTTATGATACCGGGAACCCCCAAGGATCTTCTGTGCTACTTTGCGGGACTTACAGATATCCGCTTCGGGGTGTGGCTCATCATCTGCTCCCTTGGCAGACTGCCAAGCATAGTTAGCTCCACCTTGGGCGGCGATGCCCTGGGCACGGAAAATATCTTTTGGCCGCTGTTGTGTTCGCTGCAACCTTGGCCGTAAGTGCGGCCGGCCTTGGAATATATAAAAAGCTGGGCAGGGGAGAAGAAGGGAAATAAGATATTAGATTTCTTTATTGCTCGATAAGCACTCGTTATTTATCACAAGATAAGAAATAATAATAGCCAGTTAATTGTGCAATATTGACAAAAAGCTTCCGGAGTGCTAATTTGTAAGTATCCCCGAAACATTTTGTGCGAAAGGAGCAGAAAAAATGGGAAGCATGCATGCAATGGAAAGAGAGCATGAAGCTGAGATGGAACTGGAAGAAGCTCTCGATGACCCAAATCTCAGCCCCGAAGAACGGAAGGTAATTGAAGACCAGCTCGTTATGATACGTGCAAAATATAAAGATATGGTGAATGAATTGCTTGCGTAAAATGTCCTCCAAGCATAAAGAATAGAAGTAGTGCGTGTGTCCCGACTGTCATATTGGCGGTCGGGACATATGTTTTATCAATAATTTAATTGACGAAAGAAGCAATAGGATTTATAATATCTTAACGCTTATTTGTTACCCAAAAGACGAAAGAGGAGGAAATATTATGAAAAAAGGAAATGCATGGGCGCTGCTGCCCATCGGCGTGTTTTTGGTAATTTATCTCGGATTGGGAATAACCTTCGAATACATAATGGGAATTTCCATGGGATTTTATAATATTCCTATCGTAGTTGCCTTCCTTGTTGCTATTTTGGTTGCCTGCTTCCAGAACAAGGCCCTCAAGTTTGACGATAAGCTTGCTCTTATGGGCAAGGGCATTGGCGATAAGAACATTGTTACCATGGTTCTTATCTTCATGACAGCGGGTATATTTGTGGGTGTTGTTGGCAGAAGCTCTGCTGAAAGCGTTGCTTACTTTATGCTCAGCATAATCCCCGCACGCTTTGCGGTTGCGGTTTTGTTTATAGTCAGCTGCTTTGTATCCACCGCTATGGGTACCTCTGTGGGTACCATCACCCTTATTGCTCCCATTGCCATTGCAGTCGGCAATGCAACCGGCTTCAGCCTGCCCCTCTGCCTCGGCACTGTTATGGGCGGCGCAATGTTCGGCGATAACCTCTCCTTCATATCCGATACCACCATCGCAGCCTGCAACGGTCAGGGCTGCCAGATGAAGGATAAGTTCCGTGAGAACTTCTGGATCGCTCTTCCTGCTGCCATTGTTACGCTTATTATCATAGTTGCCCTCACCTTCAACGGCGCAGGCGAGATTGAGCTGAAGGAGTATAATCTTATTCAGATTATTCCCTATGTTCTGGTTCTTGCCGGCGGCATCATCGGCATCAACGTATTCATAGTTCTCCTTGTTGGCATTGTTTCCGGCTCCGTCATTATGCTTGCAACCGGCGGTGTGGACAGCTTCTACAGCCTCCTCGGCGGTATGGGCAGCGGCGCTGCAGGTATGTTCGAGACCACTATGGTTGCTATCCTGGTTGCAGCAATGTGCGCTCTTATTCGTGAGTTCGGCGGCTTCGACGCTCTCCTCAACGGCATCCGCCGCATTTTCAAGGGCAAGAAGAACGGCCAGCTCGGTATGGGCCTGCTGGTTGGTGCAATGGATATTGCAACTGCAAACAACACCGTCGCAATCGTTATGGCTAACCCCATTGCCAAGGAAATGGCTGAAAGCTACGGCGTAAGCCCCAGAAAGACCGCATCCATTCTGGATACCTTCTCCTGCGTGTTCCAGGGTGTTATCCCCTACGGTGCACAGATGCTTGTAGCTATTGCCGCTGCCGATACTCTCGGCTACAGCGTCAGCGCATTCCAGGTGATTCCCTTCCTGTTCTATCCCTTCGTGCTGCTCATCAGCTCTCTGGTCTTTATCTACATCATCCCCGAGCGCAAGAAGAAATAAAAAAAGACAAACAAAAAAAGCTCCCCAATCGGGTGCGGTCCAATAAAACAGTATAATAATGTTTTCGGGGAGGCGGCATGATTTAGGTCATGCCGCCTTTCCGTTCATAATGTCATAGAGTAAATTGGCGGGGAGTATGCCGATGTGATTGTAGCTGATGTCTACATCCTGCACTCGGTGTCCGCTGGACTTATCCGGTGCATGAACATATACGGCTTTCACCATATCGTTCAGCACAGCGGGAGTCAACTTCTCAATGTACAAGTGCTTCTTCGCCAAACGGATGAAGTTATCGACGCTCTCCACATGATTTTCTTGGTTCTGTATTTCGTTTTCAAGCATTTCAACCCTGGCTCTCAGTTCTTCCTGCTCCTGCTCATAATCATCAGACAACATCTGAAAACGAGTTTCGGACAGTTTTCCATTTACCATATCCTCATAAATACGCTTGAATAACCTGTCCAGTTCAGCCAGACGGTTTTCGGACTTTTGTAAAGTTCGCTTCTTGGAAGCAAGCTCTTTCTTAGCTTCGGCAGTTCGCTTTGCACCCATTGCCTTGCGGAACTCGTCCTCATAGTTTGCGATGCAGAGGAAAAGCAAACGCATATGCTGCAGAGTTCCTTCCTCTAACACAACCGCACGGATGAAGTGAGTGTCGCAGACATCCTTTCCCTTTTTACGGGAAGTGGAACATACGAAGTGATCTTGCCTTGTTTCAAAACTGTTGCTCGTACAGTAGTACAATTTCTCACCGCAATCAGCACAGTGGACGAGACCGGAGAACATATTGCTCTTGCCTGTTCTGGTTGGTCTGCGTTTGTTCTTGCGAAGCTCCTGCACACGGGCGAAGGTATCTTCGTCAATAATAGCTTCATGGGTATTCTCGAAAATCTTCCATTGGTCGGGAGGGTTTTCGAGTTTCTTTTTGCTCTTGTACGACAGCTTGCGTGTTTTGAAGTTGACCATGTGACCAAGGTATTCCATCTTTTCCAGTATGCCGGTGATGGTGCGTGGTGCCCATGCGTAAGGGTCATCGGGTGTGTTGGCAGAGGCATTTCGTCCCATCTTCATCCAATGAACCGTAGGACAATCTACCTTTGCTTCTCTAAGCTTCTTTGCGATCTGAGATGGACCGTAGCCCTCCATACACCAAGCGAAGATCTGGCGGACAACGACTGCGGCTTCATCGTCCACAATCCAATGTCTCTTTGGATTGTCGGGGTCTTTCATGTAGCCGTAGGGCGGGTTGGTGGTCAGATACTCACCGGATTCGCCTTTCTGCTTCATAACCGCTTTAACCTTTTTACTGCTGTCCTTGACATAGAATTCGTTGATGATATTCAAGAATGGAGTAAAATCGTTGTCCTGCTGATTGGCACTGTCCACACCGCTGTTCACGGCAATGAAGCGGACATCGTGTTCGGGGAAAAGCACCTCTGTGTAGATGCCGACCTCCAGATAGTTTCTGCCGATACGGCTCATGTCCTTGGCGAGAATGATACCGACTTTGTCATTCTCCACCAGTTCGATCATTCGCTGCCAATCGGGTCTGTTGAAGTTCGCCCCGGAATACCCGTCATCCACGAAAAACTGGATATTTCTGAAACCTTGTTCTTGTGCGTATTTTTTGAGAATCGCCTTTTGATTGACAATGCTGTTGCTATCGCCTGTGAGTTCATCGTCACGACTCAATCTACAGTAGATAGCAGTAATCTTGTCAGACTGCCTATTCATATCTTGTTCCTCCTTAATCGGCGGGCAGTCTGCCAATACAGGATTGCTTGTATATATCATATCACACATTCGTGAATAAATCCACCCTTTCGTTAAAATTATTTTTTCTTATTTTTCTTCGTCCTTTACCATGCGGTCAAGCAACTTGGCAGGCAAACTGCGATTTCCATCATAGCTGCCATTGAAGCGGTAAGTAGTTTGACCGGAACGGAGGGTGACGGTAATCTGCGGAAGTGCCATAGCGCAATAGTTGTGAACAACGATGCTGCCGTTTTCGTTGATGGTAAAATTTCTGTTCTTCTGTTCGTTCATATAATTGTCCTTTCTTGATTTTGGAATGGATGGGAATGGAATCGAAGGGAATGAATTATCGTTCTTCCTGCTTTCGATTGTCTTTCTTTTGCTGGGTCTGCTCGGTGTTGCCAAGTCCTTTGTTCACGCAGGACTGAATGTGCCAAATGCGCTGATATTCATCACGGATGGCAACAAACTTTGCGTAGGTTTCTTTGTGTGTCTGCTCAAGCTCGGCGTACTGCTTATTCAAAATTCTGCTGTCATACTTGCCGTCGGGAAACATCACCAGTACCTTTCGCCTTGTGGCGTAGTACCGCTTCAATTCCTTTTCGTGCTCGGCTTTGTATTTCGCCTTTGCCTTGTCGAATTTGATTTTCTGCAAGCCATCAACAATCGGCTTCAGCTCCTGCAAGGCGGAAACGTACTCGGGCATTTTACGCATTTCTTTCATGCGGACAGTTTCCGCATCCATGGTTACTTTCAATTCGTCCACGGTGTCTTTGAGGGTCGATACGCGGCTTTCCAAATCCTCGATGGTGTAAATCTCATGGGCTTTGAGATAGTTCGCCATCTGGTTCAGCTCTTTCAGATTCTTCACCCTGGCTGCCTGCGAATAGGCTTTGGTGTTGCGCATATCAAAATATCGTTGCAGTGGAATGATGACCGGCTCGGATTGCGGCTTGTCCAGCTCTGCCTTAATCTCCTTGATGGTTTCAAGCAGCGCCGACAGATTCTTTCGCAGATTGCGGATAAAGGCGTTGGTGGCTCTGATCCATCGATTGAACTCACCCTTTTCGGTCTTGATGCCTTTCTTCTCCATAGCTCGGACGGTCGGGCCTTCGTGAACTGTAGGCAACTGCTCAGTGCCTTGGCGTTCGTAGCTGCGATGGTCGATGCGAACATCCAAGCCCTTTTCTTCAAACTTGGCGTTGCACATCACTGCCCATTGCTCACGCCAGAACTCCAAAGTTTCAGCAGAGCCCCAATCGGTAGTGGGAACGGCGTTGAACACATAATCACCTTTACCATCGGGGATGCGGTTGCCGTTTTCATCAAGCACGTATTCTCGTCGTTGCTTTAATCCCCATTTGCCGTTTTGCTCGATGGGACGGATAGGGCACATGAAGTGGAAGTGCGGATTATTGATACCACCTTCTTCTTTCTCCGGTTCATGAACGGCGAAGTCCACCACCATGCCACGGCTGACAAAATGCTCGGTGAGAAATTGTCTGGCAAGGGAGACGTTTTCTTCTTGGGTAAACTCATTCTGAAAGGAAATGTCGAAGCTGTAGGCAAGCTGTGCTTTCTTTCCTTTCTCTGCTTTCTCCACGGCGTTCCATAAAGTTTCCCGGTCGGCATACTCTTTGGGGGCGTGGGTCGGCAGAAAGATTTCTGTATAAATCACGCCGCCCTTGTTGGTGTAGTCGCTGTCCTCGCCATAATACTCGCTGTGCAGTTTCTCCCCCGCTCGATAGGCAGCGGATGCAACAACCGATTGCCCCTCGCTGCGTTTGATCTGATCTACATGGAAATGATATAGTGCGATACTTACCCCTCCTTTGCTCGTCTAAGTTTTGAATCATGGTTGATCTTCATGCGGTGGACTAACTTCTGTATTTCTTCTTTGTGGAAGATGTGTTCCAACAGCTCCATCACCTCGGTGATGTCCAATTCCTTGATCTCCGGTGCAATGCTTTCCAAGGTTCCTGCGATGGTGCAGAGTCGGTGAGTGCGGCGTTTGCGCTCGCCGTCCTCGAAATACTTCTGGCGGTTTTCCAGTCGAGTGATTTTGTGGTTGATCTGTTCGATCTCCTTCTCGTTTTTCTCTTTTTCTGCTTTGAGTCTTTCAAGCTCGGGGTTAGGTGTGTATTCCATAGAACCTCCTTTGTGTAGTGATGTTTTGAGCCTTGTGGGGACGGAATGATTTGAAAAATTGTTTTGTACCCGCAAGGACGCAGGGATAGCTGTGAAACAGCGCAAGGGGTGCAGCCCCTTGTTCGGAACAAAGTGACGGAAGGACAGATACAACTTCGGAGTTGTTATCTGTCAGCCTCGCAGAGCGCACATACGAGGTGTGGAACACACCCGTATAGAAGTGCGCCCTTAGTAAACTAAGGGTTAAAATTGCTTTCGCCGTTCTACCCGAATGTCGTTCCTGCCCGGGAGTCTCACCCCGGCGTTGCTTCGCTCATATCATCGCAAAGTCATATCCCATTCGGACGGTCATTTAGTTGTTGGATGTAGAAGAAAACAAAAAGAGCCGATTACACAGAGCACCAAGAATCGGCGGGAGCATAGCTCTCGCTTCAAAGTGATGTTCTATGTAATCGGCTCTGAAAATTCAAAGTCGGGTTCTGCTTTCTACAACTCCCGCCAACAGAACCAAAGGCGTGGTGGAGCAGTTCGGAACTTCCGGTGTACCGATACCGTGTCGGATGAAACCGACTTATGGTGGAACATTGGTATTCAGTTGTTTGTGTAGCGGATCACCGCTGTGCCACCATTATACAGATACATCACTTGACCGTCAAGTTTCTGAATGTCTCTCACTATATTCGGAA
>JAZSRY010000045.1:0-22047 GCA_045538735.1 Oscillospiraceae bacterium
CCGCATTCCCAGGGGGCAGTGGACCAGTTGGGAAGATTCTCAACATTTTCGTCCCGGTCAAGGCTGGTGCAGGCCAGAAGAGCGCCGCTTTCATCCTTCAGGGTGTAAAGACTGTCGCAGGCCATATCCTCCGCAAAGGTATTTTCGCTGGGATAATCCATGCTCCAGGTGCAGCGGCGTGTGCCCACGGCTGCGCGGTACATTTCCATTATTTCGTCGTGGTCCGACTTTAATGCATTTACAAATCTCATGGGCATCAGCTGAGGAAATCGCGAAGCTTCTTGCTTCTGGAGGGATGGCGCAGCTTGCGCAGAGCCTTTGCCTCAATCTGGCGGATACGCTCGCGGGTGACGTTAAATTCCTTGCCGACCTCTTCGAGAGTGCGGGTGCGTCCGTCCTCAAGACCGAAGCGCAGGCGCAGAACCTTTTCCTCTCTGGGGGTGAGGGTGCTCAGAACTTCCATAAGCTGCTCCTTGAGGAGTGTGAAGGAAGCGGCCTCGGCAGGCTCGGCGGCATTGTCGTCCTCGATGAAGTCTGCCAGATGGCTGTCTTCCTCTTCGCCGATGGGGGTTTCGAGGCTGACGGGCTCCTGAGCAATCTTGAGAATGTCGCGAACCTTCTCAACGGGGAGACCCATCTCTTCGGCTATCTCCTCGGCACTGGGGTCGTGACCCAGTTCCTGAAGAAGCTGACGGGAAACGCGGATGACCTTGTTGATGGTCTCAACCATGTGGACGGGAATACGGATGGTGCGTGCCTGGTCGGCAATAGCGCGGGTGATAGCCTGACGGATCCACCAGGTTGCATAGGTGGAGAACTTGTAGCCCTTGGTGTAGTCAAACTTGTCAACAGCCTTGATAAGACCAAGGTTACCTTCCTGAATCAGGTCAAGGAAGAGCATGCCGCGGCCAACATAGCGCTTTGCGATGGAAACAACAAGACGGAGGTTGGCTTCTGCCATGCGGCGCTTTGCCTCTTCGTCGCCATCGGCCATGCGGATGGCCAGCTGAACTTCCTCCTCGGGGGTGAGCAGGGCGACCTTACCGATTTCCTTCAGGTACATGCGGACGGGGTCATCGGTGGAGAAGGTGTCAACCAGAGAATCGGTGTCGAGAATTTCCTCTTCGGGAACATCGTCGATTTCGTCAAGAACGGGGATGTCGTCATCGATGGGGGGCAGGAAGTCCTCTTCGTCGATGATAGTGTCGATGCCTGCAGCTTCGATGGAGGCATAGAACTTGTCCATCTGCTCGGGATCGATGTTGAGACCTTCAAGAACCTCAAGCTCCTTGTTGGAGAGAGTGCCGCTCTTCTTGCCCTTTTCGAGGAGGGCATTCATAACTTCCTCGGCGCTCTTGCCGGTGATGTCGATGATGGGAGCGGTCTTGCTCTTGTTCTTTTTGCTCTTGCTGCGGGTCTTCTTTTCGCCTGCAGGAGCCATTTCGATGAGAGTGAATTCCTCTATATAGTCATCAACAGAGCGAACAGTCTCTTCTTCTGCGGCGGGAGCGGTCTCCTCGGCCTTAGCCAGGAGAGCGTCTGCCATTGCATTGAGCTCTTCTTCGCTCAGGTTGGCGAGTTCTTCATTCATGTTTTTTTCAACAGCCATTTTGTCCACCATATCCTTTTCTATTTCTCATTTGCTCTGCAAAGGCACGCAGGTCATCCTCGGCAGAGGCATTTTGTTTTTCCGTTTTGATGATATTTATGTAATCGCCAAGAGCCTGCTGTCCCTTGGAGAGAACTTCGGGTTTTTGCAGTATGCCTGTAAGATGGTCCGTTTCCTCGGGTGTAAAATTCGCGGAAAGGGACGCCATAGAAAGCGGCAGATGCGCGTCGGTTTTTTCCTTAAGAATCTCAAAAAAGCGAGCCAGAAGGGGGCTTGAGAAATCCTGGGGAGAAATATCAACGCCTGCAAATAGTCCGCTGTCCAGATAAAGAAGACGGATGATGCCCTCTTCGGCCAAAGCTGAGCGGGGATTCTCATAGCTTATGGCTTTTGTTCTGGAGCGGGAGGAGGTGCTTCTCAAAAGCTCCTTTTCCTGCTGCATTTTTGTATAATGGATTTTCTTTTTTCTGGATCTCTCAACCTCGCCGATGACAACATCCTTGCTGACGGAGCACTTTTCCGCAATGCGCATAGAGTAAACCTCACGCTCAACGGCATTGGGAAGAGAGGCGATAATGTTGACGGCATCTTTCAAAGCGCTGACCTTTTCCTCGTCAAGGCTCAGGTCATATTTGCTCATTGCGCTTTGCAGGCGGTATTCAACATGGTTTTCCGACTGCTCAAGGAGGTTCTTGAAGGCATCGGCACCCTTGAGCTTTATAAACTCATCCGGGTCTTTTGCACCGCTCATACGCAGCACCTTAACCTTCAAATCAAGGTTTTCCAGTATGCCTATGGCGCGCTGGGCGGCTTTTTGACCTGCCGCGTCGTTATCGTAGGCTATGACAACTTCATTGGCGTAGCGGGAGATAAGCCTTGCCTGCTCCGGTGTAAGGGAGGTGCCGAGGGAGGCTACTGCGCTGTCGAAGCCTGCCTGATGGAGGCTCACAACATCTATATTACCCTCTGCAAGAAGAATATAGCCATTTTTGCTCTTTTTTGCCAGATTAAGGGCAAAAAGATTTCTGCTTTTGTTGAAAACGGGAGTTTCCCTTGTGTTGAGATATTTTGGCTCGCCGTCCCCCAGAATTCTTCCGGAAAAGCCGAGAACATTTCCTCGGACATCGATTATAGGGAACATAAGGCGGGAGCGGAAAATATCGTGAACTCCCTTGCCGCTTTTGTTGGAGTTTGCAAGTCCGGCGCTTATAAGCTCAAAATCCGTGTAGCCCTTGGCCTTCATGGCGTTTGTAAGCTCATACCAGCTTTCGGGTGCAAAGCCCAGACCGAAATTTTTAGTAACTGTGGGGCTCAAGCCGCGCTTTGCGATATATTCTCTTGCAACAGCGCCGCCGGGCTCTTTAAGCTTTTCGTGGAAAAATCTTGCGGCTTCTCTGTTGAGGGAGAGGAGTCTTTCCCTCTTTTTTCTGCTTTCATCCTCTCTGTCGTCAGGAACCTCCATTCCGCAGCGGCGGGCGAGGAACTCAACCGCATCGGGGAAGGAAAGGTTTTCAATTTCCATTATGAAGCTGATAACGCTGCCGCCCTTGCCGCAGCCGAAGCAGTGGTAAATCTGCTTGTCGGGGCTTACAGAGAAAGAGGGGGTCTTTTCGCTGTGGAAGGGGCAGAGACCGAAGAGGTTGGAGCCGCTGCGCTTGGTGAGACGCACATAGCTGCCCACAACATCCGCTATATCATTTCTGTCTGCAAGTTCCTGCAGGAAGCTTTCGGGGAATGCCATGTGATTTCACCTGCCTTTTATCTTAAATAGTGTGTGCTTATTTAACGGACCATGCCATGGGTATGAATATGCGGCTGTAGGTTTCAAGGGCATACTTGTCCGTCATACCGGCAACATAGTCGCAGACGCTGCGTTCAAGCCCATCGCGCTCGGCTATGCGCTTATAATCTTCGGGGAGCTTGTCAGGATGGCTGACATAGTATTCGTAGATCCCGCCAATTATACCCTGAACCTTGCTTTCCTCGCTTTTCGCAACGGGGTTATAGTAGACGCTTTCATACATAAAGTTATGGAAATGCTCATAAATTTCAGCCATCTCGGGGCTCATTTTGATTTCACCCTCAGTGCTGTTGGCAATAAGATTGCTGATTATGGCATTTATGCGCTGGCTGTTGCTGTTGCCGAGAGCTTCTCTTATTTTGAGGGGAACATCCTCAATGGAGAGTATACCTGCGCGTAAAGCGTCGTCAAGGTCATGGTTTATGTAGGCAATGCGGTCGGAGAAGCGGACAATGGTCGCCTCCAAACTGTCATCGGGAGCGCCGTGGGTGTGGTTGAGAATACCCATGCGGGTCTCGTAACAAAGGTTGAGACCCTGACCGTCTTTTTCAATATGGTCAATAACGCGAAGACTTTGCTGATAGTGATTAAAGCCGCCGGGATGAATTTCTCTCAAAGCCCGCTCGCCTGCATGGCCGAAGGGGGTGTGACCCAGATCGTGGCCGAGGGCGATAGCTTCTGCAAGATCCTCGTTGAGCATGAGCGCTCTTGCAGCGGTGCGCGCAAGGCGGGTGACCTCCAGAGTGTGGGTGAGGCGGGTGCGGTAATGGTCGCCTTCGGGCTGAAGGAAAACCTGAGTTTTATGCTTGAGACGGCGGAAGCTTTTGGAATGGGTTATGCGGTCAATGTCACGCTGGAAGCAGCTGCGCATAGGGCATTCTTCCTCGGGAACAAGGCGGCCTTTGCTTTCGGCAGAGAGCACACCGTAGGAGCAGATGAGACTTCTTTCGGCATCTTCTCTGATCTCTCTGGGACATTTGGGCATAAGCTTTCCTCCTGTGTCATTATTGCTGCAAAAATTGCGTTCCTATACTTAATACGACGCTCATCTGCCATTTCCCTTTTTTTATTTCAAAAAAATTTTAAAAATAAAAATCCACGGGCGAAAGCGGCTGCCCGTGGATTTATTTTCAAGAAATTTTAACCCCGCGGAAGCTCTCTCCGCAAATGAGATGCTCAATTTTTCCGGCGCTCATTTCCGTGAGAGCTTTGCCGAAGCTCTCCTCCATATCCTCGCGCAAAAGGGCGGAGAAAACAATGTCGGCGCCGAAGTCTGTGTCCTCAATAACGGCCTCGTGCTCCTCCAGAAGACGCCTAACTCTTTCAAACTGACTGTAGGAGCAGCCCAGCTCAATGTTTTTCCAAAGAGCCATACGGCTTATGCCTGCGTTTTCAAGAGCCATCTTGGCTGCGGTGGAATAGGCGCGAACAAGGCCGCCCGTGCCCAGCAAAATTCCTCCGAAGTAGCGGGTAACCACGCAGCAGAAATTTTGAATTTCCTGAGAGCGGAAGACATTCAGCGTGGGCTGACCGCTTGTGCCCTGAGGCTCGCCGTCGTCACTATAGCGCATAATGCCGCCCTCGCGGATGACGTAGGCATAAACATTGTGGCGTGCATCATAGTGCTGCTTGCGCATAGCCTCTATGCAGGCAATGGCCTCGGCCTCGCTCTCAACGGGCCATACGCGGGCGATGAAGCGGGAGCGTTTTTCAACGTATTCTGCCTCGCCGTATGCGGCGGGAACAAGATAGCTTGTCATTGATTTTCCCCCTCGGCGTAGGCGCGGACCTTTGCCCAAAGCTCGCTTTTCACAATTGCCTCTATAACCGTGCCGTCTTCGGCATATTCGGTGCTCAAAACGGCGGCTTCGGAATGGAGAAGCTGAACGAGAGCGCCTTGAGAATAGGGGATGCGGAAGATGGCTCTGTGCTTGCTTCTGCCCAGCATCTCGCTTATCTTGCCGAGAAGCTCCTCCGTGCCCTCGCCGGTGCGGGCGGAAATGCAGACAGCATCGTTTTCGCGGGGGAGAACACCCAGATAAGCGTCGCACTTATTATAAACTCTTATGCAGGGCGTGCCCTCTGCCCCAAGCTCCGCGATAAGCTTATCCACGATGGCGGCCTGAGTCTGCCACTCGGGATTGCTCAGGTCGATAACATGAAGCAGCACATCTGCGTAGGCAAGCTCTTCCAGCGTTGCCTTGAAGGCCTCAATGAGGTGGTGGGGAAGCTTGCGTATAAAGCCGACTGTATCGGAGAGGAGAACCTCCTGCAGCTCGTCAACCTTCAATCGGCGGGTGGTGGTGTCCAAAGTGTCGAAAAGGCGGTTGTTGGCGGGAATACCCGCGCCTGTGAGGCAGTTGAGAAGGGTGCTTTTGCCTGCGTTGGTGTAGCCCACAAGGGCAACAACGGGCATCTCGTTTTTCTCTCTGCGGCGTCGCTGAACACTTCGTATCTTGCGAACTTCTTCCAGTTCATCTTCAAGCTTTGAAATCTTGCGGCGGATATGGCGGCGGTCGCTTTCAAGCTGGGTTTCGCCGGGACCGCGGGTGCCGATGGCGCCTTCCTGACGTTCAAGGTGGGTCCACATACCCAGAAGACGGGGAAGAAGATACTTATACTGAGCCAGCTCAACCTGAAGCTGACCTTCTCTGGTGCGGGCTCTCTGGGCGAAAATATCCAGAATAAGACCGCTGCGGTCAAGAACTTTAACTCCCAGATCTTCGCTGAGAACTCTCATCTGGGAGGGGCTCAGCTCGTTATCGAAAACTGCGAGGGAGCATTCGTTCAGCTCGATAAGCTCTTTGAGCTCCTGCTCTTTGCCCTCGCCTATGAAGGAGCGGGGGTCGGGAGTGGCGCGGTTTTGGATGAGCCATGCAACGGCCTCGCCGCCTGCTGTTTCTACCAGCGCGGCAAGCTCGCCCATGCTTATTTCGTCGGAGCTTTCGCCTTTTTCAAAGCATGCTGCGGCAAGACCGCAGAGAACGGCGCGCTCTTTTTTGTTATCAAAATTATTGGTCATTGACATAGTTTAATTCTCCGAAGTGAAGGTTTTGCAGAACATGCGGCAGCAGCATTTTTCGCACATAGGCTTGCGTGCTGTGCAGACGGCTCTGCCGTGGAGCACGAGGCGATGGCAGAAGTCGGAGCTTTTTTCGGGGGGCAATATTTTGCGCAGCTCCATTTCTATTTTTACCGGGTCCTTGAGATTATCCACGAGACCCATACGGTTGGAAAGTCTTATGCAGTGGGTGTCCACAACGGTGGAGCCGGGGACACCGAAAATATCTCCGAGGATTAGATTTGCGGTTTTTCTTCCCACACCGGGAAGGGAGAGAAGCTCCTCCATGGTGCCGGGAACTTTTCCGTCGAAGCGCTGGAGAAGCATCTGCGCGCAGAGGATGATGTCCCTTGCCTTGGCTCTGAAAAAGCCGCAGGAGTGGACATATTCTTCGACTTCCTCCTGCTCCGCCTCTGCAAAAGCTTCAAGGCTGGGGAAGCGTTCATAAAGGGCGGGAGTGATCATATTAACACGCTCATCGGTGCACTGTGCGGCAAGGCGGACAGCGAAAAGCAATTCATAATCCTTGTCGTACTGAAGAGAGCATTCGGCGGGATATTCATTTTCAAGGGTCTCAACAAGACCCAAAACCTGTTCGGGAGTTCTCATTATAAATCCTCCTCCAGCTTGCAAATGCGGCAGGAAAAGCTGCCGTTTGTGGTGGCTTCTACCAAGGCATATGTGGGATTTCTGTGCTCGCCTATGGAGCCGGGATTAAGAACTTCAATTCCCGCTATCTGATGCCAGACTGCTCTGTGAGTGTGGCCGAAAAGACCGAGCTTTGCACCCGAAAAGCAGACGCTGTTGCAGAAGGAATCCAGATTCAACTTGACATTATGATTATGGCCGTGGGCGAAAAGAATGCGGACACCGTCAACTTCTTCGAGACCGTATTCGGGAGCAAAGGAGCCGAAGTCGCAGTTGCCCTTCACCCGCCAAAGGGGGATGGAGGGATAGTGCCTCTCAAGACAATCGGTGTCGCGGACACAGTCACCCAAATGGATGATGAGGCCGGGAGCGGTTTTTTCCACAGCGCGGAGCATATTGTCTTCGTTTCCGTGGGAGTCGCTCATAACAAGTATTTTCATGGCAGGCACCTTCTTTCTTTTGAGTGAATATAATGGGCATAGAGCGGATTTATGAATAATGAAAGGAATGTGGAAAATGGCAGATCTTGAAGCTCTTGAAAGGGAAATAAAAGCCTCTCCCGCGGCGGAGCATCTCAAAGCTGCGGCAGCATCGCCCGAGGGGCAGAAGGTGCTGAGCAGTCTGGATGCGGCGGCTGTTGAAAAAGCGGCAAAGGCGGGGGATATGCAGGCACTTAAGGACATACTCTCGGGAGTGCTTTCAACACCGGAAGGCCGCTCTCTTGCGGAGAAGATCAGAAAGAATCTGGGCAAATAAGTTGGAAAGGGGGTAAGCACTGTGAGTGAGATGGAGGATATGCTGGGTAAAATCCTAAGTGACCCGGAAGAGATGGCGAAGATAAGCAGGCTTGCCTCATCAATTTTCGGCGGCGAAGAGGAGCCTAAAAAGAGCGAAGCCGATATGGGAGGGATGCTGAGCGCTCTTATGGGCAAAACAGGGAACGGCAGCGACAAGGCGGCTTTTGTAGCGGCCCTTGGCCCTTACCTGAAGCCCGAGCGTCGGCGCAAGCTGGAAAAAGCTTTGAAAATAAGCCGCATAGCCGGCATTGCGGGCATTGCTCTGAATGAATGGGGAGAAGGGGATGTATAGTAGACCGTATCATCCACAGGAAAGAAATGCGCCCTATGCTCCCGAAAGGGTGAAAAAGGCGGGCACATTCCACGGGAAGAAGCTTGCGCCCCTGCCCGAAATCAAAAAGGATGCATCCGCAGAAAAGAAAAACATCCATAAAACAGCACCGCCCGGTCCGGGACTGGGACTGAGCGGTGAATTGGGAAAGCTTTTTGGAAAGCTGGGCTCCCTCAGTCTGGAGACGGAGGATCTGCTGCTGATGGCGGTGCTTTATCTGATGTACAGGGAAAGCGGAGACAAAGAGCTTTTGATAATGATAGGAGCTCTGCTTTTTATTCAGTAGGCTCGGAGGGAGGCGCCGCCTCTTCCTCCTTGTGGGGCGCGTTGGCAGGATGCTCTATCTGGCTCTTTACGAAAAATCCGATAATGACAGCGAGAAGAAGCTCGGCTATCAGCAAGGTTATGCGCATAGGTCCGTGGGTGTTGATAACCACTGCGGTGAGACCAAGAACAGCGCTGAGGCAATAGAGAATGGCAACAGCCTGCTTCTGGCTGAGACCCATGTCGATAAGGCGGTGGTGAAGATGACCGCGGTCGGGAGTCATGGGACTTTGTCCCTTGAGCAGACGGCGGATGATGGCGAAGAGAGTGTCGAAAAGGGGCAGTGCCATAGCCAGCATGGGAACAACGAAAGTGATGATGGCGTAGAACTTGAACATGGCGCTGACGGAAATGGTGGAAAGGGCATAGCCCAGCAGCAATGCGCCCGTATCGCCCATAAAAATCTTCGCGGGGTTTGCGTTGAAGGGCAGGAAGCCGATGCAAGCGCCCACAAGTGCGGCGAGAACGATGGCAATATTGCCCTCGGAGAGAATGAGTGCAACCACCAGCATGGTGATGGAGCTTATGCAGCTTACGCCGCAGGCAAGTCCGTCCAGACCGTCGATAAGGTTAACGGCATTGGTGATGGCAACTATCCAGATGATGGTGATGGGGATGCTGAGAGAGCCGAGGAAGAGAACGGTGTTCTCACTGAGAATGTTGGGGTTGAAAAGGACGTTTATAACAACACCGTGAGCAACGGCAACGATTGCTGCGGCAATCTGGCAAATGAGCTTCACCCACCACTTCAAGGGCTTGATATCGTCAATAGCGCCGGTGGCTACGATGATGAGGCAGCCGATGAGAATGCCGCGAAGGGGCTTATCAACATCCGCAAAAAGGAGAACGGCAAGCAAGAAGCCGATGAATATAGCCATGCCGCCCATGCGGGGGATGGGTTTTTTGTGGACTCTGCGGGCGTCCTTGGGCACGTCGATTGCACCAACCTTTTCGGCGAAGCGCTTGACGGGCGGGGTGGTAACAAAAGCCAGTACTATGGCTGCAACCAGTGCCAGAACTATTTTCAGCCAAAGCTGCATTTCAGGAAACATAAGAAATTGCTCCTATTTTTCTTTATATCTTTTTGGGGAAAATCAGCGCTCAACAAAGCCAACCTTCTTGTAGACCTTGCGGAGGGTCTTGCGGGCAAGATAGCTTGCCTTCTCGGCGCCCTCTTTGTAAACGCTTTCAAGATAAGCCTTGTCGGCGAGGATGCGGTTTGCCTCCTCCTGAATGGGGCGGAGGGTCTCAACAACGGCTTCACCGACGGCAGGCTTGAATGCGCCGTAGCCCTTGCCTGCGAATTCGTTTTCGATTTCGTCATAGCTTTTGCCGGTGATGGCGGAATAAATACCCATCAGGTTGGCAACGCCGGGCTTCTCGGAGGGAGCGTAGCGTACGCAGTTTTCGGTGTCGGAGTCGGTAACGGCCTTCTTGAACTTGCGCATAATGTCTTCGGGCTTCTCCAGGAGGAAGACGCAGCCGTTGGGGTCGCTCTTGCTCATTTTGCTGGTGGGATTGCCCAGACTCATGATGCGGGCGCCGACCTTCTGAATATAGGGCTCGGGAACTTTGAAAACATTGCCGTAAACATTGTTGAAGCGGATGGCAATGTCGCGGGTCAGCTCGCAGTGCTGCTTCTGGTCCTCGCCTACGGGGACAAAGTCAGCCTGATAAAGGAGAATGTCGGCAGCCATGAGGCTGGGATAGGTGAAAAGACCGGCATTGATGTTCTCGGAATGCTTTGCGCTCTTGTCCTTGAACTGGGTCATGCGGCTGAGCTCGCCGAACATGGTGTAGCAGCTGAGAACCCATGCAAGCTCCGCATGCTCGTGAACATGGCTCTGGATGAAGAGGGTGTTCTTCTGGGGATCAAGACCGCAGGCGATATACTGAGCCAGCTGCTGCAGAGTGCGGCGGCGCAGGTCTGCGGGAGTCTGACGGACGGTTATGGTGTGCATGTCGGCCATGAAATAGTAGTTATCAAACTCCTCGGTGCGCTCGACCCAGTTTTTGATTGCGCCGAGATAGTTGCCCAGGTGAAGGTCGCCGGAGGGCTGAATGCCGGAGAGCATAATCTTTTTTGCGGGAGCGGTGTTTTCCATTTATTTTATCCTCTTTCTCTGAGAAATTGTTTCATTTTGCGGCAGAACATACTATTCCACCTTATCAAATACACATAATAGCACACTTTTTCTGCATTTACAATTCATAATTGACTTTTACATCCAATTAAAATATTATATTTGGGTGATAATTTTGGCATAAAAGACACGGCAGCCTGAGCGATATAATCCAAATGCGTTTCTGAACGAATATACGCTGGCATTGCTGCGCTAGTATAAAGGCGGGCGCTACGGCATATTCGCTCAGAAATCTCCGACACCACGGGAGGGGATTTTAGTGTCAGGCAAAATTGAATGATGCAGATGGGTCGTCACCCATCAAAGAATGAAATGAAGTCTGGCGCGAAAATCCACCGTGTGGTGCGTATTTCGGATTATACCGCTCAGGCTAATTCAGGAGGAAAAATAAATGGCAGATATGAATTGGATAAATGAAATGGAAAGCCGAATCCCTGTTGGCGGAGTGCGCACCCGTTTTGCACCTTCCCCTACGGGTTATATGCATGTGGGCAACCTTCGCACCGCTCTTTACACCTACCTCATTGCCCGCCACTATGACGGCACCTTCATTCTCCGCATTGAAGATACCGACCAGGGCAGACTGGTTGAAGGCGCTGTTGATGTTATTTATAAGACCATGCGCGAGTGCGGTCTGAGCCACGATGAAGGTCCCGATGTTGGCGGCCCCGTTGCCCCCTATGTCCAGACGGAGCGTAAGGGCTTTTATATCAAGTATGCCCAGTGGCTGGTTGAGCGCGGACATGCTTACTACTGCTTCTGCGAGAAGAGCGAGAGCGAAGAGGAAGAGGCTTCCTTCGCCCGCGTTGCCGACCCTTGCAGAGATATGAGCAAAGAGGAAGTTGAGGCCAAGCTCGCTGCAGGCATGCCCTATGTCATCCGCCAGCGCATCCCCGAAGAGGGCAGCGTCACCTTCCACGATGAGATTTTCGGCGACATCACCGTTGAATGCTCCACTCTGGATGACCAGGTTCTTATAAAGCGCGACGGACTTCCCACCTATAACTTCGCAAACGTTGTTGATGACCATATGATGGGCATCACCCATGTTGTCCGCGGCAGCGAGTATCTCTCCTCCGCCCCTAAGTATAACCTGCTCTATGAGGGCTTCGGCTGGAACATCCCCAAGTATGTCCATTGCTCTCCCGTTATGCGCGATGCCCATAACAAGATGAGCAAGCGCCACGGCGACCCCAGCTATGAGGATCTTATCGCTCAGGGCTACCTCACCGATGCCGTTGTCAACTATGTAACCCTTCTCGGCTGGTCTCCCAGAGGCGAGTATGCCGAGCAGGAGATATTCACCATGGACGAGCTTATCAAGGTTTTTGACCTTCAGGGAATAAGCAAGTCCCCCGCCATTTTCGACATCGAAAAGCTCCGCTATTTCAACAGTGCATATATCCGCGCAATGGAAAGCGAGGCCTTCGCAAAGGTCGCCGAGCCCTTCATCCGTCAGGCTGTGAAAAATGAGGCCTATGATGCAGCTGCCATTGCCGCAATTCTGCAGCAGCGCTGCGAGGTTCTCACCGATATCCCCGAAAAGGTGGACTTCTTCGATGCTCTCCCCGAGTATGAGGCTGAGCTTTATATCCACAAAAAGAGCAAGACCGATATCCCCGGCTCTCTTGAAATGCTGAAGAAGATGAGCGCCGTTTTCGAGGCAACTGAAGACTGGAACGATGAAAATATCCTCACCGCCATGACCGATATGGCAGCAGCCGAAGGCGTTAAGAACGCAAAGGTTATGTGGCCCGTGCGTATTGCAATCGCAGGCAAGGCAGTAACTCCCGGCGGCGCCGTGGAGATTGCCCGCATCCTGGGCAAGGAGGAAACCCTCCGCCGCATGGCATTCGGTATAGAAAAGCTGGAAAAAAGCCTCTGAGTAAATACGATAAAAGACAGCAGACACATAGCTTCTGCTGTCTTTTTTTATCGTGTAGATGTGCAATTCGGACAGACAAAAATTGTGACATCGCATAATTGCGGGAAAACAAGCGCAGGGGTATAATGGGTGTATGGTTAATGCAATCTGCCCACTGGAACGGCGCAGGAGGAGATGAGCGAATGAAAGCCCAGCCTGAAGAAGCACGGAAAAGAACAAAGCGGCTGTTTATCCTGTGGATAGTTTCATATTGCGTTTATTATGCCGCAGCTGTGGTCTCTGCCTTGTTCATATACTTCTCCGATAAACGAGGCTCAACTCACGTAATCATCCTTTCCTTTGCGGTTTTCTTTTGTTTGTTGTTGTTTTACTTTTTTCCGCTGATAAGGCATGTGATGCGTGAGGCCGCGCGCATAAAGATGAAGGGGATTTTAATTCCTGCTCGGATTATTCATACAGTTCTACTTGTATTTATAATTGTGTTCGTCTTTTTGGCCATAGCATTGGTGCTTAGCCCGATACAGAATTAAATCTTGAATTATTCAAAATCCGTCTGGAAAAGCGGACAGAGGAGATGAGCGAATGAAGGCCAAGCCTGAAGAAGCACGGAAAAGAACAAAGCGGCTGTTTGTCTTATGGATAGTTTCATATTGCGTTTACGGTACGGTTGCTGCCTATTTCCCCCAAATTTTTAATAACCCGAATTTAATCCCAGGAAGCATTGCCTACAATATAATTACTTTTCTTACTGTTTTAATTTATTTTTTCCCGTTGATCGGATATGTATCGCGTGAGGCTGCACGCATAAAAATGAAAGGGATATTAATTCCATCTCGAATAATATCCATAATTCTGTTTATCTGGTTAATTGGAGTTGCCGCGTCAACCGTGGTAATGATAATCCTCCGCTGAACTGATATATTGCAATTTGGGGCTATGAAGAAATTTTTGTTGTTTATATTTGCCATATGTATGTTTGCTTTTACGGGGTGTGAGTCGGACACTGGGAGCAACGAATTGTCTGGATATATGGATTGGAACAGCTCTACGATGCAAATAATGGAGAACAGTTTAAATCCGTATCTGCCCGATAAGCTGACTGCAAATATGTATGGAGAGGAATATCACTATATTCACTCGCGGGGGATTTTGGGAGACCCCAATTTCGTTGTTTATTTGAATTTGCAATTTCCCGATATGGATTGTTTCGGTGAGTATTTGAATAGGCTTGGGTTGGGTGAGAAAACTCCCATTCAAATTCAAAATGATAAATACTACTTACTTCAAGGCACTGAAGCGCTCATTGCAGAATATACCAATGATGAGATTTATGACGGGTGTTTTTTTGACTTTGAAGCAATTGTCGTTAATGATGAGCGCAACAGCGTAACTCACATAGTCGCTCATGTTTGGGACTATTGGAAAAATGAAATGCTGCTTGGCTGGCTTGCCCCCTTTGAACAGAAATAAGAAAACCTCCTTTAGGGTTAGCGGTATTAAATTGAAATAGAAAATCCATCTGGAGAAGCAGATGGATTTTTTTATTTGCTGCATCAAAAATTTCTAAACTAAAAATTTGGCTTCGGAGCAAGATAGATACAAAGGAGTGGTAAAAATGAAACACAATAAAAAATGGAAAGCAGCCATAATTGCAATCTGCCTTCTTTCCGTAACGGCTTTGGGGCTTGGAATTTATGCCGCCGCAGCCAATGCAAAGGCGGAAAAATATAAGCTGCAAATTGCAAATAACTATCAGCATGCTTTTGACGAGCTTGTAACCGCCGTGGGAGAAATGGACTCTGCATTGCAAAAAAGTGTCTATGCCACCTCACCCGCCCTTTCGGGAGCGGTGTGCACGGAAATTTTCGGCAAGGCCATGACGGCGCAGATGAGCCTTGGTGTCCTTCCGTTTTCCACATACGAGCTTGAGCAGACCGCGGGCTTTATAAGCCGCGTGGGGGATTATGCCTTTGCCCTGAGCCGCGCTGCTGCGGCAGGGGATAGCCTCAGCGAGGAGCAGAGGGAAAACCTGAAGGCTCTTGCGGAAAGCTCCGCCTTGCTGCGGGACAATATGAAGAACCTGCAGACAGATATGATGGACGGAGTTCTCACTATGGATGAGCTCTATGCCTCCGAAAAGCGGATTGACGCCGCAGAGGAGAGCCTGCCCGCTACCATAGGCGAGAGCATGCGCCTCATAGAGCAGGAGTTTCCCGAACTGCCCTCTCTTATCTATGACGGGCCTTTCTCAAACCATCTTGCGGATAAAAGCCCCGCCTTGCTGGAGGGGGCCGAGGAAATCGACGAAAACGAGGGTAGGGAGGTGGTTGCTCACTTCCTCCAAATGCCCAAGACCAAGGTCTTTCCCGTATGGGAGAGCGAGGGAGAACTGCCCTGCTACGTGTATCAGGCGGAGCAATCGGGGGGCGAGACCTTGACCGTTGCGGTTACAAAGCTGGGCGGTCAGGTGCTCAGTATGCTCTCCTCGGATTTCAGCGGCGGAGAATATATGGAGACGGAAGATGCTCTGGCGGCGGCGGACGAATTTCTTCTCAGCCGCGGCTACAGAGATATGGAGAAGAGCTACTATATGATTCAGGAGGGCATACTCACAGTTAACTATGCCTATACTCAGAATGATGTGACCTGCTACCCCGACCTTATAAAGCTCTCTGTTGATATGGGCAGTGGGGAAGTCTGCGGCTTCGAGGCTTTGGGCTATATCTCATCCCATAGGGAGCGTGAGATTCCGGAGGCGCAGGTCAGCGAAGAGGAAGCGGCGCTGGCGGTGCCTGCAGAGCTTCAGGTGGAAAGCAGCCGTCTTGCCATCATCCCCAATCCCGGGGGTGAGGAAGTGCTCTGCCGCGAGTTCGTCTGCGTGAACGGGGAAGAGCAGCGCTATATCATCTATGTTGACGCTGCAAGTGGGGAACAGGAGAAGATTCTGATACTTTTGGAGGACGAAAACGGCTCTCTGACGCTGTAAAAAAAGGCCGTAGTGGTACCCCCTTGACGAATGGCGCAAAAGGTTGTAGAATAAAGTGAATTTCCAGAATTATTCCACCAAAGAAAGGTTGGTTTTTATGGGCTTTATTCCTAAAGTAAACTGCCGCCATTGCGGCCAGAGCTTTATGGCCATTTTTAACCGCTGCCCCAATTGCGGCACCAGACGCGTCAAGCAGAGCGGACGCGCTGCAACCTCCACCACCGCCGCCAGCAGCGGCAGTGCTGCAAACGCAAAGCTGAACATCAATGCTCAGTGGCAGTTCATTATGGGCGCAGTTCTGGTCGTTGCCGTTATCGTTGCTGTTATCATTCTTATCTCTGCAAGTCTCGGCGGCGGCAAGGATGTTGTTGATGTAAGCGGTCAGATCAGCTGGAGCCTCGATGCCGATGACACCATGCCCCAGAGCGTCACAGTTAGCCTCAAGGCAAACGGACAGTCTATCGACAGCGCTGTTGTAACCCCCGATAAGGACGGCAACTGGACTTATGACTTCGGCGATATGGAGATGTATGACGATAACGATATGCAGATCCGTTATGCCGTTGAAGCCGCTCCCATTGATGGTAAGACCATCTATACCTCCGGTCTTGACCTTGTTATTGCAACAGAGGCTGAGATTATTGAGATTGAGGTTCCCGCTGCAACTCCCGAGCTTGCAAACCCCAATATCCACACCGTTATTATGAACCATCTTGGCAGAGACCTTAAGGACGAGTTCTCTCTCAAGGCAGGCGAGACCATTGACCTTGATGCTATTGCCTATCCTGTTGACGAAGTATGCACCATTATGTGGCGCAGCAGCAACCCCGCTGTGTTCACTGTCGATGCAGACGGCGTTGTAACTCCCGTTTCCAACGGCTGGGGTATCGTTGTTGCCTATGTTGGCGAGATCGAGCATAAGATCAATGTCCGCGTATGGGGCTTCGAGGATACCAGCGAACCCGCTGAATAAAAAGCAAGCTATATTGTGATTAATGCCGACCCGAAAAAATTTGGGTCGGCATTAAAAAAAGTGTTGACAAAGCTTATAGTTGTTGTTATACTGACAAAGCTGAAACGAATACGGACGATTGGCGCAGCTGGTAGCGCATCCGCTTGACGTGCGGGAGGTCACAAGTTCGAGTCTTGTATCGTCCACCAGGAAAAAACCTTGAAACCCCAACGGTTTCGAGGTTTTTTGTTTTTAAATTTTCAAGTTTTCCCTAATTTTTTCCCTAATTTTTTCCCTTATTTTTGTTTCAGACAGTCACGCTGCGGATGAAACTCTCCATCCTCTCTGCACTTCTGCGTTTCATCTTTTCTGTGACGTGGCCGTATACATCAAGTGTGAAAGTGGCGGTGGCATGACCCAGGTTTTCCTGTATGGTCTTGATGTCATCGCCACTTTGTATTGCGGCAACTGCGTAGGTATGCCTGAGATCGTGAAAACGGGTGTCCGGGATGCCGATTTTTGCCACGATTCGTTTAAAACAATCGTACACGGTACGGTAGGAGAGAAGCCCACCGGATTCATTTCGAAATACAAGGTCAAATGGCTGTTCCTTGCTGGCAGTGTCAGAGAAAATCAAAGGTCGGTTTGTCCAGACTTCGGCTGCGTTGGCTTTCATGTGCTCAAGCTTTTGCTTTTGAAGGCGGAATGTGTTCAGCACGGTGTCCGGCAGAGCTATGATACGTTTTTTACTATTCTTTGGTGTGCTGATATAGTATTTACCACCTTTTACCTGCTGGCGGCGAAGTTGCTGTTTCACTGTCATTAAACCACGTTCAAAGTCTATACAATCCCAGGTTAGCCCCAGTATTTCTCCCTCACGGAGCCCGGTGAAAAGCGTAATAATATATAGGTATTCATGCGGGTGCCCGTGTATAGCCCTCAAAAATTCACTGAGTTTTCCCTCCTCGATAGGCTCAATCTCTTTTTTCTGCACTCGGGGAAGTTTGCATGCTGTGGTTGGGTTGGTTTTGATGTAGCCGTTGTCTACTGCCTGCTGAAGCGCCTGATGCAGTACACCGTGGGTATCCTTGATAGTTTTTGCGGCGAGAGAATGCGGCGGCTTCTGAAGCAAGTTATACAGCCGTTGGATCATTGCCGGATTTAAGGCGTCAAGCCGAACATTGCCCAACGAGGGGATGATATGAAGCTCGCAGCTGCGTCTGTAGTGATACAGCGTGGACTCTTTCACAGAGAAAAGATATTCATCCAACCATGTGTTCAGCCAGTTGCTAAGCGGCATAGTGCAAGGCTCGTAATAGTTTTTTGAATCTATTTCCGAAGCCATTGCACGCATCTTTTCAAGGACTTCTTTCTTTGTGCTGCCAGAAATGGATCGTTGCTTTTGCTGGCCTGTTATGGAATCGTATCCGACAGAGCAGCGCCCCTCCCAGTATTCGTAGGATTTGCCATTGCGTATTACTGTTTTCTTTCTTATTGTACCATTGCCGTTGGGGGCTCGCCCCATATCTTTTGCTTTCTGCGCCATATATTTACTCCTTTCCGTATGTGCGCAGGATACATTCATACATATTTTAGGTTTGTACTAAAATAGTGTCAAATGTGCGATTGATTAATGTAATTCAATAGTGCGGATTTAGGAATGCGAATTTGGTGTCCCACGCGAAAATGCTTGATTTGACCGCTGCGGATAAGCGCATATGCTGAGTTTTTCCCAATAGAGAGAACTTTGCAAATGTCGTTAACGGATAATACAACGGGAAAATTATCAAGAGATACTGTGTTACCCATCACTATTCTCCTTGGCATCTTTCAAGCCTATACTAACGGAAAGCGCAGAATTGAGATTGCGAATGTCTTCTACGCCTAGTTTGCCAACATAATCTGCTAATCGCTGTTTGTCCAGTGTGCGAAGCTGCTCTGTCATAATTATTGACGGGCAGGACAGCAGCTCTTCGCCAATATAGCAATGGGTTGGTAGCTTAGCTTTGATTCCAACCTTGCTTGAAATTGGAGCAACGATTACGGTGGGACTAAATCTGTTCCCAATGTCATTCTGAATGATAACAACCGGTCTGTATCCGCTTTGCTCTGAACCAATTGTGCCGGTTAAGTGGGCGTAGTATATCTCACCACGGGAATATATGTGATCCATAGTGTGACCTCCTTAGTTGAAAAATAGGCATATGTAAAAAGCCAGACAAAACCTTCGCAAGCATGTCTAATGATTGAACTTGCGTTGTTTTGTCTGGCTGATTATGTCTGATTGCCTATTTGTCCACGACACCCCGGCGAGTAAGGGAAATCATCAAGTGGCCGACAGCTTATCGGCTCCACGGGAATCTCACCCCCGGCAGGATCTCTGTCGGCTGCTCTCATTGTCTGCGACGGTTTCATCTCGCTCGGACTGTGACTGAACAGGAGTATCTCACCATTGCCGATCATGGCCACATCGGGAGCTGCCCGATGCTTACAGCATCCTGTTTGTCGCATCCTTATTACGGACTATAGCGCAGTTGCTGTATGGCTTCCACTTTCGCAGAGACAATGGGAATGTGCCTGATGAATGTGTTTGCAATTTGAAAGGTTCAAAGCAAGGCCGGGTGTGGCCTTGCTTTGATTATATGAGGTTTTGGATATGGTTTCGATAGCCTGGTGGGCTACAAAAGTGTAGCATCATAGGCTACATGGAGCGCATCAGAGAGTTGATATTGTTGCTTGGTATCAGGCGCGCAGCTGTATTCACTGACACACCTCGTTGAGAAATCCCATAATGCGGCAATCATCAATGTCAATGCCGTATTCTTGGAAGCTCTTTTTGAGGATGAAATCGAATTGCTCAAATTCCAGGATACCTCCAAATTTCCCCGTCGGCACAAATCCATACTTTTCTGCAAAGTGCTTATTGTGAGCTCCATTGAATGCGGGAAAACTCTGCCGTATCTCATAATACTCTGCGAAACTAGTATGCTCGCAGCACAGGTCAAGTATTTCATTATACATTTCCTGAGTCATTTCAGTATCCCCGCACAGGGCATCCCACTGCCTCTCGGAAAAGGGAGGAAGATTGTCAGCCTCTATAATATCCTCCAGTAATTTGTGACTATCAGGCATGTTTATGTTTTTTCCTTTCTTGATGTTATGATGCCACATTTATGATGAAAGAGTCACCCCCTGTGTTCTCTAGTTGTGGCATGCTCTAGTAAATTACGAGCATTGCCTGTTGGATGGGCAGAATGTCACAGCAAACCTTTATGGTTTAAGCTGCCGTAAGCTCGAAAGCTCTGTATGCTTCAGTATAGAATTTATGTATATCAAAATCAACTAAATGTTGTGATGATTAAATAGACATCACAACAGTAAACCTCCATAATAAAATAGAAATCATTTTATTATGGAGGTTTACTATGAAATCACTTTTAACGTTCGTTGAATGGTATGTTGATATGGCGGAGCATGAGAAACGGCTGTCGCATCACACAGTAAAAGCTTACAGAATTGATTTGAAACAGTTTTGTGAGTTTACTGGAGAAGGAAAAGTAGATAAAGAGCTTTTGAGTCAATATACAAAACATCTAAATCAAAATTTTTCCCCGCGTACTGCTAAACGAAAAATGGCTACTGTCAGAGCCTTCTACAGGGAACTTGAAATTAATGAATTGTTGGATGAAAATCCATTTGATAAGTTTCGTGTAAAAATACATACGCCAAAGCAACTGCCGCGGGTGATACCTGAAGCGATAATCAAAGCTATACTTGAAAGCGCGTATAGTTCATATGAAAGTGGCAGTAAGTGGGTGCTGCGTGATATTGTAGTGCTCGAACTATTGTTTTCCACTGGGATGAGAGTTTCGGAATTATGCGAGCTGAGCAAAGAAAATTTCTTCCTAGACCAGCAAACGATGAGAATTACCATAAACGGAAAGGGGCGAAAAGAACGGATGATTCAAATTAACACGCCAGCGATTGTCAAACTTATGGGTAAATATTGCAATGAGTTTTTGCAAGAGATAAACCTTTGCGGCAACGTGCTCATAAATAATCGCGGCTATCCGCTCTTATCTCAGTCGGTACGACGTATCATAAGTAAGTATATCAATCAAATTGATAAGTCATTACATGTAACGCCCCACATGTTTCGTCATACATTTGCAACCTCACTTCTAGAGGAAGGCGTCGATATTCGCTACATACAATCATTGCTTGGGCACAGTTCTATTTCAACAACACAGATCTATACCCACGTGTCAACTCGCCAGCAAACCGCATTATTGGCACAAAACCATCCAAGGAATAAAATGTCATTTTCGTTATAATCATTACGCTCTGTAGGAGCAGCCAATGTGCGGCTCCTACAGAGCGTAATGATATACACGCATAAGATATTAATCTTTAAGGTGAATAAATGAATTTGGCTGGTTATTTGCAGAAAATGGCAGCTGCCCTTTGTAAAATTTTGGCAAGGGGGAAAGCCACAATCTCTATGGCGTAGCTTTAAATGACTTTGTTGCTCTTTCTGGTAAAACAACCGATTCCGTGAAAAGGTATAGGACGTTTACCAATGGTTTTACCAGTCTTGCTTTTATACTTGACAGTTAAAGAGCGGTGGACAATGAATAAACAGCAGACCGTCCTTTAGTATATGAAAGTATTTGAAAGCGTTCCTATTTTGATATGTTAGCATTACATAATAATCAGCATAATTGTAGAGAGGGCGATCAAAGAAACAAACATAGCTGTTATTAGCACTGTGGCCAGTGGAGGTGAAAACCACCACGCGCCAGGAAGTTTATCACGGTCTTTTATTGATATGCGTTCGTGCTCTTTGGAATTTAGCATATGCATGATTAATTCATATGTAAGACTGCAGGCTCTTAATCTTACTGCATAGCCAAGTGCGACATATAAAAATATGATTGAAACAACTATGCCCAATATGGGAAAGGCTTTTGTGTTTATCATAGGTAGCTCTATGTCCAGAAATCCTGCTATGTTAGGCAAGACAATTATGATCAGATTTGCATAGAAAAGCTTAAATACTTGAGACCACAAAAGAGTATCGCGATGCTCCCACTCCCTCAAATATATGTCCATAAGCGAAATAACATGTTCTGTACTAAATGTGGTGGTAGGGATTGATGGACGATCTTTTTCTAACTTCATATGTTCTCCTTTAGAAAATAATAATTATTTGGCCTGTGTTTTAAAGTGACATGTTTAGTATGTGCCTAATTTAATGGGTGTGCAGATAATGATACCCAATACAGATCCATTGTATGTACGAGGCTATTCTTAAGCATTTATGTATATATGCCAATAGAACTCATGCTTGCCCTTCACTCAAGAGTATAGGATAATTCCTAATTATCTTCATAGTATTTGATAGCCAAGGAGAAAATGCGATGACAGTGTTTATTAGTTGGTCGAAAAGAGTCAGCATGCAGTTCGCGCTAAAGACAAAAGAGCTCTTGGAAAGCATTAATCCCCCAAT
>JAZSRY010000056.1:0-108095 GCA_045538735.1 Oscillospiraceae bacterium
GTAGGTGTAGGTGTGGGTGTGGGTGTAGGTGGGGGTGTAAGCGTAGGAGTAGGAGTAGGTGTAGGTGTAGGTGTGGGTGTAGGCGTGAGAGTGGGGGTAGGTGCAGGGGCGGCTGCATTGTGGGAAACATCAACAATTCCATCAGCAGTAAGCGCGGTAACATTATTTGAATCGAGACGGGATACTCCGTCTCCACCCAAGGCAAACAAAGAGCTTATTGGTCCGTCATAAGCACCCGAAGCACTGTTTATATATATTGTCGATGCAGCGTAAGCAGCTCCGCACAAAAGCGCAGCAGCTGTAATTACGGCGGCAGCTATTATTAAAACTCGTTTATTCATTAAATCACTAAATCCTCATTGAAATTACAGAACTGTGGTGCTATAATACGAAAATCAGATTGAAATCCGTTCTGTTGATTATACAATAATTATATTATATTATCAAGTAATTTGTCGGATGTAATATTCTCACGGCAATCATCATATTATTAAAACGGCTGCAGTCGGAAAGGATGGGCATTATGGTTAAATATAAGGTTGGAATTATAGGTGGAACCGGAATGGTTGGCCAGCGTTTTGTCTCTCTAATGGACGGTCATCCATGGTTTGATCTTAAGGTTATTGCCGCAAGTGCAGGCAGTGCAGGAAAAACCTATGAAGAAGCCGCGGGAAACAGATGGGCACTGGAAACGCCTATGCCTGAACAGTTTAAGTCTATAGTCGTAAAGAACGCTGTCGCTGATATGGAAGAAATTGCTGCAGATGTGGATTTTGTGTTCTGCGCAGTTGATATGAACAAGGATGAAATCAAAAAATTTGAGGAAGCATACGCAAAACTTGAATGCCCTGTAATATCCAATAACAGCGCCCATCGCTGGACCGATGATGTACCAATGATCATTCCCGAGGTTAACCCTGAGCACCTCGAGGTTATTCACGCTCAGCGCAAGCGTCTTGGAACAAAAAGAGGCTTTATTGCCGTAAAAAGCAACTGTTCAATCCAAAGCTATGTCCCCGCTCTCAGTCCCCTTCGCGAAAAATACGGCCTTACCAAGGTACTCGCCTGCACCTACCAGGCAATTTCCGGAGCAGGCAAAACCTTTGAAACCTGGCCGGAAATGATTGACAACGTAATTCCCTACATAGGCGGTGAGGAAGAAAAGAGTGAGCAGGAGCCTCTCAAAGTATGGGGCAAGGTTGAAGATGGTGTTATCAAGAAAGATGAGGGCACCTCTATCACCGCTCAGTGCATCCGTGTCCCCGTCACCAACGGACATCTCGCCGCCGTTTTTGCAAGTTTTGAGAAAAAGCCCGAGAAAGACGAAATAATAAAGCTCTGGAAAGAATTCAAAGGAATACCTCAGCTCAATAATCTTCCCACTGCACCCAAGCAGTTTCTCAATTACTTTGAAGAAGACAACCGCCCTCAGACCGGTGTAGACAGAAATATGGAAGGCGGAATGGCAATCTCTCTCGGACGTCTGAGAGAGGATAGTCAGTATGATTATAAATTCGTATGCCTCAGCCACAACACTCTTCGCGGAGCAGCAGGCGGCGGCGTTCTGCTGGCCGAGCTTCTTTGCGATCAGGGGTATATAACCAAAAAGTAAATGTCTGAAAGGAGCATTTTCTGAAAACTCCATTATTTGAAGGCGCATGTACTGCCATCATAACTCCCTTCTGCGCAGATGGTATTGATTATCCAACATTAAGCCGTCAGATAGATTTTCAAATTGAAAACGGAATCACTGCTATAACCGTTGCAGGAACAACAGGTGAAAATGCTACATTAGAAATCCACGAGTATGCACAGCTCGTGGATTTTTCTGTCCAAAAATGCAAAGGCAGAATTAAAGTGATTGTAGGAATTGGTGGAAACAATACCGCTTCCTGTCTTCAAAAAGGTAAAATAGCAAAAGAATCCGGAGCGGATGCGCTCCTAATGACTCCACCGTATTATAACAAGACATCCTCCGCCGGTTTAAAATCCCACTTTCTTAAAATTGCTGACGGAATAGAAATTCCGCTTATCCTTTATAATGTCCCTTCAAGAACTGTAGTGGGTATAGACATTGATTGCTACAAGGCTTTGGCGCGTCATCCCAATATAAACGGCACAAAGGAGGCTTCAGGAAATATTTCCTTAATAAGCAAAATCCTTTGTCAGTGCGAAGGTGATATGAATGTGTGGAGCGGCAACGATGACAACACAGTTCCGCTGATGAGCATCGGTGCCAAAGGTGTAATTTCCGTTATGTCCAATATTCTTCCTATGGAAGTCAAAAAAATATGTGATCTTTCATTAAATCGCGATTACTCAGCAGCTTTTGATATATACAAAAAATATTCCACATTATGCGATACTCTGTTTATCGATGTAAACCCAATTCCCATTAAAACCGCTATGAAACTTGTGGGACGCGACAGAGGAGAGCTGCGCCTTCCGCTGGTCAGGCTCTCCGATGATAAGCTTGATATACTGAAAAACGAACTGAGAAAATTGGGCTTAATATGATCTTAACTTGATTCTGGGATAGAATGGGTATATAATCCTCCTTAAAAGGAGGTGCTGTTATGGGAACCGTTGTTCTTATTCTGATAATTCTTTTCTTACCCCGCGTTATGGTTTTGTTGAGCGACCACTATAAATTCTTAAATATGCTCGGTCCTGTATTCACATGCTATTTGTGCGGCTTTCTTCTAAGCTTTGTGTTGGAGGACACATCTGTCGCAGTAACCATTTCTGAGCTGTGTATTCCCATAGCAATCCCCCTTGTTCTATTTTCCGCGAACCTCCAGGCATTAAAAAAACTTGCAAGACCTGCCCTTATTTCCTTTATACTAATGGTCGTTTCGGTGTCTGTTGTAAGCATCATAGCATTCCTCACTTTCAAAAATGTTGTACCCGATGCAAGCAAGATAAGCGGTATGATGATAGGTCTTTACACCGGTGGAACTCCTAATCTTATGGCGATCGGACTCGCCCTTGGTGTACCCCAAAACACCATCATCCATTCCAATACAGCTGATATGATAGTAGGAGGCATATATTTTATGCTTCTGCTTTCTGTGATTCCTAAGCTTTACAGAAAGGTACTCCCCTCCTTTGACAGCAGCCTTCATGTCGCAGACAAGGAACTTGAATCAAATCTGGAAAGTTCCTTCAGTGATGAAAAAATGAATTTCACCTTCAAGCTGCTGCTGAAAAGAGTTCCCGCCGTTTTGCTCTCTGTACTATGTGTTTTAATTTCCCTTGGATTTTCCTGGCTTGTCAGCGGAAACGCAACAAATATTATCTTCGTTATGATCGGCGTAAGCACTTTGGGGCTTGTATTTTCTTTTTTCAAAAAAGTACGCAGCCTTCCCGGCTCTTATAACGCAGGACAATATCTAATCTATGTTTTCTCTGTTGCAATGGGTATGAGCTTCGACCTTTCTTCAATAACAGCTAATACATTGATGCTTCTTCTGATGTTTTTCGTGGTTCAGTTCGGCTGCGCTGCATTCCATCTTGTTCTTGCTAAAATTTTCAAGATAGATTCCGACACTGCCCTGATAACCTCTGTCGCAGGAATATACGGACCCGCATTTATCCCCTCTGCTGCTAATGCCATGAAAAATAAGGATGTTATTCTTTCTGGTCTTATTTGCGGAATTCTAGGTTACGCAATTGGCAATTATCTCGGAATAGGTATTGCTTCCTTCTTGCAATTTATTACATAAACAAAAATTATCCACACAATTATGTGTGGATAATTTTATGCATAATTATTCATCTGACCAGGCAGAGGCACGCTCAACAGCCTTCTTCCATTCGTGAAGGTATTTCTGCACTTCTTCCCGGGGCATACGAGGCTCAAAAATCCGCTGAGATTTTCTGAGATCTTTTATATCGGAAATATCGCTCCAGACTCCTGTTGCAAGTCCTGCAAGAAAAGCAGCTCCGAATGCAGTTGTTTCAACCATCTGAGGTCTGTCTATCGGCTTGTGGAGAATATCCGCCTGGAACTGCATCATAACATCACTCACTGAAGCGCCGCCGTCAACCTTGAGAACCTGAAGCGGCTTACCGGAATCAACCTCCATTGCATCAAGAAGGTCTTTAACCTGATACGCAATTCCCTCTAATGTAGCTCTTGCTATATGAGCTTTTGTGCATCCTCTTGTCAAACCAAGTATCGCGCCTCTAGCATACATATCCCAATGAGGCGCACCAAGTCCGGTAAACGCGGACACAACATAAACTCCGCCGTTATCTTTAACAGTTTCAGCGAGATCGCTTACTTCCTGACTGGTGCCGATAAGCCCCAGTTCATCACGAAGCCATTGAATACTGCTTCCTGCATTGAAAACACTGCCTTCTATGCAATAATTTGTTTTACCGTTAATTGACCAGGCAACCGTTGTAAGCAGTCCGGAAACAGAACGAACAGACCTTTCTCCCGCATTAAGAAGGGTGAAGCAGCCTGTGCCGTATGTATTTTTGGCATCGCCGGGATTGATGCATCCCTGACCGAGGAGAGCTGCCTGCTGATCGCCTGCAATCCCGCAAATAGGTGTGCCTGCAAGAGCCATCAGCCCCGGGATACCGGGAACAACCTTTCCGTAAACCATAGAATTAGGTACCGGCTGGGGAAGCATAGACATAGGAATTCCCAAATGTCTGCACAAGGTTTCGTCCCACGTTAATGAATCTATATTAAATAGCATGGTGCGGCTGGCGTTGGTGTAGTCAGTCACATGGACTTTTCCGCCCGTAAGATTCCAGATAAGCCATGTATCAATTGTTCCGAAGAGAAGATCTCCCCTCTCGGCTCTTTCCCTTGCACCACTGACATTGTCGAGAATCCATTTAATTTTCGTACCCGAGAAATAAGCATCGATAAGAAGTCCCGTCTTATCCCTAACATATGACCCCAAGCCGTCCGAAGTGAGCTTTTCACACATTCCCGCAGTGCGGCGACATTGCCAAACAATTGCATTATATACAGGCTCTCCTGTATATTTATCCCATACGACCGTTGTCTCACGCTGGTTTGTAACGCCAATTCCCGCTATATCGGCAGCAGACAATCCGCTTTTTTCAAACGCTGCGGCAAGGGCTCTGAACTGAGAGGAAAGGATAACCTTCGGATCATGTTCTACCCAGCCCGGTTTAGGGTAAATCTGGGGAAACTGATATTGAGCTACAGAATTTATTCCGCCAAATCTGTCAAAAATTATGGCTCTTGAGCTTGTTGTTCCCTGATCAAGCGCAATAACATAATCGTTCATAAGCTTAACCCCCCACATCTGTATTGACGAAGCATTATTTCTAAAATATAATTGTTTGTGTAATATATAATATCATTTCATTGCGTCCACTACAAGGAGGTATTTTTATGCCGACACTTAAAGAGTTTACTTTCCCCTCAAGCAACGGAAGAACAAATATTTATGTCCGCCGCTTTATTCCTCAAGACACTCCGCGAGGCATCGTTCAGATAGCCCACGGAATTGCCGAACACTCTGCAAGATATGATGGTTTTGCCTCCTTTCTTGCCGAACACGGCTTTGTTGTTTATACAAACGATCATCTTGGCCACGGAAGAAGCCTGAATGATGAGTCCGAACTCGGTTTCTTTGCAGATAACGGCGGTTGGGAAATTGCAGTTGAGGACATGCGCAAGCTTCATGATATTGCTGCCGAGGAATTTCCCGGTATCCCCCACTTTCTCTTTGGTCACAGCATGGGAAGCTTTCTTGCAAGAACTTATATAATCTACTTCAGAAGCGGCCTTGACGGAGTTATACTCTCCGGCACAGGTCAGCAGCCCAAAGCTCTCGTTCTGGGAGGTAAGCTTTTAAGCAGCATTGAAATCAAAAAGAACGGCGGTAAGTTCAGGAGCGAAATGCTGAACAACATTGCTTTCGGCAAATATAACGATGGTTTTGATACTCCCAGAACTATCTCCGACTGGATAAGCCGCGACGAAGCAGAAGTTGACAAGTATATTGAAGATCCTCTCTGCGGTTATATCCCCTCTGCAAGCCTTTTCCATGATATGATGTGCGGCATTGAATTTATCACCAAGGAACGAAACGTTAAGCGCATGAACAAGTCTCTTCCCGTATATTTCATGTCCGGAGATGCAGACCCTGTCGGTGAAAACGGAAAAGGTGTACTGCGGGCTTATAAGAGCTTTCTCGCCGCAGGAATGAAGGATGTTGCTGTTAAACTTTACCACGACGGCAGACACGAGATGCTCAACGAACTAAATCGGGATGAGGTATACAGGGATATTCTCAACTGGATTGAAGGCGAATTGGATAAATGAACATCATACTTACCGGGCCCAGGCACTGTGGAAAATCTACACTGCTCAATAAAATCATTAAAAACCATAAAGGCAGTATCTCCGGTTTTATAAGCGAGTTTGATGACAGAGCCTCTTCGTGCAGACAGCTGCAAATACGTAGCCTTGACGGCGAAGTAAGCGCTTGCGCTGTTAAATGGGAAAATGACTCCTATGCTATAAATTACGAAACATTTAATCAATTTGCGCCCGGGCTCATTGATTTTAACGCCGATTTAATTGTCATTGATGAGCTCGGCAAATTCGAGGCTTCCTGCGAAAATCTCAGGTTTACTGTCGAGAGAGCTTTCTCCTCTCCCGTCAATGTTATAGCCATTTTGCGCCTTGATGCTCCATCCTGGATTAACGAGCTGAAACTGCGCAGCGATGCGATGGTAATTAATGTAAATGAAAACAACAGAAATTCCCTTGCTGGCAATATTAAAGAGCTGATTTACAATAAAAATGATGTGGAAAATTTATGATATTTTTGCTGAGTTTTACTCAAAAATAGTCGATTTTTCAATTGACACTTTTTATATTCACTATTATAATAAATAAAGTAAATATCGCTTGTACAGTGACTGGCGGAAGTGGGCGATACCACAGGGAGCTGTACGTCATAAAATAGCCGACCGCCTGGGCAGACCATCCATAAAAATTATAGTGGATTGGTCTGCCCTTATTGTTTTTTATGGAGGAAACACATATGAAAAAAATCGGAATTGTTATGGGCAGCGCAAGCGACCTGCCCGTAGTAGAAAAAGCAATCAAGGTGCTTCAGGAATACTCTGTGCCCTTTGAGGTTCGAGTGCTTTCCGCTCACCGCTGCCCCGATGAAGCAAGAATTTTTGCTTCCACCGCCCGAGAAAACGGCTTCGGTGTTCTTATCGGCGCAGCTGGTATGGCAGCACATCTTGCAGGCGCTCTTGCCGCTAACTCCACCCTTCCCGTTATCGGCATTCCCTGCAAATCCTCCGTCCTTGACGGAATGGACGCGCTTCTGGCAACCGTTCAGATGCCCTCCGGCATCCCCGTTGCAACCGTCGCTATAGACGGTGCAAAGAACGCCGCAATTCTGGCAATGCAGATTCTTGCAGTTGCAGACGAAGAACTTTCCGCCAAGCTGGACGCAGCACGCGAACAGGCAAAGGCAGAGGTTCTTGCTAAAGATGAAGAAATTAATAATAAATATAAAAACTAATTTGGAGGTAAAATATGAAACTCGTTTACACTGGAAAAACCAAGAATGTTTACGCTCTTGAGAGCGGCAATTATCTTCTTAAGTTCAAAGACGACTGCACCGGCAAGGACGGCGTTTTTGATCCCGGCGAGAACAGCGTTGGTCTCACTATTGACGGCGTTGGTCTTGTAAACCTGAAGATGAGTGTATATTTCTTTGAGAAGCTCCGCGAAGCAGGAATCAAGACCCACTATGTCAATGCAAACCTTGACGACTGCACCATGGAGGTTCTTCCCGCACGAGTATTCGGCAAGGGCCTTGAGGTTATCTGCCGCCGCCGCGCCGTTGGCAGCTTTATCCGCCGTTACGGTATGTACATCGAGTCCGGCGCTCCCCTGCCCGACTATGTTGAAACCACCTTCAAAGATGACGAAAAGGGCGATCCTCTGGTTACCAAGGATGCACTTGTTGCTCTCGGCGTTATGAGCGACGCTCAGTATGACTCTCTGAAGGAGCAGGCTCAGGTCATCACCCGTATCGTTGCCAAGGAGCTGGCTGACCGCGGTATGGAACTTTATGACATTAAGTTCGAGTTCGGTTATGTCGGTGAAGAAGTTATTCTCATCGACGAGATCGCATCCGGTAACATGAGAGTTTACAAGGACGGCGAATACATCGATCCCATGACTCTCTCTGAGCTGTTCTTTGCATAATGGGCGGCTTTTTCGGAGCGGTATCTAACCGCGACGTGGTTATGGATGTATTTTTCGGCGTTGACTACCATAGCCACCTTGGAACAAGACGCGCAGGTATGGCAGCCTGGAATGACGAAGTTGGATTCCAGCGCAGTATCCACAGCATTGAAAATACCCCTTTTCGCACCAAGTTCGAAAAGGATGTTGAGGAAATGCATGGAACTGCCTGCATAGCCTGCATTAGCGACCTTGACCCTCAGCCTTTGGTGCTTTTTTCCCGTCACGGAGCTTATTCTCTGTGCGTAATCGGTGCCGTAAATAATATAGAGCAGCTCAAGGAAGAGTATCTTACCATTTGCAGAGGTCATCTTGAAGCCCATTCCAAAGGCCGTGTAAGCATGGTTGAAATCATTGCTTCAATGATTAACAGCCAGCCTACATTTGCTGAAGGAATTAAATTCGTTCAGGATAAAGTAGATGGTTCTGCAACAATTCTCATCATTAATGATGAAGGAAAACTTATAGTTGCAAGAGATAAATACGGACGCCTCCCCGTTATGCTCGGCAAGAGCGAAGACGGCTATTGCGTTGCATTTGAGTCTTTCTCCTACTCTAAGATGGGCTATTCCGACTATAGTTCCCTCGGCCCCGGCGAATGCGTTGAAATCAGCTGCGACGGTGTAAATCAGCTCCTGGCTCCGGGAAAAACCGAAAAGTTCTGCGCATTTATGTGGACATATTTCGGCTATCCAACAAGCCATTATGAAGGAGACAGCGTTGAAGCCATACGCACAAGAGGCGGCGCTGAAATGGCAAAGTTTGACCTTGAACACGGTCTTGCCGAAAATATTGATGCTGTCTGCGGTGTTCCCGATTCAGGTATTCCCTACGCAATCGGCTATGCCAACGAGCGTAAGCTTCCCTTCAGCAGACCCTTCATCAAATATACTCCCACCTGGCCCAGAAGCTTTATGCCCTCCAGCGAAAGAGTACGTCATCACATTGCAAAAATGAAGATGCTTGCTGTTCATGACCTTATCAAGGACAAGAAGCTTCTTTTCATTGATGACAGTATCGTTCGCGGAACTCAGCTTCAGGAAACCGTTGATTTCCTTTATGACAACGGCGCAAAAGAAGTTCATATGAGAAGTGCCTGTCCTCCCATTATGTATGGCTGCAAATATCTCAATTTCTCCAGAAGCAACGGAGACCTTGAACTTATAGCACGCCGCGTTATAAGAGAACTCGAAGGCGAAGAGGGCGACAAGCACATTCCCGAATATTCCAACGGCAGAACTGAGCGAGGCAAAAACCTCCGCTGCTGCATCTGCAATAAGTTTGGATTCAACTCCCTTGAGTACCAGACACTTGAGGGCCTTATTGAATCCATCGGACTCACCAAAGATAAAATCTGCACCTATTGCTGGACTGGAGAAGAATAAACTATGGATAAATCATTTTCTGCTTCCTACGCTGCTGCCGGCGTTGATATCACCGCAGGTTACAAAGCAGTTGAACTTATGAAAAAGCATGTTGCACGCACCAAGATTCAAGGTGTTGCCGACGATATCGGCGGCTTCGGCGGCATGTTCATCCCCTCCATCGCCGGTATGGAAGAACCCGTTCTCGTTTCCGGCACCGATGGTGTCGGCACCAAGCTGAAGATTGCAATGCTGCAGGACAAGCACGATACCATCGGTATCGATTGTGTTGCAATGTGTGTCAACGATATTATCTGCTGCGGTGCAAAGCCCATTTTCTTCCTGGACTATATCGCATGCGGCAAAAACTTCCCCGAAAAAATCGCCGAGATCGTTTCCGGTGTTGCCGAAGGCTGTGTTCAGTCCGGCTGTGCCCTTATCGGCGGCGAAACCGCTGAGCATCCCGGTATGATGCCCGAAGACGACTATGATCTGGCAGGTTTTGCAGTGGGCATTGTTGACAAGAAAAAAATCTTCGACACTGCTTCCGTTAAGGCTGGAGATGTCATCATTGCTCTCCCCTCCTCCGGTGTTCACTCCAACGGCTTCTCTCTCGTCCGCAAAGTATTCGGCGAGGAAGCTCTTGCAGGTGAACTAGGCGCAAAGCTGCTCACTCCCACCCGCATTTATGTTAAGGACATTCTTGCAATCAGCGAGCTGGTTTCCATCAAGGCCTGCGCCCATATAACCGGCGGCGGCTTCTATGAGGACATTCCCAGAGCCCTGCCCGAGGGCGTTGCCGCAAAGATCAGGAAGGACGATGTCCGCATTCATCCCCTGTTCACCGAAATTGCCGAAACCGGCAATATTCCTGAGCGCGATATGTTCAATACCTTCAATATGGGTGTTGGCATGTGCGTAATCGTTGATAAAACTGACGCTGAGAAAGCCGTCTCCGCCGTTGAGGATGCTTACATCCTCGGCGAATGCGTTGAAGGCGAGGGGGTCATCCTGTGGTAAGAGTCGCTGTTCTTGTTTCCGGCGGCGGTACCAACCTGCAGGCGCCTATTGATGCTCAGAATCGCGGAGAAATCATCGGCGGCGAAATTGCCGCCGTGATTGCCTCTAAAAGCTCTGCATACGCAATCGAACGAGCAAAAAACGCAGGCATTCCCGCATACGTAATTGCGCGCAAAGACTATGCAGATGCACGCGAGATGACTATAGCCTATGTTGATAAGCTTAAAGAGCTCAATATTGACCTTGTTGTCCTTGCCGGTTTTATGACTATTTTCACAGAGGAACTTATCAAAGCATATCCCAACGCCATTATGAATGTTCATCCCGCTCTTATCCCTTCCTTCTGCGGAAAGGGATTTTACGGACTTCACGTCCACGAGAAGGCTCTCGAATATGGCGTTAAGCTCTCAGGCGCTACCTGCCATTTTGTCACCGAAGAGTGCGATGCCGGTCCTATAATCATGCAGAAAGCTGTTGAAGTTAAGCATGACGATACACCTGAAACTCTGCAGAGAAGAATTATGGAAAATGCTGAGTGGAAAATACTTCCCAAATCCGTTTCCCTCTTCTGTGAAGGAAGACTCAGCGTTGAAGGACGCACCGTGATTATAAAGGAGTAAGAATTATAATGCAGAATTTTCTTGAAATACTGAAGGCACATCCCTATCCCGGCCGCGGAATTATGCTTGGCAAAACCACTGACGGCAAAAAAAGTGTAGTTGTTTATTTCATCATGGGTCGCAGCGAAAACAGCCGCAACCGCATTTTTGAGCTTACCGAAGACGGCATCCGCACCAAGGCTTTTGACGAGAGCAAGATGACCGATCCTTCCCTCATTATCTATCATCCTGTTCGCAAGGTTGGCGATGAGCTTATCGTTACCAACGGCGACCAGACCGACACCGTACGCGACGGCGTTCTTGCCGGCGAAATCTTTGCACAGAGTCTTCGCAAGCGCACCTTTGAACCCGATGGTCCCAACTGGACTCCCCGCATTTCCGGTATTCTCCATAAGGACGGCAGCTACGCACTCTCCATTCTGAAGAGCGCAAACGGAGATTCTTCCTCCAACCGCCGTTATTTCTTTGGCTATGAGAATCCTATTGCAGGTCAGGGACATTTCATCCACACCTATCAGGAAAACGCAGAGCCTCTTCCCTCCTTCTACGGTGAGCCCCGCGAGGTTATCGTAAACGATACCGACGCAGATACCCTCGCAAAGGAAGTCTGGAACGCTCTTAACGCAGATAACAAGGTTTCTCTCTTTGTAAGATGCATTGATATTGCAAGCGGCGAAAGCGAGACTGTTATCATCAACAAACACCAGGAGGCTTAAACGATGCAGGAACTTGAACTGAAATACGGCTGCAACCCTAATCAGAAGCCCTCTAAGATTTATATGGATAACGGCAAAGAACTTCCTCTGACCGTTCTCAACGGCAAGCCCGGTTATATTAACTTTATGGATGCTCTCAACTCCTGGCAGCTTGTAAAGGCTCTCAAGAAGGCAACCGGTCTGCCCGCAGCAGCATCCTTCAAGCATGTTTCCCCCGCCGGCGCTGCTCTCGGCACTCCCCTCACCGATGTTGAAAAGCAGATTTATTTCGCAGATGGTCTGGATACCTCCCCCATCGCATGTGCATACATTAAGGCACGCGGCGCTGACCGTCTCTGCTCCTACGGCGACTGGGCTGCCCTCAGCGATACCTGCGACGAGGCAACCGCACGCTACCTTCTCAAGGAAGTATCCGACGGTGTTATCGCTCCCGCATACACCGACGAGGCTCTTGCAATCCTCCGTGGAAAGAAGAAAGGTGGCTACAATGTAGTTCAGATCGATCCCGACTATGAGCCCGACCCCATTGAGAAACGCCATATCTTCGGCATCGGCTTCCAGCAGGGCTATAACAGCTTTGAAATCAATGAAGAACTTCTTTCCAACATCGTTACCGAAAATAAGGAGCTTCCCATTGAGGCAAAGCACGATCTGCTTCTCAGCCTTATCACTCTTAAGTACACTCAGTCCAACTCTGTTTGCTATGTCAAGAACGGTCAGACTATCGGCGTAGGCGCAGGCCAGCAGAGCCGTATTCACTGCACCCGTCTTGCAGGCAGCAAGGCTGATAACTGGATGCTTCGTCAGCATCCCAAAGTGCTTGGTCTCCAGTTTGTAGACGGTATCCGCCGCGCAAACCGCGACAATGCCATCGATATTTATATCTCCGATGAATACGAAGATGTTCTCGCAGAAGGCGTATGGCAGGAAAACTTCAAGGTTAAGCCTGAAGTTCTCACCCGCGAAGAGAAAAAGGAATGGATTGCCACTATGAGCGGCGTTTCCGTCGGCAGCGATGCATTCTTCCCCTTCGGCGACAATGTTGAACGCGCACGCAAGAGCGGCGTTCAGTACATAGCACAGCCCGGCGGCAGCATTCGTGACGACCATGTTATCGATACCGCCAACAAATACGGCATCGTGATGGCATTCACCGGAATGCGTCTTTTCCATCACTAAAGAAAACGAGGTTTTCAAATGAAAGTAATGGTAATAGGCGGCGGCGGTCGCGAGCATGCAATCGTCAAAGCCCTTAAAAAATCTTCTGAAATTGAAAAGCTTTATTGCCTTCCCGGCAACGGCGGCATTGCTGAAGATGCAATCTGCGTTTCCGTTGACGCAAAGGATATTCCCGGAATGGTTGCCTTTGCAAAGGAAAACGCTATTGATTTTGCAGTAGTTGCTCCCGATGATCCCCTGGTTCTCGGCGCTGTTGACGCTCTCACCGAAGCCGGCGTTCCCTGCTTCGGTCCCGATAAGAAGGCTGCAATCATTGAAGGCAGCAAGGTTTTCTCCAAAAACCTTATGAAGAAGTACGGCATTCCCACCGCCGCTTACGAAACCTTCTCCGATATCGAATCCGCATGCAGCTATATCGACACTCTCACCGCACCCGTTGTTGTTAAGGCTGATGGTCTTGCCCTTGGTAAGGGAGTTATAATCGCTCAGAGCCTTGAGGAAGCAAAGGAAGCTGTTCATGAAATGATGGCTGACAAAAAGTTTGGTGACAGCGGTCTGAATGTTGTTATCGAAGAATTTCTCACCGGTCCCGAAGTTTCTGTTCTTGCTTTCACCGACGGCAAGGTAGTCAAACCCATGGTTTCCTCTATGGACCATAAGCGCGCCCACGACGGCGACGAGGGTCTGAACACCGGCGGTATGGGTACCATAGCTCCCAACCCCTATTATACAGAGGCTGTTGCTCAGCGCTGCATGGACGAAATCTTCCTCCCCACAATTGCTGCAATGAACGCAGAAGGCCGTCCCTTCAAGGGCTGCCTTTACTTCGGTCTTATGATCACTCCCAACGGCCCAAAAGTTATTGAATATAACTGCCGCTTCGGTGACCCTGAGACTCAGGTTGTTCTCCCCCTTCTCGAAAGCGACCTCTTCACCATTATGCGTGCCGTTTCCGAGGAAAAGCTTGAAGAAACCGAAGTTAAGTTCTCCAGCGGAGCTGCCTGCTGTGTTGTTATGGCTTCCGAAGGCTATCCCCTCTCCTACAAGAAGGGATTTGAGATCAGCCGTGACGAAGATATGGATGCTGAGATTTATATTGCCGGTGCAAAGCTCTCTGAGGGTAAGCTTCTCACCAACGGCGGAAGAGTTCTCGGCGTTGTTGCAACCGCAGACACCCTTCCCGAGGCTGTTGAAAAATCCTACAACAATGTTGCAAAGGTGCATTTTGAAAATGCCTATTACCGCAAGGATATAGGTAAGCGCGCAATGGAGGCATAAGATATGGTATATAGAGTATTTGTTGAAAAAAAGCCCGGTCTCGCTCCCGAGGCTGCCGGTCTTCTTGCCGACTGCCGTAATTTTCTCGGCCTTGACGCGCTGAAGGATGTACGCATCCTTAACCGCTACGATGTTTCCGGCATCGATGCTGAGCTTTTCGATTATGCCCGCACCACCGTATTTTCCGAGCCTCAGCTCGATAATGTCTATGCTCAGGCCGAACTTTCCGATGCACATACCGTATTCGCAGTAGAGCCTCTGCCCGGTCAGTTTGATCAGCGTGCCGACTCCGCCGCACAGTGCATCCAGCTTCTCAGCCAGGGCGAACGCCCCACCGTTCGTTCCGCAAAGGTTTACGCTCTCTACGGTGAGCTTACTCAGAAGGATGTAGATGCTGTAAAAGCATACGTTATCAACGCCGTTGAGTCCCGTGAGGCAAGCCTTGAAATGCCCGAAACTCTCGACGCAGAGTATGCAACTCCCGACCGCGTTGAAACTGTAAGCGGTTTTATTGCTCTTGATGACGAAGGTCTTGCCACACTCCTGGACAAAATGGGTCTTGCAATGGATCTTGATGACCTCAAGTTTCTCCAGGCCTACTTCCGCGATGAAGAAGGCCGTGACCCCAGCGTCACCGAAATCCGCGTTGTTGATACCTACTGGTCCGACCATTGCCGCCACACCACCTTCTCTACCCATATTGACAATGTCAAGATTGACGACAGTGCCATTGCAGATGCATATCAGCGCTATCTCGAGGCACGCATTGAAGTATACGGCGAAGAAAAGGCTGCAAAACGTCCCCAGACCCTTATGGATCTTGCCACCATCGGTGCCAAGACTCTTAAAAAACGCGGAATGCTTCCCGAGCTTGATGAAAGCGAAGAAATCAACGCTTGCTCCATTCATGTCAACGCCACAGTTGACGGCGAGGAGCAGGATTGGCTTCTCATGTTTAAAAACGAAACACATAACCACCCCACCGAAATTGAGCCTTTCGGCGGCGCTGCAACCTGCATAGGCGGCTGCATTCGTGACCCCCTCTCCGGACGTGCCTATGTCCATCAGGCAATGCGCGTAACCGGCGGCGGTGATCCCCGTGTTTCCCTTGAAAAAACTCTCTCCGGCAAGCTGCCTCAGCGTAAGCTTGCTCAGACCGCAGCAGCCGGTTACTCCTCCTACGGTAACCAGATTGGCCTCGCCACCGGTCATGTTGCTGAAATCTACCATGACGGCTTCATTGCAAAGCGTCTGGAATGCGGCGCGGTTGTTGCCGCGGCCCCCGCATATAATGTTCGCCGCGAGCGTCCCGCCCCCGGTGATGTTATCATACTTCTCGGCGGACGAACCGGCCGCGACGGTATCGGCGGCGCAACCGGCTCCAGTAAGAGCCACAACCTCAAGAGCCTTCAGACTATGGCTTCCGAGGTCCAGAAAGGTAATGCACCCGAAGAGCGCAAGATTCAGCGCCTCTTCAGAAATAGCGAAGTAACCCGTCTTATAAAGCGCTGCAATGACTTCGGCGCGGGCGGTGTATCCGTTGCAATTGGTGAGCTTGCCGCAGGTCTTCGCATCGACCTTGATGCAGTTCGCAAAAAATATGACGGCCTTGACGGCACCGAACTTGCAATCTCCGAGTCTCAGGAGAGAATGGCTGTTGTTGTAGAAGCCGCCGATGCTGATAAGTTCATTGCAGCTGCACAGGCAGAAAACCTTGAGGCTTACCGCGTTGCGGTTGTCACTGAAGAAGAGCGCATGGTTATGACCTGGAAGGGTCAGACTATTGCGGACCTCAGCCGTGCATTCCTTGATACCAACGGCGCTACCAAGCACACACAGGTTGAAATTGCAGAAGCTGACCGCAGCTATTTTGATGCCCCTCTCTTTGAGTCCCTCCGCGAGATGGCTTCTTCTCTCAAGTGCGCAAGCCGTCGCGGTCTTGTTGAGCGTTTTGACAGCACCATCGGTGCAGGCAGCGTTCTCATGCCCTTCGGCGGAAAAACTCAGACTTCTCCCTCTCAGGCTATGGCTGCCCTCTTCCCTGTACTTCCCGGACAGAAAACAGAACAGGCAAGCATTATGGCTTGGGGCTGCGACCCCGATCAGCTCAGCTGCGACCCCTATCTTGGTGCATACAGCGCTGTTTACACCTCTATGGCTAAGCTTGTTGCTGCAGGCGCAGACTATAAGGATGCATACTTCAGCTTCCAGGAGTTCTTTGAGAAGCTCCGTAATGAGCCTCTCCGTTGGGGTAAGCCCTTCTCTGCCCTTCTCGGCGCTCTCGATGCTCAGCTTGAGCTCAACGCTGCAGCAATAGGCGGCAAGGACTCTATGTCCGGCTCCTTCCTGGATAAGGATGTCCCCCCCACTCTCATCTCCTTCGCAATCGCACCTGTAAAGGCAGACAAGGTTATCAGCACCGAATTTAAGAAATCCGGCAACCCTGTTTACCTCATCGCAAGCCCCGACCAGACCGCCAACGGTCTCAAGGGCGCATGGGATATTTTCAACATGCTTAATGCAGACGGTAAGGTTGCCTCCGCATGGGCAATCGAAAACGGAGCAGGCGAAGCTATTATGAAGATGAGCTTCGGTAACCGCATCGGATTTAAGTCCAACGGCGCTCTTGCCGGTCTCTGGCATCAGCCCTTCTACGGCTTTATTATCGCTGAGCTCACTGAGGAAGTTGATATTCTCGGATACATCAAAATCGGTGAAACTTGCGAAGAAGCTGTTATCGACCTTGACGGCGACAGTGCAGGCGTTGAGGAGCTCTTCAATATAAATGAAGCTGTTCTCTCCGGCATATATCCCACCTCCGCACCCGCTTCCGGAAATCTTGAAATGTTCTCCTTCGAGAAGAACGAGCGTCCCTCCCCCATTATCAAGACCGCCCGTCCTAAGGTTCTTATTCCCGTATTTCCCGGCACCAACTGCGAATATGACTCCGCCCGCGCTGTTATAGCCGCCGGTGCAGATGCAGAAATCGCAGTCATCCGTAACCTTACAGCTGATGATGTTGCACGCAGCATTGAGGATATTGCACGCAAAATGAGCGAAAGCCAGATGATTTTCATCCCTGGCGGCTTCTCCGGCGGCGACGAACCTGATGGCAGCGCAAAGTTCATCACTGCTTTCTTCCGCAATCCCGCAATCAAAGAGCAGGTTGCCGAACTTCTTGATAAGCGTGACGGCCTTATGCTCGGTATCTGCAACGGCTTCCAGGCACTTATTAAGCTGGGTCTTGTTCCCTTCGGCAAGATAATCGATACTGATGAAAATTGCCCCACTCTCAGCTACAATGTGATTGGACGCCATCAGTCCAAGCTTGTTCGCACCCGCATTTGCTCCAATGCTTCTCCTTGGCTTGCAGCAACCAAGCCCGGTGAGATATACACTGTTCCCATCTCCCACGGCGAGGGTCGTTTCCTTGCTTCCGAAGAGCTTGTGAGAAAGCTTGCCGAAAACGGACAGATTGCTACCCAGTATGTTGATCTGGATGGTGCTGCAACCTTTAACGGTGAATTTAATCCCAATGGCTCTATCTTTGCTATTGAAGGCATAACCTCACCCGATGGTCGTGTCCTCGGTAAGATGGGTCACAGTGAGCGCGTGGGCAAGAACCTCTATAAGAATGTTATTGGCAACTACGATATGAAGCTCTTTGAGTCCGCAGTTGCATATTTCAAGAAGTAAGGAGGAAAATCTTCTTTGAAAACTGATATTGAAATCGCTCAGTCTTGCGAAATGAAACCCATTGGTGAAATCGCAGCGGTTGCCGGCGTTGATGAAAAATATCTGGAGCTTTACGGCCGCTATAAGGCCAAGGTTGACTATGCTCTTCTGAAAGAGTCTGATCGCTCCAACGGAAAACTTATCCTTGTTACCGCTATCAACCCCACCCCTGCCGGTGAGGGAAAAACCACCACAACTGTTGGTCTTGCCGATGCTATGCGCAAAATCGGAAAGAACACCCTTGTAGCTCTTCGCGAGCCCTCCCTTGGCCCCGTTTTCGGTGTTAAGGGCGGTGCCGCAGGCGGTGGATGGGCGCAGGTTGTTCCCATGGAAGATATCAACCTCCACTTCACCGGTGACTTCCACGCTATCGGTGCTGCCAACAATCTGCTTGCAGCAATGCTTGATAACCACATTCAGCAGGGCAACGCTCTCGGTATTGATGTTAAAAAAATTACCTGGAAGCGCTGCGTTGATATGAATGACCGTCAGCTCCGAAACATAGTTAACGGACTCGGCGGACGCATGCAGGGAGTTCCCCGTGAAGACGGCTTTGATATCACCGTCGCATCTGAAATCATGGCTGTTCTTTGCCTTGCCGCTGATATTCCTGATCTGAAGTCTCGTCTTGGCCGCATGGTTGTTGCATACACCTATGACGGAAGACCCGTTACCGCTCACGATCTGAAGGCAGAAGGCGCAATGGCCGCCCTTCTCAAGGATGCTCTCAAGCCCAATCTCGTACAGACCCTTGAAGGTACTCCCGCATTTATCCACGGTGGTCCCTTTGCAAACATTGCACACGGCTGCAACTCCGTAATGGCTACGAAGATGGCTATGAAGCTGGCTGACTACACTGTTACCGAAGCCGGCTTCGGTGCTGACCTTGGTGCAGAAAAGTTCCTTGACATTAAGTGCCGTCTGGCAGGTCTCAAGCCCTCTGCTGTTGTTATTGTTGCCACTGTCCGCGCTCTTAAAAACCACGGCGGTGTACCCAAGGCAGAGCTTAATGCCGAAAATCTGGAAGCTCTCGAAAAGGGTCTTCCCAACCTCCTCCAGCATGTTGATAACATCAAGAATGTCTTCCGTCTCCCCTGCGTTGTTGCTATAAATGCCTTCCCCACTGACACTGCAGCTGAGCTGAAGCTTGTTGAAGATAAGTGCCGTGAGCTTGGCGTTAATGTTGCTCTGTCCGAGGTTTGGGCAAAGGGCGGCGAAGGCGGTAAGGCTCTTGCTGAAGAGGTTGTGCGTCTTTGCGAGCAGCCCAACGAGTTTAGCTTCAGCTATGATACCGAAGACAGCATTGAGAAAAAGCTTAATGACATTGCTACCAAGATTTATCATGCAAACGGCGTTGAGCTTACTGCAGGCTCTAAAAAGCAGGCTAAGGAGCTTGAGGCTCTGGGCTTTGATAAGCTTCCCATTTGCATGGCCAAGACTCAGTACTCTTTCTCTGACGATGCAAAGAAGCTTGGCGCTCCCAAGGATTTCACCATTACCGTCAGAAACATCAAGGTATCCGCAGGTGCCGGTTTCCTTGTTGCACTCACCGGTGACATTATGACCATGCCCGGTCTACCCAAGGTTCCCGCTGCTGAGAACATCGATGTTGACGAGAACGGTAAAATCACCGGACTTTTCTAAGTCATAGGCTATAATAAAAAAATCCTCCGGAAATCCGGAGGATTTTTTTAATTTTCCCATTGTTTGAAGCTGCGTGGCACGATGCCGAATTGCAGGAGAATTTTTCCGATAATATGGTTTATCTGCTCATCCATCGTTTCCGCGCCTGAATAAAATGTCAGCATTGGAGGAATAATTGTGCATCCAAAATCCGCTGCATCATACATATTCCGCAGATGAATCTTGCTGAGAGGCGTTTCTCTTGGACAAAGGACAACTTTCCTACCCTCTTTCAAACATACATCTGCCGCCCTCAGGAGGAGATTATCCGTATAACCGCTTACAATTCCCGCAAGGGTTTTCATACTGCAAGGCAAAACTATCATCCCGTCGGTTACGAAGCTGCCGCTTGATATGTTTGCCGCCATATCATATGGCTCATAGTTCACATCAGCAAGATTATATAACTCGGAAACATCGCTGCCGCATTCCAAAGTCCAGGTCTGCGCCGCAGAGTCTGTCACAACAAGATGTATCTCGCAGTCAGTTTCTGCCTTGAGGGTTTCAATAAGCTTTTTACTCATCAAAACTCCGCTTGCGCCGGAGACGCCCACTATAATTCTCATAATGTTCCTCCTGCCTTTAATAAGCGCAGAATTTCATCACAGCATTTTCGGCTGAGCATAGAAAGCTCCGCAATCTGAGCCTCACTTGCATTGTCAACATGTATTCCGGCAGAGACGGAAACGGTGCATTTCATTTCCCGGGAAATTGTCTTTGCAAAATATGAGGAAACTGCGTCATCTCTGTGGGAATATACGCAGACGGTGCTCACCGTTGCGGAGTCCCTTTCGTGCTCATAAACCGCAAGAGAAACCGCACCGATATGATGCAGCGTTCCGCCCCCTACAGAGACAATGATATCTTCGCCTAAATATTGAGCCTTAGCTTCAACGCAAAGTCCCTTGGACTGAGCTGAGGCTTTGATGATATCAGAGTACATCGGCCCACTTATCCTTATCTATGTTCATAAAGGAACATCTCTTAAATTTATCCTTCAAATCATAAGGCACTGTGCAGTCAAAAATTGCCTTGCAGGCACAGCCGTGGTGACGGCAGGAAGGAGAATATGCGGGATCACTGGAAGGCTCAAGGGGATGCAGACGCACACCGGGTATTGGAATCATGTCAATATCGGCCTGGAAACGGGTTGTCATTGCCCAGATAACATCGTTAATGTCAAAAAGGTCAACATCCTCGTCCACCAGGAAGACATGCTTCAGTTCACGAAAAGCCGCAAAGGCGATAAGACCCGCCTGTCTCTGCTTGCCTTCGTCTATGGGAGCCACCTTCTTAACCTGAATGACAGCACCGTATTTGCCGCCTCCAAAGGGAGCGCAGTAAACATTCTGAACAAAATCATTAAGGGCTTTCTTTTCCATCAGAAGAATGCTTGCTTCGGTGGGAAGACCTGCCATACTGACATGCTCTTCGGAAGGACCGATAACAGTCTGCATAATGGGATTATGGCGTGTTGTAACAGCCTTAACCTTAAGAACAGGGACTGCAGGAAGGGCTGCGCCAATATAACCGGGGAACTCGGGCATAGCATAGCCGGTGTTGGTATTTACATCCTCGCGTATATATTCGCCGGGAATAAGCTCGCACTCAAGAACATACTCGGAGTTGGCAATGCAAAGCTCATCGATTGTGAGGCACTTTGTAAGCTCTACAGGCTCCCCGCGAAGACCGCCCGCGCAATGAAGCTCATCATAGCCAATGGGAGTTGTGGGAGACTCAAAGCAGGACGCAATACAAATAGCGGGATCAACGCCTATGGAAATGGAAATAGGCATAGGCTTACCCATCTTTTCATACTTTTCACGGAAAATATCAAGATGACGTCCACCCGGAACAAAATACATAGAAATTATGTCCTTCCCCTGGAGGCAGAGACGGTGAATGGTAACGTCCTTCTCCCCTGTCTCGGGGTCAGTTGCATAGCAAAGTCCCATGGTTATGTAAGGACCAGCATCCTCCTCTGTGTTGGTGGGAGCGGGAACAAGTTTTCTTACATCGAAATCAGGATCATCGGCATAATAAACTTCCTGCTGGCAGAGGGCAAGTTCATTGGGAATAATCACAGGAGGAATGGGATTGGAAACGGCTTCCATTAGCTTAAACCCGAGTCTTTCGGGCTTTTCATTAAGAATATAGCCAACTCTCTGACGACTTGCCAATATACCGGTGCATACCCGTGCGCCGGGATGTCCCTTAACATTATTAAAGACCATTGCGGGTCCATTCTGTTTAGTGGGACGCATAACAGTTCCGCCGGCGCCAACATAGCGGTAAACACCCGATATTTCGGCATGAGGATCTGCTTCAATATCGGTCTCGACAAGCTGGCCGGGAATATCTCTGAGCATATCAATACAGGAACGCAAATCAGTACATTTTTTCATGGTGAACCTCCTGTTTTTTTCTTTATTTTACAATGCTGTAATTGAAAAATCAAGAAAATATAAACATGTTCATATTTATATTGCCGACTTCAATGCCTTAACTTTTTCTATATCAGTGATGCTGAATTCGTCTTCGGGCATACCTGCAGCACCGAAATGCACATTGGGATTAGAATGGCAGGAACTATCCTTATGCTTGCTTCCTGCAGAAGCGTGAATTTGATTGCAGCCGCACATTTCAATTAGTTGGGACACATTATGCGCTCTAATTCCGCCACCCGGAAGTATCTCAATTCTTGAGTCGGCATACTCAATCATTTCTTTAAGAGTAACTGCACCCTCAATGGAATTTGCAGCTTGTCCGCTGGTAAGAATGCGGTCAAAGCCAAGCTCAATAAGCTCGTCCATAGCTTTTTTCCAATCTGGTACAACATCAAAAGCTCTGTGGAAAACTTTAATTCTGTCTCCTGCAGCATTTATCAAAAGTTTGCATCGCTCGATGTCTATGTTTCCGTCAGGTTTCAATACGCCAAAAACAAGACCGTCAACGCCTTCCGCAGCAAATTCTTTTGCATCAGAGAGCATACATTCAAATTCTGCCTCGGTGTAGCAAAAGCCTCCATCTCTCGGTCTCACCATAGCTATGATTGGTATGCCAATCTTTTTAGCCTCTCGAACAAGACCTATGCTAGGCGTAAGACCCCCAAGAAAAAGAGCGGAATTCAGTTCAACGCGGTCTGCACCTCCTGCTTTCGCATTGATAACATCGTCAAGGCTTCCACAGCAAATTTCAAGCTTGATACTCATAAACTATCCTCATGCATAAATCTCTGTTTCTTCAACACATTCGTTCTTAATTCTGCCAACAATATAATCGAGACCGTTAATGACTCTGGGGCGGATATCACCGCCCACAAGGATATACATGATATCCTCACCTGCTTCCAATTCACCCTCATTCAGCCAGGCTTTGATGTAATAAATGCCATCTAGCTTATATCCGTCGGAAATTATTTCATCCAAAAGTTCTTTGTCATAAGAAAATAGAAGCGATTTTACTTCCTTATCCGTATCAATGCCTTCCCTTACCTTTGCTTTGGGACTTACTCTCACAGTACCGTTATGAAGAAGATACATTCCGCATTTTGCGGCGCTTTCATGGCTCTTTGCTTCAGCCATCCATTTTTCAATGGAGGGTTTTTCTTTCATTTTTTCTCCTCCCCACAATCAGCACTGCCTGCACTATGAAGCATATCTATTCCATGACGGACAGCATAAATAACTGCAAGTATATTTTCGCAGGCAGCTTTTTTACTGCCGGGAAGATTAATTATAAGGCTGCGACCCCTTATGCCTGCTTCACTGCGGCTCAAACATCCGTGAGGAGTAATTTTCATGCTCTCAGCCCGCATAGCCTCGGGTATACCGGGAGTTCTTCTTTCAACAACCGCCAGAGTGGCCTCAGGAGTTATGTCTCGGGGAGAAAATCCTGTGCCTCCGGTGCTTAGGATCAAATCAATCTTCATTTCATCGGAGCAGCGGCAGAATACTTCTTTAATTTTATCAAAATCATCGGGAATTATTGCAGTATGAACTATCTCCCAATCATTATTTCTGAGAATTTCACATATTGCGGGACCGCTTGTATCAACACGCTGGCCAACGGCGCCTTTATCACTTATGGTTATTACCGCAGCAGTATATACCATGTTCAGTCTTCCTTTCTGACAAAATCTCCGTGAACTCCGCCGCTTTTGCTGAGGAGCCGGACATCACTTATGACAATATCCTTCTGAACGGCCTTGCACATATCATAGACAGTTAGAGCAGCAACGGAAACCGCAGTAAGAGCTTCCATCTCAATGCCGGTTTTCCCAGCGCAGGCAGCTTCAGCTTTAATATCAACGCAGCAAAGATCTTCATCGAGGCTAAGTTCCATATTCACTCCCTCAATAAAAACATTGTGGCACATAGGTATGAGCTCAGCGGTCTTTTTGGCGCCCATAATGCCGGCAATCTGTGCAACAGTAAGCACATCGCCTTTCTTCATTCCGCCGTTTTTAATCAAAGCAAAGGTTTCGGGACTAACAAATACTCTTGCCCCCGCAACAGCGCTTCTGCGGTTTTCGGGTTTTTCACCCACGTCAACCATCTTGGCACGGCCTTCTTCATTAAAATGAGTGAAATCATTCATATTCTTCATAATAAAGCTCTTTAACCCCTCTATGTCGTCAATATGGAAATGCGGAATCTCGGTATCAATATTCTCATAATCGCTCATGATCGCTATGAACTTATCAAAAGAATCTGTGAATCCCTTTCCGCAGGCTTTTCTTGCAATGCCTATTCGAGGTAATGACTCATTTTTATAACCCTCAACCAGAATTAAATTGACATCATTGATTCTTTGAATAAGCTGAATCAGGTCAAGTTCCCGGCTTTCAATAAAAGCTGTTTTGCTCTTTGAAGAAATAAGACTTACAGCAGCACCTGCGGCGGTAAAACGGTATGAATCCTTTCCCTCGCGATCAATTTCGAAATCGTGACCGTCGTGCTTTATGACGGCAACGGCATAACCGTCTGCTGAGAGCGCAGAAACCAGTTTTTCAATAACTGTGGTTTTACCGGTTCCGGAAAAAGCAGAAAATGCAAATATAGGAACACTTTGCATAACTCAGCCTCCAATCTCATTCATGTTTCTTCCCGAATCGCTGCGCTGACTGGCAGACAGTTGATTGTGGGCAAGAGGTTTTGAAAGAATAGCCGTTTTCAATACCTGTTCCATGGCATCCATATCAAGACCCTTAAGAGAATATTCAACATCTGAATGAAGGCAAGGCTTTACTTTGCCGTCTGCCGTAATACGTATTCTGTCGCAAGTTCCGCAAAAATGATTGCTTACGGGGCTGATTATGCCGATACTGCCTTTAGCATCGGGAATTTTATATAGTCTAGCCACCCCGTCTGCGTCCTTCTGCTCTATAAGCTCCGGTATAGTTTTTAAAACTATTTCTCCGCTTACATAGGATTTTTCGCCAAAATCACCGCTGTCATACATAGGCATAAGCTCAATAAAGCGAAGGTCTATGGGGTATTTAACAGTAAGCTGAGCGAGGTCCGATATCTCATCATCGTTAAAACCGCCGATTAAAACCGTGTTTATTTTCACCTTATCAAATCCTGCTTCAAGAGCAGCTTCAATTCCCTTCAGTGCGGAGAAGAGCCTTCCCCATCTGGTTATATATTCGTATTTTTCCGGAGAGAGCGTATCAAGGCTTATATTTATTCTGCTGACGCCTGCAGCTTTAAGCTCAGATGCCATTTCAGGGAGAAGAGTTCCGTTTGTTGTAATGCAAAGCTCATTTATCCCATCAACAGCTGCAGCCCTGCGGCAGATGGAAATAATATTATTCTTGATGAGGGGCTCACCGCCCGTTATACGAAGCTTATTTATGCCAAGGCGTGATGCGGCTTTTACAACCATGATCATCTCATCCTCACCGAGCATATCCTCGTGGCGCTTTTTGCACACACCGTTTTCAGGCATGCAGTAGCGGCAACGAAGGTTACAGCGCTCCGTAACTGACAAACGCAAATATTTAATATTTCTTCCGTAGTTATCTGTCATAGGGCCGAACTCCCAAATTACTATATATAATAAGATAACATCCATACAGAAAAACATCAACGAAAAATTGCTCTCGGACATTAAAAGAAGCACAGGGTGTTTACCTGTGCTTCTATGTTTATTTACCACTTACGGTTATTCCATCAAAGGCCATCCAAGGCAGACTTGTGCCGCCGTCACATTCCTTCTCTATGGAGATAGCTCGAATACTGTTAAGCATTTCTGCAAGATTACCGTTTATCATAACCTCACTGACTGCCTCACCAATCTCTCCATTTTCTATGATAAAGCTGTTCTTGGCGACCATAGAAAAATCACCGGAAGAAGAAGGTCTGCCGCCCGAAATTCTTCCAAGCAGAAGTCCTCTTTCAATGCCTTTGATAATATCCTCCACAGGCTTATCACCGGCAGTTGCAGAAAGATTTTCCAGAGAATAGTTCAAAGAACGGTCGAAACCGGTTTTGTTTGCAAAATACTTATCTATAACAAAGCTCTTGAGAACACCGTTTGTAATAAGATCAAACTTTTCTGTAATATAACCGTCGCTTGTCCAGCGTGAGCCGGAAATAATATCATCGCTGCAGGGAGAAAGGCTGATATTAAGTCTTTCATCTGCCACCTTTTCTCCCAGTTTATGCTTCCATATACTGGTTCCGCTGTTGACAGCTGCACCGTCTGCAAAAGTGCCAAGAGCATAATAAAGGATTTCTCCAAGGCATCCGGGAGGCACAAGCACTGTTCCCCGGAACTTTCCGGGAATTGACTTTGTATTGATTTGTTTTTCTACGCTGGCAAGGTCACGACGGAGGGATGCCTGCTCGATGAAAGGAATTGAGAGGTCAACCGTTTGAAATCCGCAGCCAAAGAAGGATGAGCCCTTGCCGTTTTCATGGGCGGAGAACATCAGCATAAGGTTATAGCTTCCGCTGCGTCTATCAAAACAGGAGCCGTTTGTGTTCATATAAACGCTTTTGCGTGACTTATGGGCAACTATGAGCTGTTCGATCAAAATTTTCGGGTATTCTTCCTTAATAGAAGCAACAAGCTCTCTGCAGCGTGAGAAGAAAAGCTCCATATCGGGCTCAGTCACTCCGTCAACAAAGGAAGCATTCCCTGCATTGGGGCCAAATTCCCAATCCTTATCTGCTTCGGAGGCTTCGGCTGCCGCAATGCAGTTTTCCGCCGCGCTTTCAATGGCCTCGGCGTCAAAATGATTTATTGCTGCACTTCCCTTTTTCCCATCCTTAAGGGCAGTGAGAACAAGGGAATTATCGAACATCGTACGAAACAGAGAGAATTCTCCGCCGTCAACATTGAATTCGCGGGTTTCAACATATGCTGCGCTTACGGATGCACTGTCAGCACCGCGCTCACCCAGGGCAGAGAGGGCGCTTGCTGCTATATTTTTAAGTTCCTTCATATCAGCGTCCTCCAATCATTACCTTGCATCTGAGAGCGGGGCCACCCATACCGACAGGCATGGGCTGCTTCTTTCCACAGGTTCCGCTGCTGGTCCAGTTAATTGTGTCAGAAACCATATCAACGGTTTTGAGCATATCAAAAGCGATTCCGCTTATAGTGGTGTCAAGAATAGGACGGCCAAGTTTGCCGTTTTTGATTTCATAGCCGGAGCAGATGCCGAACATAAATTCGCCGGTTGTATCTGCCTGTCCGTTATTATATTCAAGGAGATAGTATCCGTCGTCAACAGAGGAAATAATATCTTCAAGCTTATCTTTACCGGGCAAAATGAGAGTGTTTCTCATACGGATAAGAGGCTCATCGGAGAAAAGCCAGGCACGGGCATTGCCGCAAGGCTTCACACCAAAGCGCTGCGCGGTCTCGCGGCTGTTCATATATCCCACAAGAATGCCGTCTTTAATAATCTCGGCATCCTCAGCAAGAGTTCCTTCATCGTCAACATAGATGGGCTGAGGAGTTTGCTCACCGAATGCGGTGTTGGCGAAGTCAGTGAGGTTTACAAGCTCAGATGCAACCTGCTTGCCAAGATAAGGACCTGCAACGCTGCCGCCGACAACCAGATCAGCTTCAACTGTATGACCCACTGCCTCGTGGGCAAGTATGCCCGCCATGGTAGAACCCATTACAACAGTCTTAACTCCTGCTTCGGGATAAACGCCGTTTCTCTTCTGCATAAGACGCTCATAAATCTCATCCACTTTTGCATAAAGGGAAGACATATCATCGGCTATACTAAGCATTGAGCCATATCCGCCGAATGAGCCCATCAGGTCAACGGGATTGCCGCTCTCGCCCATTGCAGTCAGCTTAAACTTAATATGGCTTCGTGTGATATTTGCATGAGTATCATATCCGTCGGAGCATATAAGAAGCTTTTCAACACCGTTGGAGGAAGCAACAAGCATACGGTCAATAAGTTCGGGACATTTATTAGCTATGTAATCATCAAGCATCCTCAGAATATCTACATAGATCTTCTGCTCGGGGTCAGGCATATTAATATCCATAAAACGCTTGCCGGGAGCAATTGCGGGAAACATCTCGCGCTGCTTTCTTATATGGGAATCAAGAAAATCAGCATTTTCAAGAGAAGCCTTCAATACTTTTTTAACAGCTTCGTCGCTGAGCTCCGCCATTGAAGCGAAGCCATATACACCGTTTTTATAGCTGCGCGCAGAGACGCCCGCTATATCTTCCCTATCGTTTTTTATAATGTTGCCGCCCATAAGTCCAACAGTGCGGTTGCGGTTCACCTGAGCGCGAAGCTCGGTGTGTACACTGCAAGGCAGTTCAGATTTATATGCGGAGAGAATATCTTTAATCATCATAAACCTCCGTAAATAATATATAATGATATATTACATCAGTTTAAAACATTAATCAAGCGAAGTTATATCAAACTTATAATTCGTTCTCTCCTCCCCTGCGCAAAAAACAGCGCATATGATAAAGTACATCGGCAACATTCAGCAGCATCATGACTGCAACGCAGATAAAGCTGATTTATCCAACGATGGTGGTAAATTTCTCAACCTTTGCACTGATATTTTTAACTTATTCCATAGTTACCACCTCAATTCAGGTCGGAAAGCACAATGACTATATCAAGGAATACTGTTATAAGTGCAACACCAATGAAAATTGTAATAACAAATGGCAAATTTCCTTTATATAGTGCTTAGCGGTATATCCTTCGCGACAACTGAAATAATAAAGTAGTTGAGTCCAACGGGAGGTGCAATAGCACCGAGTTCCATAACGAGAATGATATAGATTCCAAACCAGATAACATCTTTGCTATATAAAAATCAATAAATATAACAACTAATCACTATCGTAATTTTATATCAAAAAAGAGGAAGCGACAAAGTCGCTCCCTCTCCTATTTTGCAGTTACTGCATGCCGTTTTCGTAAGCCTCGATCATCTTTTTGACCATCTGACCGCCAACGCTGCCGGCCTGACGGGAAGTGAGGTCACCGTTATAACCCTGCTTGAGGTTAACGCCAACCTGAGAAGCAGCTTCCATCTTGAAACGATCCATTGCCTCGCGTGCATTGGGGTTCATAATGCTGTTAGACTTTCTGGACATAATTACATCTCCTTTGCAATGTTTATTGGGCTTTTAATCCCGACAATAGCATTTGCAAAGGAGATTCTTATATGCTTTGAAATTTTTAGAAGTTATCCTTTTGTCATCAGCTTGCTGGCAGCGCGCAGCATCAGGCGCTTGGTGCCCACTTTATCAAATGCGATTTCCACAAGATGGTCTCCGCCCATAGGAGTCATGGAGACTATCATGCCCGTACCGAAGGAACGGTGAGTAACCATATCCCCTTTTCTGAAAGCAGGAGGCTCTGCCTTCTTTGTTTCAGGTGTGATGATGGGACGTGCGCTCTTGTGATAGGCAGGCTTTGTATAGTCTTCAAAGCCTCTGGGCTTATCGGAATAGTTATAGCCCTTGGGAATATAGCTCTTTTTGATATGCTCAGAGGGAATTTCTTCAACAAAACGGGACACTCTGTTGGAGCTCGTTCGTCCGAAAATCATACGCTGGGTTGCGCAGGAAATATATAGCTTTTTCATTGCGCGGGTTATTGCGACATAGCAGAGGCGGCGCTCCTCCTCCATCTCCTCGGGCTCACCTATGGCGCGTATACCGGGGAATAATCCTTCTTCTGCACCCACAAGGAAAACATTGGGAAATTCAAGACCCTTTGCGGAGTGAATTGTCATCATAACAACGCAGTCTGCATCCTTATCCATATTGTCAAGATCGGTGTAAAGGGCAACTTCATCCAAAAAGCCGTGGAGAGTTGCATCTCCCGTCTCTTTAATATAGCTCAGAATATTGGATTTTAATTCCTTTACGTTTTCAATACGGGCATCATTTTCAGGGGTGGATTTTTCCTGAAGTGCACGTATGTAGCCGCTCTTTTCAATAAGCTCATCATAGATAAGGTCACAAGGGTTGTTGTCAGCCAGCAAACGGAGCTCATCTATCATCGCGGCGAACTGGCGGAGTCTTACCGCGCTTCGCTGAAGTTCGGGATAATTATGGGCATTTTTGACAATTTCAAAAATGCTTACTCCTTCATTTGCCGCAATCTGAATTGCCTTTTCCATACTGGAAGCGCCTATTCCACGGGCGGGAACATTGATGATTCTTAAAAGACGCAGGTCATCAGCGGGATTGGAAATAACATTCATATAAGCGAGCATATCCTTAACTTCGCTGCGGTCAAAGAACTTTGTGCCGCCGAAGATGCGGTAAGGAATACCGCGGCGCTTGAGGGCATATTCAAGCTGGTTGGACTGGGCATTAAGGCGGTAAAGCACCGCATGCTCTCGCCAATTTATACCCTGAGCAAAATTTTCCAAAATGCGCTCAGCCACATACTGAGCCTCTTCATTTTCGTTGGGAGCAACATACAAAACGGGAGGCTCACCCATATCCTCGGCAGTCCAGAGCTTTTTGCCCTTTCTGCCTCGGTTATTGCTGATAACCGCGTTGGCGGCTTCAAGAATGTGTCCGGTGCTTCTGTAGTTTTGCTCAAGCTTTATAACTCTTGCGTTTTTATACTGCTCTTCAAAATCGAGAATATTCTTTATGGTTGCGCCGCGGAATTTATAAATACTCTGGTCATCATCACCCACAACGCAGATATTCTCATAACCGCCCGCAAGAGTGCTTGCAAGGAGATACTGAAGATTATTGGTATCTTGATACTCGTCAACAAGCACATAGCGGAATTTGCGCTGATAAAAGTCTCTTATATCCTCATTTTCCTGCAAAAGCTTAACGGTATTGAGGATAAGGTCGTCAAAGTCCATTGCGTCCGCATCGCGCATACGCTTTGCGTACTCTCTGTAAAGCTCGCCCACCTTTATTTTGCGAACGTCATAGCTCTTTTTAGCCTGCTCATAATAATCATCAGGTGAAAGCATTTCGTCCTTTGCCTTGCTTATAACAGACAAAACATAACGGAAGGGGAACATTTTTTCGTCAAGGTCAAAGTCCTTGATAATGCGCTTCATAAGGCTCTGGCTGTCAGCGGTATCGTAAATCGTAAAAGAGCGGCTGAAGCCCAGACGATCCGCGTCACGACGAAGAATTCTTACACAAGCAGAGTGGAAAGTCTGAGCCCAGATGTCGTTTGCGCCTTCACCCAAAGCCCTCTCAAGGCGGTTTTTAAGCTCAGCAGCCGCCTTGTTGGTAAAGGTAATGGCGATAATCCTCCAGGGCTCAACAGGGTCAAGAGCAGCAGCTTTTCGGCTTTCCTCGCTAAGTCCGGCTTCCATAAGTGCAATATCTTCTTCCCTTGCCCAATCCGGAACTTCAAGAGAGTCAGAGGCACTTCCGTAGCGCATAAGATTTACTATTCTGTTGATCAAAACGGTAGTTTTTCCGCTGCCTGCGCCTGCAAGAAGCAAAAGAGGTCCTTCCGTGGTCATAACCGCTTTGCGCTGCTCAGGATTGAGTTTTGCAAAGTCGGCTTCTATAAGCTTTCTTCGTGCCTGAATATATCTATTTTCAAAATTACTGTCCATTATAACTCCTCGAGTGAAATTAATCCTCGGACAGTATATCATATAATCGGGAAAAACTGAATCTAATTTTTTAAATATGTTCTCAACTGCTCAATCGCCTTTCTCTCGAGCCTTGAAACCTGAACCTGACTTACACCTACAGCCCTGCTTGTCCTGTCTTGAGTAAGTCCGTGGAAATAGCGAAGGGATATTATCATCTGTTCCTTTTCCGGAAGCTTCCTGATTGCTTCATCAAGAGAAAATCGGTCAATAAGCCGATCCTCCTGACCGTAGTCACCAAGTATATTTTCAAGAGAAAAACCCTCTTCCCCACTTTCAAACTGAAGAGAATGGGTAGGCCCCGTTGCGGTTTCCGCCGCCGCAATATCCTCGGGGCTCAGCCCCGTTATTGCGGAAAGTTCGCTTAAACTTGGCTCGCGACCCAACTTCTGTTCAAGCTCGTTTCTTGCGTTTCGTATTTTTTGCGCCTGCTCTTTTATTCCTCTGCTTACCTTGATAGTGCCGTCATCGCGAAGAAAGCGCCTTATTTCCCCGGAAATTTTCGGCACTGCATAGGTGGAAAACTGCGTGCCGTACTGGCTGTCAAAGCCTTGAATTGCTTTAAGAAAACCAATGCATCCGATTTGAAACAAGTCCTCCGCTTCAACACCTCTTCCGAAAAAATGCCTTGCAACCGACCATATAAGTCCCGAGTTTTCTTCCACCAGTTTGGCGCTTGCATCCTTTTCCCCCGCCTTTACCCGTTCAATGAGAAGAAGCATTTCATTCTGATTCATATTTGGACCTTATCCTACGGCGCATTATAACGCTTGTTCCCTTTCCGCAGCGGGAGCTGACTTTTATGCTGTCCATAAAGCTGTCCATTATAGTAAAGCCCATTCCGCAGCGCTCCTCACCACCGGTGGTGAACAGCGGTTCCATTGCTTTTTTAACGTTTTCTATGCCTTTCCCCTTGTCTTTTACGGAAATTTCAAGTATTTCATCCTCAAAAATCCGAAGTTTCATCCAAACTGTTCCCACATTTTCGGGATATGCGTGCACGATGGCATTGGTAACGGCCTCGCTCACAGCGGTTTTGATATCTCCCAACTCATCAATACAGGGGTCAAGCTGTGCTGCAAAAGCGGCAACCGCAGTTCTTGCAAAGGCTTCATTACTGCTTTTGGCAGGAAATTCAAGCTTTATGTAATTTCTTGTTTTCATTTCAAATCTCCTTATTCATAGATATTCCAATTATTCTGTCGATCCCAGAGGCATCTATAACTCTCAGGGGCTGATTTTCTGCATTTTCAATCCATGCTTTTCCGCCCCGCAAAAGCATTAATCTGTGTATTTTCAATATCAGAGCTATTCCGGATGAATCCATAAAGCTGAGCTTTGAAAGCTCCACCACACATTCCTTCGGCATAAACTCATCAATGAGCCTTCCAATAAGCTCCATTGAATTTTTAACTCCGTGATGGTCAAGTTCCCCTTGCAGATACAAGGTCAGTCTCCCGTCCTTATAAGCAGAAAATATTTTCATTTTCTTCTTCCTTTCACTAAGATATTGAAATTTTATAAAATTCACTCTGAAAAATGTGTCAAATTAAGATAAGCGGCTGTTCAAAGTAATGATTTTCTGCTATATTCTTTTCGGAGGCGATAAATATGAAGAAACTCGGCATTATTGGAGGCATGGGTCCTCTTGCCACCTGCGACCTTTTCAGAAAGATTGTTGAGAATACGGCTGCTGACAGCGACCGCGAGCATATACACATCATAATTGACAATAACTCTGCCATTCCCGATCGAACCGCAGCAATTCTTCGCGGCGGAGATGACCCCCTGCCCAAGATGAAGGAAAGTCTTGTAAGACTCACCGAAGCGGGGGCTGATGTCGTTATTATGGGCTGCAATACCGCACATTTCTTTTATGATGATCTTGGTGAGGACTGCAAGGTAGAACGACTCAATATGCTCTATGAAACAATGTCTTATCTTAAGTCCCAGGGCATAAAAAAAGCCGGCCTTCTGGCCAGCAGCGGTACTGTTGAAAGCGGTATATATGCACGCGCAGCAGAAAAATACGGCATTGAGCTTGTTTGCCCCGTCGACGAAGAACAGAATGCTGTTATGGGTGTAATATATGACGGAGTCAAGGCAGGAAAAAACGATTATAATACTGGCAAATTCTGCAACACAGTTGATACGCTCCTTTCCAGAGGAGCTGAAACCCTCATCCTCGGCTGCACCGAGCTTCCTCTCGCTATGGATATGTATTCCCTCTCATTTCCCGCTGTTGATCCCACGCTTATTCTCGCAAAAGCCGCAATAAGAGCCTGCGGATATAAGGTTAAATAAAAAAGAGACCGCCTAATGGCGGTCTCTTTTTTTCAGCCGAGTCTTGCAAGGCTTTCCTTGAGGTTTTCTATAAGAGCCTCCAGCTTTGTTTTCTTTTCACGCTCGGCATTTACAACTGCCTCAGGAGCGCGGGAAACAAAGTTTTCGTTGGCAAGCTTTGCAATCTGACCTGCCAGTTGCTTCTCAGCATTGGCAAGTTCCTTATTTATACGGGCGCGTTCCTTCTCAAAGTCTACAAGGTCTGCCATGGGCATAAACATACGGGATGCATCGGTTACAACGCCAACCATTCCATCGGTGGACTCGGGAGCGGCGGTGGAAACGGTGACCTCGCTTGCATATGCCAACTTGCAAATGAATGCTTCACCTGCGGCAAAGGCTTCGGGATTTTCGCTTACAATATAGAGATGGCTCTTTCTGGATGGAGGAACATTCATCTCGGCGCGGCGTGCGCGGATGGCCTTGATTGCATCCATAACCATCTCAAAGTTGCTCTCGTCCTGAGCAAAGTTGAGCTCCTCGCTGTACTTGGGATACTCAGCGATGATAAGAGCTTCGCCTTCGTGGGGCAGAGCCTGCCAGATTTCCTCGGTGATAAAGGGCATGAAGGGATGGAGAAGTTTCAAAATCTCGGTGAGGACATAAAGGAGAACCTTCTGTGCGCCGATCTTTGCCTCTTCATTATCGCCGTTAAGGCGGGGCTTGGTAAGCTCAATATACCAATCGCAGAAGCTGTCCCAAATAAAATCATAAATCTTGGCAGAGGCAACGCCCAGCTCATACTTATCCATATTATCGCAGACTTCTTTGATAACGGTGTTGAGCTTGGAGAGAATCCACTTATCCTCAAGCTCAAGCTTTTCGGGAAGAGCATTCTCTTCGATGGTGAGATTCATCATTACGAAGCGGCTGGCATTCCAGATCTTATTGCAGAAGTTGCGCATTGCCTCGGTCTTCTCAACAAAGAAACGGGTATCGTTGCCGGGGCTGTTGCCGGTAATGAGGTTGAAGCGAAGAGCGTCGGCGCCGTACTTTTCAGCCATCTCCAGAGGATCAATGCCGTTGCCAAGACTCTTGCTCATCTTACGGCCCTTGTTGTCGCGAACAAGACCATGGATGAATACGGTATCAAAGGGATGCTTACCCATATGCTCCAGACCGGAGGTAATCATACGGGAAACCCAGAAGGTGATGATATCATAGCCAGTGACAAGAACACTTGTGGGATACCAGTAATCAAGTTCGGGAGTCTTCTCGGGCCAGCCCATAGTGGAGAAAGGCCAGAGTGCAGGGGAGAACCAAGTATCAACAACGTCTTCATCGCGGGTGATGCTCTTACTTCCGCAATGTGCGCACTCGGTGGCATCCTCACGGGAAACGGTTATCTTGCCGCAGTCATCGCAGTACCATGCTGGAATCTGATGACCCCACCAGAGCTGACGGGAAATGCACCAGTCATGGAGATTTTCCATCCAGTTCATATAGTTTTTGGTAAAGCGCTCGGGAACGAACTTAACCTCGCCCTCGCGTACGGAGCGTATGCCTTCCTTGGCAAGGGGACCCATCTTCACGAACCACTGAGGGCTGGTGAGAGGCTCAACTGTTGTTCCGCAGCGATAGCAGGTGCTGACATTATGCTGATATTCCTCGGTTTTGAGGAGGAAACCTGCCTCGTGGAGGTCATTGAGAATGGCTTTTCTTGCCTCGTAACGGTCAAGACCGTCATACTTGCCGCCGTTGATAACCTTTGCATCCTCGTCTATGACAAGAATCTGCTCAAGATTATGTCGAAGACCCGCTTCGTAGTCATTGGGGTCGTGGCAGGGAGTCAGCTTAACTGCGCCGGTGCCGAAGCCAAGCTCTACGAAATCATCGGCAACAACGGGAATCTCGCGGCCAACAAGAGGAAGAACAACGGTTTTGCCGACAAGGTGAGTATATCTCTCATCCTCGGGGTGAACAGCAACACCGCTGTCACCAAGCATGGTCTCGGGACGGGTGGTGGCAACAACAAGGTATTCCTCAGAATCCTTGATGGGATACTTAATGTGCCAGAGATGGCCGGGCTCAGCCTTGAACTCAACCTCTGCGTCGCTGAGAGCAGTTCGGCAGTGGGGGCACCAGTTGATTATGCGGCTTCCCTTATAGATAAGTCCCTTTTCATAGAGAGATACGAAAACTTCGCGGACAGCCTTGGAGCAGCCTTCGTCCATAGTGAAGCGCTGACGGTCCCAATCGCAGGAAGTGCCAAGAACCTTCTGCTGCTCAACTATACGGTTTCCGTACTTTTCCTTCCATTCCCAAACGCGCTCAAGGAACTTCTCGCGTCCCAGATCATAACGGCTAAGACCCTCCTTGGTGCGGAGCTCTTCTTCAACCTTTATCTGGGTTGCAATACCTGCGTGGTCGGTGCCGGGGAGCCAGAGAGCAGCATAGCCCTGCATTCTCTTATAACGGGTGAGAATGTCCTGAAGAGTGCAGTCCATGGCATGACCCATATGGAGCTGACCTGTAACATTGGGAGGGGGCATAACAATGGAGAAGGGCTTCTTATCGGGATCTATCTCACCCTTGAAATAGCCGCCTTCCATCCACATATCATAGATTTTCTTTTCAACTGCCTGGGGTTCATAAATTTTAGGCAATTCTTTCATTTGGATATCCTCCTTAAAAAATGAAAAAGCCCCGAGATAAAAATCTCAGGGCGATAAATTAACCGTGGTACCACCTGAATTCCGCCATAAAAGCGGCACTCAACGCTCTGTAACGGGAGCTCCCGCCCTCCCCTACTTTGTTTCAGGGAGAAAGCTCAAGGCCGACCTTCGGGAGCTCACCCCGGAAACTCGCAGCAACCGTTTCCTCTCTGAAGGGGTAAATTCTTCCTACTCCTGCCTATCACAGCATTTAACCTAGATATTATACCCATAACTATTATTATTTGTCAAATATATTTCTCAAAAAGCAAATTCAAAAACTTGTAAATATATAAAACTTGGTGTATAATACCAAAGTTAATTTGTATTTTACAATGGAGTTGAAAATAAATGGAAGAAATCAGCAGCAACTTTATCCATGAGTTTATAAAGGAAGACCTTGCTCCCGGCGGACGCTTTGAGGGTCAGACTGTCCATACCCGTTTTCCCCCTGAGCCCAACGGTTATCTCCACATCGGTCACTGCAAGGCTCTTTGCATAGACTTCGGCACTGCCGAAAAGTTCGGCGGACTTTGCAATCTCCGCATGGACGATACCAACCCCGCCAAGGAAGACACTGAATATGTTGACGCCATCCAGGAAGATATCCACTGGCTGGGCTTTGACTGGGGTGACCGCTTCTTCTACGGAAGTGATTACTTTGAGAAGGATTATGAATACGCTATTGAACTTATCAACAAGGGTCTCGCCTATGTCTGCGAGCTGAGCCCTGAAGAGTTTAAGGCAAATCGCGGCGACATCGGCACTCCCGCCACCTCCCCCTACAGAGACCGTCCTATCGAAGAAAGCCTCGACCTCTTTGCACGTATGCGCAACGGTGAGTTCCCCGAAGGCAAATACACCCTCCGTGCAAAGATTGACCTTGCCAGCGGCAACTTCAATATGCGCGACCCCGTTATCTACCGCATCAAGTATATCGAGCATCACCGTCAGGGTACCAAGTGGTGCATTTTTCCCATGTATGACTTCGCTCATCCCATTCAGGACGCTCTTGAGGGTATAACCCACTCTCTCTGCTCTCTCGAGTATGAAGACCACCGTCCTCTCTATGACTGGGTCGTCAACAATGTTTCCGTTCCCTGCAAGCCCCGCCAGATCGAGTTTGCCCGCCTCGGTATTAACTACACCGTTATGTCCAAGCGCAAGCTTCGCTACCTTGTTGAAAACAGTCTGGTTTCCGGTTGGGACGATCCCCGTATGCCCACCCTCTGCGGTCTTCGCCGCCGTGGCTATACTCCCGCCGCTATTCGTAATTTCTGTGAGCGCATCGGCGTTGCAAAGGTTCCCAGCACCATCGAGTTCGGCTTCCTTGAGCACTGCCTCCGCGAGGACCTCAATATTAATGCACAGCGCGCAATGGCTGTTCTTCGTCCCATCAAGCTCACCATCACCAACTATCCTGAGGGACAGAGCGAAATGCTTGAGGTTGAGAACAACCCCAACGATCCCGAGGCAGGAAACCGCCTTGTCAGCTTCTCCCGGGAGTGCTACATCGAGAGCGAAGATTTCCTCGAGGTTCCCGTTCCCAAGTACAAGCGTCTCTATCCTGACGGTCCTGAGTGCCGCCTGAAGGGCGCATACCTCATCAAGTGCACCGGCTGTGTCAAGGATGAAAATGGCAATGTTACCGAAATTCTCTGCACCTATGACCCCGACTCCCGCGGCGGTGACCCTGCTGACGGACGCAAGGTTAAGGGTGCTACCATTCACTGGGTTGACGCAAACAACTGCGCTGACGCCGAAATCCGCCTCTATTCCAACCTTTTCGCCGATGAAAATCCCGACGGCGAGGGCAAGGATTACATTGAGTGCATGAATCCCGGTTCTCTGGAAGTTCTCTCCGGAGCAAAGGTTGAAAATATGCTCCGTGATGCCAAGGCAGCTGACCGTTTCCAGTTCCTCCGCATGGGTTACTTCTGCGCAGACAGCAAGGACTCCTCTCCCGAGCATCTTGTGTTCAACCGCGCCGTTGCTCTCAAGGACGGATTCAAAAAGTAAATTATTAAAAAAGAGAAGTGCATTACACTTCTCTTTTTTCTTGTAAATATTTTCTGTTGTGTTACAATAATTCCAATATTGACTTCGGGAGATTTGTTATGGAGCTTAAATTCAAGGCGCAGATAATGGATGCCGCCGGTGTGGAAAGAACCCTTGTCCGCATTGCCCACCAGATTATCGAAAAAAATCATGGTGTTGAAAATGTATGCCTTATCGGTATCAAAACCCGCGGCGTTCCCCTTGCAAAAAGAATTGCAGAAAATATTAAGAACATCGAAAATGTTGATGTGCCTGTTGGCGAGCTTGATATCACCCTCTACAGAGATGACTTAAGTCGAATGAGCGATGCTCCCGTTGTCAGCGACACAAACATTCCCTTTTCGATAAAGGATAAAACCGTTATTCTGGTTGACGATGTTATCTATACCTGCCGCACTTCCCGCGCAGCCCTTGATGCTATAATGGCAATAAGCCGCCCTGCCCGAATTCAGCTTTGCGCCATGGTTGACCGCGGCCACGCAGAGCTGCCTATAAAGGCAAACTTTGTCGGAAAGAACATCCCCACCTCACACTCGGAGCTTGTATCCGTAAAGCTTCAAGAGTCCGATGGTGAAACAAGTATATGCATATATGAACGCTAAAAAATCCCTGTGGAAATACCACAGGGATTTTTTACGCAAAACAATAGCTTATGCCTTGCCGTTGCAGCCGAGAACGTTGACAAGCTTATGAGCAACCATGTCCTTGATGGCAACGCGTGCGGGCTTGAGATACTGGCGGGGGTCAAAATGATCGGGATGAGCATTGAAGTACTCGCGGATGCAGGCGGTCATTGCAAGACGCAGGTCGGAGTCAATATTGATCTTGCAGACAGCCATCTCAGCGGCCTTGCGAAGCTGCTCCTCGGGGATACCGATAGCACCGGGCATATTGCCACCGTTGGCATTGATCTTCTGAACGAATTCCTGGGGAACGGAAGAAGAACCGTGGAGAACGATGGGGAAACCGGGCAGACGGCGGGAAACATCCTCAAGAATATCAAAACGCAGCTTGGGATCGGTGCCGGGCTTGAACTTATATGCGCCGTGGCTGGTGCCGATTGCGATTGCAAGGGAGTCGCAACCGGTGCGCTCAACAAACTCCTGAACATCTTCTGCACGTGTGTAGGAAGAATCTTCTGCAGAAACGTTTACCTCATCCTCAACGCCGGCGAGGGTTCCAAGCTCAGCTTCAACAACAACACCGTGGTCATGTGCATACTGAACAACCTGCTTGGTGAGGGCGATATTGTCCTCAAAGCTCTTGGAAGAAGCATCAATCATAACGGAGGTGAAACCGCCGTCAATGCAGCTCTTGCAGATTTCAAAGCTGTCACCATGGTCAAGGTGTACACAAATGGGAAGAGCAAAACCGGCGCTCTGCTCTGCATCTTCAACTGCAGCTTCAATAAGCTTCATGAGATAAACATGCTTAGCATAGCTGCGTGCGCCTTTGCTAACCTGAAGAATCAGAGGTGCGCGCTGCTCAATGGCAGCCTCGGTAATACCCTGAATGATCTCCATATTGTTAACATTGAAAGCACCAATGGCATAGCCGCCCTTATAGGCTTTTTCAAACATTTCCTTGGAAGTTACGATAGGCATTGACAAACATCTCCTAAAATAATATTATAAGTTGAAACGTACGAACGTTTGGTATAACTTATTTATATCTGCATTGTACCAAACATCTGCGAAAAAATAAACCATTATTTGCACATTTTTAGATTTTTTTATAAAAAATTCTTTACGATGTGCTATAATTCAAGATGTTAATTTTATTTTGGAGGAAAAAACAATGGAAAACACCAAAATTCTCAGAGGCGCCTGCATTATCGGTCAGTCCGGCGGCCCCACCGCTGTTATCAACGCCAGTGCATACGGCGCAATCAGAGCCGGCCTTGACAGCGATGTTATCACCAATGTCTATGGTGCTGCACATGGCATCAAGGGTGTTCTTGATGACAAGCTCTACGATATGAGCCAGGAAGATCCTGCCGAGCTGAAGCTTATGCTCAACACTCCCTCTTCCGAGCTGGGTTCCTGCCGTTATAAAATCGCTGATCCCGATGTTGATGACGCCGATTATCAGCGTATCCTTGAGATATTCAAGAAATATGATGTCCGCTACTTTTTCTATAACGGCGGTAACGACTCTATGGACACCTGCAACAAGATCAGCAAGTATATGCAGCGTGTTGGCTATGACTGCCGCGTAATGGGTATTCCCAAGACCATCGACAATGACCTTTTCGGCACTGACCACTGCCCCGGTTTCGCCAGCGCAGCAAAGTATATTGCAACCTCCTGCATGGAAGTTTATAAAGATGCAACCGTTTATGACAACAGCCAGATTACCGTTATCGAAATAATGGGTCGCCATGCCGGTTGGCTCGCCGCCGCTGCCGGTCTCGCAACTCATTTCGGTGCAGGCCCCGATCTTATCTACCTGCCTGAGACCGATTTCGATATGGATAAGTTCTTTGCAGACGTAGAGAAGGTATATGCTACCAAGAATAAGGTTCTCATAGCTGTATCCGAGGGTATCCACTATGCCGATGGCCGCTTTGTTTCCGAAGCTGAAACCAGCGCTACCGACGGTTTTGGTCACGCACAGCTTGGCGGTCTTGCTGTAAAGCTTGCTGAAGCTCTCAAAAAGCGTACCGGCGCAAAGGTTCGTGGTATCGAGCTGAGCCTTCTTCAGCGTTGCGGCGCTCACCTCGCCTCCAAGGTTGACGTTGAAGAAGCCGAAATGGCCGGCCGCGTCGCCGTTGAGTCCGCTGTCAATGGCGAGACCGATAAGATGGTAGCTTTCAAGCGTGTTATGGTTGACGGTGAATATACCTGTGAGTCTATGCTCCTGAACCTCAGCGACGTTGCAAACTTCGAGAAGAAGGTTCCTCTGGAGTGGATCAATGCAGAGGGCAATGGTGTTACCTCCGAATTCGTCGACTATGCTCTGCCCCTCATTCAGGGCACTCCCGAGCGTCCCACCGAGTACTCTCTCCCCCGTTATGCTAAGCTGAAGAAAGTTCTTGCCAAGTAATTTTTAATAGCAAAAAATAAAACCTCTCAGTTGAGAGGTTTTATTTTTTATTTCTTAAGAAGATTTTCTCCGACTTTATAAATATCACCGGCGCCGACAGTAAGTATCAGATCTCCGGGTGCTGCCGTCCAGCGCAGAGTCTTTTCGATTTCCTCAAAGCTGTCAATATACATGCAGCTGGGAATTTCCTTAGCGATATCCTTGCTGGATATGCCTATTGTATTGATTTCGCGTGCGGCATATATATCAGCAAGAATGCAGATATCGGGACGGCGCAGCTGCTGCACAAAATCATTGAACAATGCATGAGTTCTGGTATAGGTATGAGGCTGGAAAACAACTATAGTTCTCTTGTATCCCAGAGGCTCAACCGCATCCATAAGGCACATAAGTTCGCCGGGATGATGAGCATAGTCATCATAAACATCTGCACCGTTGAACTTACCCTTGAACTCGAAGCGTCTGCCTGCACCGGTAAATGCAGAAAGTCCGTATTTAACTGCGAGAGGACCTGCACCAAGGCAAATTGCAGCTGCGGTTGCTGCAAGAGCATTCTTGACAGAATGCATACCGGGTACGCGAAGGGAAACATGGGTGAACTTTCTGCCCATATACATAACATCAAAATCGGTCTGGGTTCCAAGAAAAGTGATATTTTTTGCCCAAACATCGGCTTTATCGCTGAGACCAAAGGTCAACAGCTTGCGTCCGAGAGGAGCAAGGGCATCCATGGTATTCTCATCGTCATAGTTGGCAACGATGTGTCCGTGCTCAGGAACGTGAGACGCAAAAATTCTGAAGGACTCCTTGATATCCTCAAGATCCTTGAAGAAATCAAGGTGATCAGCCTCGATATCAAGAATGACGGCAACGGTGGGATAGAAGCTATGGAAAGAATTATAATACTCGCAGCTTTCCATAATAATGGTATTGCCTTTTCCCACTCTGTGTCCCGCTTTGAGAAGAGGCAAAGTTCCGCCTATCATAACAGTGGGATCCTGTTCGGCTGCCATCATAATGTGGGTGCACATACTTGTGGTAGTGGTCTTGCCGTGAGTTCCCGCAATGCAAAGGGCATTCTCATAATCCTTCATTATAGAGCCCCATGCCTGTGTGCGCTCAAACACAGGTATTCCGAGCCTGCGGGCTGCTATAATCTCGGGGTTATCGTCGTGGACAGCTGCAGTTCTTACTACGAAATCAATGTTCTCGGTGATGTTTTCTTCGCGGTGTCCGATTATTACTTTGATTCCCTTTTCGCGCAAAGATGCTACATTTGCGCCTTCGCTCATATCAGAACCGCATATGTAAAGCCCCATACCGGTGAGAACTTCCGCAAGAGGAGACATGCTCACTCCACCGACACCGATAAGGTGGCCTCGTTTTCCCGGTGTAAGATAATTGTCAAAAGATGTCATAATAAACTCCTAAAACTCATAATTCAGAGTTGTATTTTCTACAAAATGATATTATACTGTTATTCATCAAAAAATACAAGTGGAATATCCCAAAGTAATTGAAGGATCAAGAGGAAATATGAGTATTATAAATATTCCCAAACCTGTTGAAAAAGTAATAGTTAAACTTGAGCAGGCCGGCTACGAGGCATACGCTGTAGGCGGCTGTGTCAGAGACTGCCTTCTTGGCTTTGAACCTCATGATTGGGATGTCACCACATCTGCAGAGCCCGAAGAAACAATGGCTGTTTTCGGCGACAATGCTATACCAACAGGCTTGCAGTTCGGAACCGTTTCCGTAAAAAGCGATGACTATATCGTTGAGGTTACCACATTCCGCACCGACGGTGTTTACACCGATAATCGCCGTCCTGACTCCATTGGCTATGCCTCAAGCCTACCTGAGGATCTTTCCAGAAGAGACTATACTATAAACGCAATTGCCTATTCACTCTCGGGAGAAATTATTGATCCCTTCAACGGTCTGCGGGATTTGAGAAACAAATTAATCCGAGCTGTAGGCAATCCACGGGAGCGCTATGAGGAAGATGCTTTGAGAATGTTCCGTGGGCTCAGAATTGCAGCCAGGTTAGGCTTTTCCATTCATCCCAATACCTTCTCGGCCATTTATGAAAAAGCGCATCTGGCAGCCTTCCTTTCCGCTGAACGTATAAGGGACGAACTTAAGAAATTCCTCATTTGCCCTAACACATATATGATCACCTGCATTTTTGAAAGCGGTCTTATGAAGTCATTCGGCATTGGCAACAGCTGCCCTGATTTTGAGGTTCTTTGCGAACTGCCGGCGGATGGTTACAGCCGTCTTTGCGCAATGTGCTATCTTTTGGAAAAGGAAAATGTTATTTCCTGCACGAAGACTTTCCTCGAAGACCTGCATTTTGACCGCCATTCAATCAAAATGGCAGAAACTGTTTCTACAATTCTTATGAACGGACTGCCCGATGACATGGTGCATTGGAAACATCTTTTGTCCTCCTACGGTCAGGACGCCTGCGTAAATGCCGCACTTGTGGCAAACGCTGTTGAAAATTTCGACTTTGCCTCCGTTCTCCGTCAGGTTATCGAAAGCGGTGAATGCTGGAGCGCCAAAAGCCTAGCCATCGACGGCAACGACCTTATCAAGCTGGGCTTCAGCGGCAAAAGTATCGGTGATGAGCTTGAAAAGCTTCTTATGTATGTTATCGAGCATCCCGATGAAAACATCGCTTCCACCCTTCTGGACATCGCAAGAAAAGACCTTTCAAGTTTATAGGCTAATAAAAAAAGACAGAAAACCGATTGGTTTTCTGTCTTTTGTGTTTCCTCTTGGATTAGAGAGCAGCCTTTGCCTTCTCGCAGAGAGCGGTGAAAGCAGCGGGATCATGAATAGCGGTCTCGGACAGCATCTTGCGGTTCATGTCGATACCGGCGAGCTTGAGGCCGTGCATGAAGGTGGAGTAGTTCATGCCGTTTGCCTTGGTAGCAGCACTGATACGGGTGATCCACAGCTGACGGAAGTCTCTCTTCTTCAGCTTGCGGCCAACGTATGCGTAACGGCCGGACTTCATCATGGCCTGGTTAGCCATCTTATAGTGCTTGGACTTTGCGCCCCAATAGCCCTTAGCAAGGCCAAGGATCTTATTTCTGTGCTTGCGCGTCATCATCGCGCCTTTAACTCTTGCCATTTCTCAAAGTCCTCCTCTTATTTGTAGGGTATCATGCGCTTGATTGCAGCAGTGTTGGTCACGTCTGCGATGGCACTCTGACGGAGGCCTCTCTTACGCTTGGTGGTTTTCTTGTTCAGGATGTGGCTCTTGTAAGCATGTGCGCGCTTGACCTTGCCGGTCTTGGTGAGATTGAATCTCTTCTTAGCGCCGCTGTGGGTCTTAAGTTTGGGCATAGTATATTTCTCCTTCCTTGGTTTAACAAAACTTATTTGGCCTTGGGTGACAGGAACATGGACATATTTCTTCCCTCAAGCTTGGGGTTTTTGTCCATAGTTGCCACATCGGCACATTTGGCAGCAAAATCCTTGAGAAGCTGCTCACCGATGTTGGTGTGAGCCATCTCTCTTCCACGGAAACGAATGGTAACCTTCAGGCGGTCTCCGTCAGCAAGGAATTTCTGTCCGTTACGCAGCTTGGTATTAAAGTCGTTCTCGCCGATACCGGGAGACATACGGATTTCCTTAACTTCAATAACGCGCTGGTTTTTCTTGGCCTCTTTCTCACGCTTCGCCTGCTCGAAACGGTACTTACCGTAGTCCATAATCTTGCATACAGGGGGCTTAGCGTTGGGAGAAATCAGCACAAGGTCCATTTCATTTTCATCGGCGATCTTCTGTGCGGCTTCAGCAGACATAATGCCAAGCTGTTCACCGGTATCGCTTATGAGTCTGACCTCGGGGGCATCAATCTCGTCATTTATCAGATGGTCCAGGTTTGCGATGTCAGAACACCTCCATAAAAAATAAATGCGAATGCACATAATTCAAGCATCCGCACAAAATCACAGTCTCTCCCCTATCGGAAGAAACCTTGATTATTAACCTCTGCTCGCTCTTGGCGGCGGGGTGAGGACAGATGCTATCCGTACCTTCTTCATTTTCAGCTCGTTTATTATAACAGCCGTATCATTCAATGTCAACACTTTTTTCTATCTTTGAAAAATATTTTTTGCTTGAAATTCCGTGTGGACGATTAAATCTTCCAAGATAATATAACTCCTCTTCATTCCCTGTCAATATATTAATTTTCTCCGTGCATGTGAAGGCTGCAAAGAAGCCCATATCTTTGACTACATCACTGGTATTGCTGTCATATGCCCCATATGGATACGCTATCGTATAACAAAAATTAATTTGATTTCGTTCTGATTCTGTTATGAATTTACTCAAGTCCTCGGAAAGTCTGCGTCTATATGCATATATACTTTCTCCCCATTTTTTCCCGCAGCCAATATTGCTCTTATTTGAGTGCATATTCCAGCTATGACATTGAACCTCTATTGTTCCTCTTTTAGTCATTTCCCGTACATCATTCCAGCTCATATAATCCCATTCACCCGGATATTCATTGTCTGAGCTGTATTTTTCGCATAAAGACCCTATTATTGCAACAACCGCTTTATATCCGAACTCATCCAAAACAGGCTCAGCATATTCGGCGAGGCTTTGAAACCCGTCATCAAATGTGATCATTACAGGCTTCTCAGGCATTTTAAGCTCTCCGCGCTGCCAGGCAAGAAGATCACTGATACCTATACTCTCCCAACCAAGAAGCTTTATATACTCCATATCCTCACGAAACTCTTCGGGACTAATAACATAGTTATTCCAGCTATCGGGATTTGGCGAAATCTGATGATACATCAATATTGGCAATTTTACCGGCTCAATATTTTCTACACACAAGCAGTCTATCTGCAAAAATATCGCTGCAGCAATAATAAATACAGATATCTTATTAATCATATTCATCACCTGAAAATATTTTTCCCTGTTGAAAATATTTTTTCAACATAAAATATCCCATTCGGGGAAAGAATAAGTTTGGGTGATATATATTGGCTTTTTTAGAATTCTCTTTTATTTTTATAATCGGTGCTATCGGATACGGAAGCATTGAGCTTCTTTGGAGGGGGCATACCCACTGGACAATGATATTATTGGGAGGAATCTGCCTTTATCTTATATATCTCATCTCAAGCCGAATGAAGGAAAGTCTTGCCAAAAAGGCTATAATGTGTGCTTTTGCAATAACTACACTGGAGTTCATTACGGGCTGCATTGTAAACATCCGATTGGGATGGGATGTTTGGGATTATTCTTCAATGCCCTTAAATCTGCTTGGGCAGATTTGTCCGGCCTTCTCAATAATGTGGCTCGCCCTCAGTCTTCCTTGCATACTCCTGTCAAAATTAATTTATAAAACTGTTTTTGTTCCGAATTTCAAAAAATAAAAAGGCTTACCCAAAAATGGGTAAGCCATTTTTACTTAAATTAGTAGGTTCCTTCGGGAACTTCCTGAGCCATAGCAATCTTAACGATTCGGCTGGTGCCCAAACGCTCTGCACCGAGCTCAATAAACTTCTCAGCATCTTCAAGTGAGCTGATACCGCCGGAAGCCTTTACCTTAACATGCTCGGCGCTGTACTTACGCAGAAGCTCAACATCTTCGAAGGTAGCGCCGCCGGTAGAAAAACCGGTGGAGGTCTTGATGTATTCTGCGCCGGAATTATTGACGATCTCACAGAGCTTGATTTTCTCTTCCTCAGTGAGAAGGCAGGTCTCGATGATAACTTTCATTATCTTGCCGGGGCAGGCCTCACGAACCGCTTTAATATCGGCGAGAAGCGCATCCCAGCAGCGGTCCTTAACCATGCCGAGGTTAATAACCATGTCAATTTCATCGGCGCCATGGGCAACAGCATCAGCTGTTTCTGCGGCCTTGACTGCACTGGTCATATAACCGTTGGGAAAGCCGATAACAGTGCAGATCGCAAGCTTATCTCCTACATAGCGTTTGGCTCCGGCTACATGTGCAGGGGGAATGCACACGCTTGCGCAGTTATACTTAATTCCCTGATCGCAGAGGGCCATTATTTCAGTGCAGGTACAATCCTGACGAAGAAGAGTGTGGTCGCATTTAGCAAGGATATCTTTGAGTTCCATAAGAATATCTCCCTTAATGTTCATATTATATTTTTATAATAACAGATTGAACGATAAATTTCAATCGCGATAATTCATAAAAAACACCCCGTCCGAATATCATCAATTGAAGAGTTAATTAGCGATATACGGGGTGATTCAATGGACGAAATTACAGTAAACAACTATTGTCTTCTGCGTGGCAGAATGGCTGCAGTACCGCAATATTCTCATTCATCAAGAGGTGAAGACTTCTACCGCTTCCCTCTAGAGATCAAAAGGCTTTCCGGAGCAACAGACACTATAAACATTATAGCCAGAAACAGTTTATTAGACAGTGTTGAGGTAAAAGATAAATGTAAATTATGCATAGAGGGAACATTGCGTTCTTTTAACAACAAAAGCGGAGTTGGGCCCAGGCTGGTAATCACTGTTTTTGCCAAGGAGATGTATTTCGAAAACGGTGATGACGAAAATGTCATTGAACTTCGTGGTACAATATGCAAAGCTCCTTCATTCAGGTCAACACCAATGGGAAGAGAGATATGCGACCTGATGCTGGCTGTAAACAGGCCTTACGGACGCAGCGACTATCTTCCCTGCATAACATGGGGAATTAAAGCAAGAGAGGCATCCCAATGGAACGTCGGAACTTCTGTGATTCTGAACGGCCGAATTCAAAGCAGAAACTATACAAAAATAATCGACGGCGAGTATTTCGAAAAAACCGCATACGAAGTTTCGGTAATTGATATATGCAATGATACATAAATAATGAGGCGCAGGATTTATATCCGCGCCTCATTTAATTTTTCCAGCGCAATGTTCAAAATATTCCCAAGAAAAAGCAGATTGCTGAAAATATAAAGCCATAGAAGCATTATCATTACAGAAGCAAGGGAACCGTAGATGAGCGGATATTTTATGCTTATTCCTATAAACCACGAAAAGAGAAAACTAATTGCTACAATTGCAAAAGACGCCCAAAATGCCCCGGGTATAATAAGCGTATTGCTTTTCTTTGGGCTGCATATTCTATATGCTCCGAGAATGAATACAAACAGCACAAGAAATAACAGCAAAAATCTGAACCACTCCCAATTTTTCGATATATTAATTATATTTACATTCTCATCAACAAATTTTATAAACCACCCGCCGCTGGCTATAAGCAGTGCGGCAAAATATATAGCTGAGAGAAACACAAGTGAATAAACAAAAGACATAAAAAAAGCAATTTGCTTTTCTTCCCTTTTCACTCCCCTGATCTCGTTCATTACCTTGTCTACAATTCTGAATCCCGCGGCCGAACTTGTAGCCAGAGCTACAAGAGCTACTGTTACCATCTTATGGCTTGAATTTGTACTTACATATCCCAAATATTCCATTAATGTATTAACGGTTTCAACGGGCAGCACCCCTCTCAATATAGCTTCGAATTCTTCTACAGTTGGGAATAAGCTCCCAAGCATAGAATATAGACAAATAAGCAAAGGAAATATAGACAGCATAAAAAAATAAGAAAGTCCCGCTGATGCCCTTGAAATATGATTGACAAAATATAGCCGTATTACATTTTCCGCAAGATATACAGTTTTCTTATTCATATAACCACCTGTGAAAATATTAAGCAGGAAAAACTGTTTTTATTCCATCCTGTTTGAGCGCGGTATTAAATATTTATCGGTTGTAAGAGTTATTCAAATGTGATAAACTGTCAAAAAAAAGAAAAGGAGTGAGTACAGTGACTGTTTTAGAACAAATGAACTCATGGCCAATATATCTAATTTGCGGGTTCATAATACTGTTTGTACTTGCAATGAGCGTGTTCTTTATGATAAGAGCATGGAAAGCGGGGCTTGCTATCGGTATGGACAGTTCAAAGCTGCGACGGGCAGTTGCATCCAGTATAAGTTTCACCTTACTTCCCAGTATCAGCATTCTTCTGGGCGTAATTGCACTTAGCGGTTCACTGGGCGTTCCCCTCCCCTGGGTCAGGCTCAGTGTCATCGGCGCACTTCACTATGAAACAAGCGTTGCCGATATAGCAGCAAGGGCAATCGGACTCTCCGGTCTTAATATTAATGAAATGACTGCCACTGCATATACCACAATAGCTCTGGTTATGAGCGCCGGTATAATTTGGGGCATGGTGCTGACTGTTTTCTTCAACAAACGCTACACCGGTCGTCTTCAGACTCCCAAAGCCAAGAGCGGTAAGGGCTTTGGTGATACCGCTATGATAGCCATGTTCATCGGCCTTGTTGCTGCGTACATAGGCAGCTATGTAGGAACATTTACTTCAACAGGCAATTTCATTCCTCTTATAGTACTTGTTGTAAGTGCTCTCGCAATGGCAGGCTTTACCTGGCTCACCGAGAAGAAGAATATCATCTGGCTTGAAAGCTTCTCCATTGCAGGCAGTATGCTTATCGGCATGGCTGCTGCTGTTTTAGTCGGAGTCTTTATGTGAGGAGGTGCGGATAATGGATAAAATGACATTTTTCGAAAAATATAACGCCCGCACACATACATACGGACGCATAGGTCTTATTATCGGTATTATCCTTATGCTGGGCTTCCCCTTCGCAATGGGTATGGTACTTCACGCTATGCCTGATATGAGTGCATTCTGGAAGGGATTTTTACAGGTTGCCGTTGTATATATTCCCAGCTGCGCTGTTGAATTCCTTATATACACTCCCATGATGGGTGCAGGCGGAAGCTACCTTGCATTCATTACCGGCAATCTTATAAATATGAAGATCCCCTGCATGATGAATGCCAAGGAAATTACCAAAGCAGAAGCGGGAACTCCTGAAAGCGAAATCGTCGCAACCCTTTCCATTGCAGCCTCCGCGATGACAACCACTGCTGTAATTGCTGTGGGTGTTCTTCTGCTCATTCCTCTGCAGCCGGTGCTTTCCAATCCTGTTCTCGCCCCCGCATTCAACAATGTTGTTCCCGCCTTGTTCGGTGCTTTGGCATACCAATATTTCCGCAAGGGAATTAAAATAGTCGCTATTCCTCTCGTTGTGATGTCTCTGCTCTTTGTCTTAATTCCCTCTTTGATCGGCAGTGTAGGATTTATGATTATCCCCAGTGGCGCAATGGCTATAGGAATAGGATATGTTCTTTGGAAAAGAGCGCAAAAAAAGCAAAACGAAGAATAATTAAATCATCATATAAATTAAATCGCCCCGTATATACACGGGGCGATTTTTTATTCAGCTATAAATTATTTACTGTTGAAAATTTTGAAAATGCTGTCAAAGGGATCTTCATCACTGGATGCATTTTCGGGCTCGGTCTTCTGTGCCATCTGGGTGGCAGCGGTGAAGAGCTCGGCAGGCTGAACGGGCTCAGCAACGGGAGCGGCGGGGGCGGCCTCCTGCACGGGAGCTGCGGGGGCAGTATCCTTCTTCTCGTCAAAGCCAGTTGCAATGATGGTGACGCGGATGGTGTCATCCATACTGTCATCAAATGTTGCGCCGAAGATGATGTTGGCATCGGGGTGAGCTGCTTCCTGAACCAGAGTTGCAGCGGCTTCAACATCCTCAAGACCCATATCTGCAGAGCCGGTGATGTTAATAAGAACACCGCGTGCGCCATCGATGGAGGTTTCCATCAAGGGGCTGGAAACTGCGATGCGTGCAGCTTCTTCAGCCTTGCCCTTACCTACAGCAGTGCCAACGCCCATATGCGCATAGCCTGCGTCCTTCATAATGGTGGTAACATCGGCGAAGTCAAGGTTGATGAAACCGGTATTCTTGATAAGATCGGAGATGGAAACAACAGCCTGCTTGAGAACATCGTCAGCTATCTCGAAAGCGTTTGCAAAAGTGACCTTCTGGTCGGTTGCGTACTTCAGACGGTCATTGGGAATGATAAGAAGGCTGTCCACCTTACCGAGAAGCTCCTCAATACCCTTCTTAGCCTGGTCCATGCGGCGCTTACCCTCAAAAGTGAAGGGCTTGGTAACAACACCGACGGTAAGCTTTCCGGCTTCCTTGGCAATCTCAGCTACGATGGGAGCTGCGCCGGTGCCGGTGCCGCCGCCCATACCTGCAGTAATGAATACCATATCTGCATCTTCAATAGCCTTTGCTATATTATTGCGGCTTTCTTCAGCAGAGTTCTTGCCAACAGCAGGATCAGAGCCTGCGCCCTGACCATGGGTTAGCTTCTCACCGATCTGAATCTTCTGATCAGCGGTGGAAACAACAAGAGCCTGCTTATCGGTATTGACAGCAATGAACTCAACACCCTTTGCAGAGGAGCTGACCATGCGGTTGACGACATTATTGCCGGCACCACCAACACCGATTACCTTAAGATTAACAACGGTTTCGCCGCTATTATCAGGAACATATGACATATCTATTGCCTCCCTAACATATTTTTATCGTTTACGGAGCTTTTCCGAGCTTTATATGATTTATCAACTTATTTTAATACATTTTTTCTATCAGGTCAATGCTTTTTAGAAATATTATGTATACCTTTTTGCAAATTAATCGTAGGTAAGATGTGCGGCGGAATCAATAGACAAATCAAGAGTTCCACAGTCACCGCTCTGCAGCGCCTGAACCGTTGCAATCAAAAGCTGGAACTTATATCCCACATTTTCATATTTGCCCATTTTAACTGTAAATCTTCCGACGTAGTCGAACTGAGGATTGTTGGGATCTCTCATATCAAGCACTTCTATACTCTGTCGAAGATTTAATGCGGAAATCTGCTTGAGCATATCGGAAAGATAATTAACGGCATCTTCGCCAACATCCGGAGACACGAGAGGCTCTCCTTCCGCAGGTGATGCAGCAGTAATACCCTTGACACGCACAAGAGCGGCGGCATCAGCATTGCTTACCTTGGAAAGAAGCTTGCAGCTTCTGTCTATCGACCAAAGACCGTTATCGGTTTCAATGCAAGCGATCGCTTCGCTCTCAACAACCTGAATAATGATGCTGTTGGGCAGCTTTCTGTCAATTGAAACCTCTTCAACATAAGGCAGCTTGGCAAATATCCTGCTGGCCACGGAGAAGCGGTTAATGAAGAAAAGGTTATCACCTTCTGCAACACTGGATGCCACGGATATCTCATCATCAGTATAGAATTTATTGCCGTTTACCTCAATATTTCTTACCTGAAAGAAAACACCGAGAACAAATATCAGCGCCGCACACACAAGCGCAAAGGCCAAAGGCCAGAAAACGACACTATGTCTGTTTTTCTTGCTGTTTGAAGGCAATTTTATCCCTCTTTCGTAAATTAGTTGTATCTTACTGCATCAAAATGACGCATAAGAAATAATTTTAATACTTTTTAACATCTGCTCCAAGGAGATTCAAGGCACAGTCAAGCTTATCATAGCCGCGGTCAATATGTCCCGCATCATATACCCGGGTTTCTCCATCGGATATAAGACCTGCCAGCACAAGAGCAGCACCGCCACGGAGATCAGATGCATTTACAGGGGCTCCCGAGAGTCTTTCGACACCACTTACCATTGCAACACGCCCTTCAGTGCGGATATCTGCACCAAGTCTGCGCATTTCACCCACATGTCTGAAACGATTTTCAAAAATATTTTCAACAAAAACGCTGGTGCCCTCAGCTTTAAGACAAGCGGCCATCATAAGCGACTGGGAATCGGTTGGAAATCCGGGATAAGGTTTAGTGACAACCGGTCTTCCGGCTCTGAGCCTGCCCGAACTCTTGATGCGAACATAGGCGTTCCCGCATATTATATCACATCCCATAGACCTCAGTGAAGTGATAACACTATAAAAATGATTCGCAATTGCATCTTCCAGGAGTACATCTCCTCCGCTTGAAGCAGCTGCGCAAAGATATGTAGACGCCGCAATTCTATCCGGCATAATGCGGTGACAGGTGAATTCTCTGGCCTTGAAGCCGGAAATTCTTATAATGGAGCTTCCCGCACCGCTGATTTGTGCACCTTTGCTTCTGAGGAAATTCTGCAGGTCAACTATTTCAGGCTCGCATGCTGCGTTACTTATAACAGTCTCGCCCTCTGCGGCACATGCGGCAAGCATAGCGTTTTCCGTGGCGCCCACACTTGGAAAATCAAGGTGAATATGGGCGCCACGCAGATGCTTTGCACGGCAGCAGACTTCACCGCGCTCCTCGCTTATTTCCGCTCCAAGGGTCTTGAGAGCCTTCAAATGAAGGTCTATAGGCCTGCTTCCAAGCTCACAGCCTCCCGGTCTCGAAAGCCTTACCTCCCCCGTACGTGCGAGAATTGCTCCCATATACATAACGGAAGAGCGCATTTTCAGCATAAGCTCATGAGGAATATGGCTTTTGCGCACATTATCCGAATCGATGATAATTTCATTATCGAAGCAGCTGACTTTGCAGCCCAAATGGCGAAGAATATCAACGGATGCATTTATATCAGAAAGCTGCGGACAATTTATGAGCCGCGAGGTGCCTCCTCCAAGTATGCATGCAGCCATTATGGGAAGCACGGCATTTTTAGCTCCCTGAATCTTTAGTTTTCCGTTGAGCTTTTTCCCGCCGCGTACGATCCAAGTGGGCATATTCTCCCTCCGAAAGCACAGTTTTATGCCATACTATGCAAAAAAGGAGATTTATGCCATTATTTTACGATGCTTTATTTAACATAGCCAAGAACAATATTTGTGATTTTATCAAGAGAATCGGATACCGCTGCTTTGCTCATGGCAGCACCCATTTTCTCAAGAGCTTCGGTATCACTTATCATTGCACAGATCTCGTCATAGAGGCTCTCCGCGGTAAACTCACCTTCAAGATGAACTCTTGCGCCACCAAGTTCTTCCAATACACGGGCATTTTTTTCCTGATGATTATTGGTAACATTGGGAGAAGGTACCAAGAGTGCAGGCTTGCCCATAGCGGCAAGCTCGGCAAGTGTGGAAGCTCCGCTGCGGCACATTATAAGATCTGCGGCAGCCATCACTCTGGGCATATCATAGATATAGGGACGTACATCAACGCCCGAAACAAGCCTGTTGGGACAGCTCTGATCCAACGCCTTTTCCAATTTGGGATATCCGCCTTTTCCGGCTGAATGAATGAGGATAAACTCCCCTCTTTCTGCCGCAATGGGTGCAAAGCTTTCCATAACGGTGTTCATATGGCCGCTGCCAAGGCTGCCCCAGACGGAAACAACAAGTTTTTTATCTGCCGGAATGCCAAGCTCTTCCTTTGCTTTCGCCTTGTCATAGCTGAAAAATTCGCTCCTGACAGGAGTGCCGGTGTATACAACATTTCTTCCCGCTTTATAGTTTTCCTTTGCTTTTTCAAAGCCAACCATAATGCAGTCTGCAATGCCTGCAAGCATTTTGGTGGTAAGTCCCGGAACTGCGTTGGATTCATGGACCACAGTAGGAATTTTGAGAGAGTGGGCAGCTTTCAGCACGGGATAGCATACATATCCGCCGGTACCGATAACAACATCAGGAGCAAAATCACGGACAATCTTCTTGGCACGGGATATGCTTGCGATGACATTTTTAACCGTTGCGATATTATGCTTTATTCCGCTTATGGAAAGACTGCGGCTGAGGTTTGAAATTTTTACAGTTTTTATCTCGTATCCCTCTCTGGGTACAAGAGTGGTTTCCATCATATTCTCAGCGCCTATAAAAAGGATCTGAGAATCGCCGTCAAGCTGCTTCAGTCTTCCTGCCACGCCAATGGCGGGATTTATATGACCTGCAGTTCCTCCGCATGCAAACAGAAATTTCATATATCTATACTCCCTTATGTAGTAGATATTGCTTTTTTGTATCTTGGCACAGCGCAGCTTTTTTCGGGAACCGAACGGGAGGCGGAAAGGATTATTCCCATTTCTCCAAGCTGAAGCCAAAGAGCCGTTCCGCCATAGCTAAAAAATGGCAGTGAGATTCCGGTGCAGGGAATCAGATTGGTTACAACGGCAACATTCAAAATAACCTGAAAGGCCAAAATCGAACTTATTCCTGCGCAGACAAGAAAATGGTATCTGTCCCTGCAATGCATTGCAAGCCAGAATCCTCGGATTATAAGCATGGCAAAAAGGCATAAAATTGCTGCCGCACCTATAAAACCAAGCTCTTCGCATACAACGGCAAAAATAAAGTCGTTATGCTCCTCGGGAAGGTAAAGATTCTTTTGCCTGCTTTGCCCCAGGCCCAAGCCGTTGAGACCGCCGCTGCCAATCGAATAGAGGGACTGCACAATCTGGTATCCGGTGTCAGATGAATCTGCAAAGGGATCCAGCCAGGCGGAGATGCGGTCAGAAGAATAGTCCATCCCGAATGCCATAATACCCAGTGCCGTCAATGCAGCAGCTCCGAGAACAAAAAACCATTTTACGGAAGTTCCACCCATAAACATCATGGCGGCAGTAACTCCGAGGATTATTATGGAGGCAGAAAGATGGGGCTCAAGCACAAGAAGCCCAACAACAGAAGCCGCAACAAGCGCAAAAGGCAAAACACCATATTTGAAAGAATGCATCTTTCCCCTGTATGCGCATATTATTCGGGCATCAAAGACTATAACCGCAATCTTTGCGATTTCAGAAGGCTGAAATGTTATTCCGCCCACAGAAAACCAACGTTTTGCCCCATTGGCCGCAGTTCCGGCAACAAGGACAAGAACAAGCAAAGCCAAAGACAGGATAAACAATGGCAGGGAATATCGCTTATAAAAATCGAGAGGTATTCTTGATGCAATATACATTATCGCGCATCCGCTCAAAGCGAAAAAGCTCTGACGGACAAAATAGTATGTTGCTTCCTTATTCGGGTCATAATAGGCCCTCGCAAAAGATGCGGAAAGCACCATCATAACACCTATCAGCAGAAGAAGCAGAGTAAGTATCGCAAAGGGAGCGTCCACTCTTCCCCGTTTGGTTCGGTCAGCATTGCTAAAGTTGATAATTTGCCTGTCGGAATATTCCATGCTTCCCTCCCCAAAAGCAAATTAGAATCTGGCGCTGACTCCAAGGAAGCTGATGATAGCAAAGCCGAGGGAAACTCCGGTGAAGAGAACAAAGAGCTCTCTCTCCTTCCATTTCTTTCCGGTCCATCCGCCCATCTCAAGATGATGGTGGAAGGGAGCCATCTTAAAGAAACGCTTGCCGTGAGTTGCCTTGAAGTAGATCACCTGAATTATATCGGACATTGTTTCAATAATATAAACAATTCCGAGGGTTATCAGAATAAGAGGCATATCGTATGCGAAAGCACAGGCTGCAACGGCACCGCCAAGGAAGAGGCTGCCGGTATCGCCCATAAAGATTTTCGCAGGATTGAAGTTATAGATGAGGAATCCCATAAGACCGCCGGTAATTGCGGCAGAGAAAATCCCAAGGCCGAGATACTCCTTGCCCCAGAAGAAGCAAAGTGCGGTATAGAACACGAAAACGGGTATGCTGCTGCCGCTGGAAAGACCGTCAACACCGTCAGTGATGTTAACAGCGTTAACGCAGCCAACAATAACAAAAGCCGCAAAGATTACATAGATAATCTCGTGAATTGCAAAGGTGACATTGAAAAAGGGCACATAAAGGTCAATGCAGTGAGCTTTGGTGCTGCTTGCTTCAATGATTCCGCAAAGACGGAGCAGATAAATGAAGGCAATTGCAACAACAAGCTGAAGCAGGAACTTCTGCTTTGCGGTGAGACCCATATTCTGCTTTTTGCGGAGCTTTTCGTAGTCATCCAGGAAACCGATAGCACCGAAAACAAGAGCGAAAACAAGCACAATAATATGGGTATAATCGCCCTCCAGCATATTCTTAAAGCCGACGGTAAGGCAAACGACAATAGCTGCAAGGATGAACATAAGTCCGCCCATAGCGGGAGTACCTGCCTTGCTGTTGTGCCAGGTGGGACCGTCTTCGCGAATAAACTGACCTGCCTTGATTTTTCTGAGGAAAGGCACAAGCCATGCGCCAAAGGCGGATGCAACCAAAAATGCTATAACAAAAGCAAGTATTATCTGAAGTGTCATTTTCTTTCTCTCTCCTTTAATATGTCGGCCACAATTTCGCGCTCATCCATATGTATCTTATGGTGGTTGATCTCCTGATAGGTCTCGTGTCCTTTGCCCGCAAGAACAATAATATCTCCGGGAAGATGATTATTGATGGCATATCTTATTGCCTCAATACGGTCTGTAACGGCAACATAGCGCTCGGCGGGAACAGATACGCCTGTGAGAATCTCCGCAATAATCTCATCGGGGTCTTCGGTGCGGGGATTATCGCTGGTTATGATCGCGAAATCGGATAACTCAGTTCCTATACGTCCCATTATGGGTCTCTTGGCTCTGTCTCTGTCTCCTCCGCAGCCGAAAAGAGCAACAACACGGCCCTTTGTGGCCTCACGGACGGTTTTCAGAACATTTTCAAGTGAGTCGGGGGTATGGGAATAGTCTATTATGACAGTGTAATCACCATCGGTGGGAACCGTCTCGACCCTGCCCTTTACTCCCCTTGCTGTAGCAAGAGCGGCAGCACACTGCTGAAGACTCAAGCCAAGCATTAAGCCGCAGGAAATAACTCCAAGGGCATTATATACGGAAAATCTTCCGGGAATACCGAGATTAATTTCCTGCTCTTCTCCCCTATATACAGCTTTAAAGGTAATACCGCCTGGGTGAAGAGATATATTTTTCGCTTTAAGGTCGGACTCCTTATCAATGGAATAGCCAATCATAGGGCAAGCCGCCTTATCAAGCATTACTTCTGCATAAGGATCATCAACATTTGCACTGCCATGTTTGCAGCGACCAAACAACATCGCCTTGGCCTGGGCGTAGTCATCCATATCACTATGGAAATCAAGATGATCCTGGGTGAGATTCGTAAAGGATGCCACATCGAATAGTATACCTGCCACCCGGTCAAGAACAAGGGCATGACTGGAAACTTCCATAACAACATGGGTGCAGCCTCCATCATACATATCCGCAAAAAGCTTGTGGAGCTCAAGACTTTCGGGAGTGGTTCTCTCCGTATGAAGCTCCATATCGCCTATCATATTGGCATTGGTACCGATAAGACCGACCTTGGCACCAAGGCACTCTTCCAGCATATGCTTGATAAGATAAGTGCTGGTAGTCTTGCCGTTTGTGCCGGTGATGCCTATCACCCTCATTTTTTTTGCGGGATTCCCGTAAAAATTTCCGGAGACGATGGCAAGAGCATAACGGGTATTGGCAACAAGTATATAGGGCACATCCGTTTCGGGAGCTCTTTCGCACAAAACAGCAGATGCACCTTTATTAACAGCCATAGGAATAAACTTATGTCCGTCGCTGGCAAAACCGGTGACGGCGGTAAAAAGCTGACCGGGGGCCGCCAGACGGGAATCATAGCAAATTCCGCTTATTTCCATCTCTTCGTCGGCATGGATGTCGATGACTTCCACTCCGACAAGAAGTTCTTTAAGTTTCAAGTGTATACCCTCCTTTGGGCATTATCTTATTGAACGTCTTATTATATAACAAAACTTTGGAAATTTCAAATCAATAAATTCCATAAATGCTCTCATCTTTATCAACCAACTCAACATTTATGCAAATTCCTCTTGGTACAAGGCTTCCAAATTCAACATTCTGATTTGAAATAACCATCGTATCACTGTTTGCGGGTCTTGGACTTACACACGAAATATATAAGCCCCGACCTTCAAGAACATCTCTTGCCTGAGTATAGCTCATTCCCCTAAGCTCCGGAACATAGCTTTCACCTATGTTTTCTCCAGACTCCGTATAAAGCATTATTTTACTTCCCGGCGCTACCATTGTCCCTGCATTGGGAAGCGTTTCCAAAACAACACTCCCCTCGCCTATTATGCTGTAATCCAATCCGGATTCACTGAGACGCTTTATAGCTTCGTCAAGAGTTAATCCTTCAAGATGGGAAACCGCTCTGTCCATAAGAGCTTTTTCCTCCTCGCTGTAGACAGGCATTATCCCCATATAGGGCAGAATATCCGCAAACATTTTTCCAACCGTTGGAGCTGCCATATTTCCTCCGGATATGTATTGCCCCGTTGCACTGCTCGGATTATCGAGCAACACAAGAATGCAGATTTCAGGTTTATCTGCCGGCGCAAAGCCTATGAAGGAAACTATGTATTCCTTAACTCCGCCTGCCTCTAAAACGGTTTTCGTACTTGTGCCCGTTTTGCCGCCTATTCTGTATCCAGCAACATAGGCATTTTTGCCCGTGCCTTCTTTCATGTCGCAGACAACCTGCTCCAATATTCCACGAATTTCATCGCTTGTTTCTTCACTGATGACCTGCCGAAGGGGTTCGTAGTTTTTTTCTGAAACTATATTTCCATTGCTGTCTATGATTTTGCTCACAAGGTGAGGCTGAACAAGATAACCTCCGTTTACGCAGGCACTTACAGCGCGTATAAGCTGCAATGGCGTTATTGTAAAGGTCTGGCCGAAAGAAGCAGCTGCGAGCTGAGTGAGGTTTTCCTCATCGCAGAAAATTTTCTCGCTCCACCAAAGCCCCTTCGCCTCTCCCCCAAGCTCTATTCCCGTTGTGTCGAAGAAGCCGAAGGAGTCTATGTAATCATAAAATTTCTCTGCTCCCACCCTCTGACCTATGCGAATGAGAGCCACATTGCAGGAATGCTGCATGCATTGGGTAAGAGTCTGGTCTCCGTGGCCTGTTGTCTTCCAGCATTTTCTACCTCTGCCAGCTCCGTCACCGATAACGGAGATACTTCCTCCGCAATAAAAGTGTTCCGAAGTTTTAACGGCATTTTCTTCCAGAGCCATCGCAAGGGTTATAATCTTAAATGTTGAGCCTGGTTCGTATGTATCGGAAAGAGCCTTGTTTCTCCACATTTTCTGCTGATACGAGGAAAGCAAGGCACTGCGTTCATCCTCCGTGGGCGCTTCGCTTATAATTTGCTTAACTTCATCTCCCACATTCTGATAATCGTTCAAATCAAAATTCCCAAGAGAAGCCATAGCAAGAATCTCGCCGGTGTTTACATTCATAGCAATTGCGGCAGCGCCGTTTTGAATATCATAATCTTCAACAGCCTGCTTAAGATGTTTCTCAATATAGTACTGAATGCTGCTGTCTATGGTCAGAACTGCGTCCACGCCCTCCTGCCCCGCTATGTAATCCTCAAATTTGGTATAGAGCATATCGCTGCCGTAGGCATTCTTAACGCGGACAATTCGCCCTTCAACTCCGCTGAGGTTTTTATCAAGACTAAGTTCCATCCCTGACAGCCCGATATTTTCATATCCCGTATATCCTACAACATGGGAGGCAAGGCTGCCGTAAGGATAATAGCGCTTTGTATCGGGCTCTATCTTTATTCCGTTAAGATTATGAAGGTTTTTGAACTCACGAACCTTTTCAGCCGTTTCCGCATCAACTTTTCTCGCAAGAGTTTTATACCAAGATGCCTTGTCTTCCGCCATATTAAGGATTTTTTCTCTGTCAATACCCAATATTTCGGACATTCCATCGGCTATAAGTTCAGCATCCTCGTCATACATATCGATTTCAGCAGGACTCAAATAAATCGTTTCGGCATCAGCACTTATTGCCAAAACATTCATATTGCGATCATAAATAGTGCCGCGGTTTCCTTCAAGAGCCGTTTCGCGCAGTTGCTGTTCGATTGCGGCTGATTCCAGTTCATCATGTTTTACAATCTGCAAATAAAACAGTCTTCCTATCAACACCGAAAAGGCAGCGACGCCGCACACTGCCATTAGCAAAAGTGTGCGGCTGAGCATTTTTCTGTCCGGCGGTCTGGCGCCTTTATCAGAGGTTTTTCGATTCATCATTATATTCCTCCGGAAACAGTAATAAAAATACTGACACGTCCAATACGATTATACTGTCTTTATCCCGGGAAATATTCTTTCAGCAAGGACAAAAAGTCCCTGTCCTTCTTTTCTTTATCCGATTGAACATATTCTTTTTCAATCGGGAAATACACATATCTTATCTGGTCCATACCGGGCTTTTTCATTCCCAGCACTTCGATGGCATAGCGCTCAGTCTCATCTAAGGAAAACGCTTCGGCATGTCTAATCTTAAGCTCTGTCTGTTCTTCTCTCAATATGCTTATTCTTTGCTCCAGAATGATGGTTTCCTCGGAAACAAGCACAAGAGATGTTCTGAGCATCAAGCAAACGAAAACAAGAACGGCGCACAGTGCCAAACCGACAAACAATGCCGGCGAAGAGTTTCTTGCCGGCATTGAAATTTGCTTCTTCTTTTTTTGCGGGAGCATTCCGTACAGCCCCGGTTTTTCATTCCCAAGGGGCTGAAAATTATAGGCCAGAGAGCCGTGGGTTAACAAAGAATAATTCCCGCTTTTAAGCATAGCTTTACCTTCCCTTATACCCTCTCTGCCACTCTCAGCTTTGCACTGCGGGAGCGGGGATTCTCGTCCAGTTCCTTTGCGGAAGGCAGGATGGGCTTGCGGGTAATGCTCTTGAGGGTCTGGACAAAACCGCAGGTGCATACAGGAAACTCTCTGGGGCAAGTGCAGCCCTTTTCGCGGGACTGGAAGGAATTTTTGATGATTCTGTCTTCGAGGCTATGGAAGCTTATAACCGCAAGGCGTCCGCCCACACCAAGATGGTCGGCAGCGCAGGACATAAGCTCGCTTATTGCCTCAAGCTCATCGTTAACAGCTATTCTTATAGCCTGAAAGCTTCTTTTTGCGGGGTGCTGTTTCTCTCTCAGCGCCGCAGCTGGCATTGCGCTCTTAATCACATCGACAAGCTCAAGAGTTGTATCTATGCTCTTGTTCTTTCTCTTTTCAACGATAGCAGACGCAATACGGGGGGCATAACGTTCCTCGCCGAAATCATAGAGAATTCTCTTCAGCTTCTCTTCAGGCCATTTGTTGACAACAAACCATGCGGAAAGGCTCTCTGTCTCATCCATACGCATATCCAGAGGCGCATCGGACATGTAGGAAAATCCTCTTTCCGTTTCATCCAACTGAGGAGATGAAACGCCAAGATCAAAAAGCATACCGTCAACCTTGTCCAGTCCAAGATCAGTTAGGATATTATGTAGGTCACGGAAGTTTCCGTGAACATATGTAATTTTATCGGAATATTCCTTCAGACGCTCACCTGCGCGGGCAATGGCGCGCTCATCGCGGTCTATGCTTATAAGACGTCCCGTTGTGAGACGGGCTGCTATCTGTCCGCTGTGACCGCCCATGCCAAGAGTGCCGTCAACATATATTCCGTCGGGTTTTATATTCAAAGCCTCAATGCACTCATCAAGGAGTACAGAATAATGCTTATATTCCATTAAAACTCCAACTCCTCCATCACCGCAGATATATTCTCCGGGGTTGTTTCAAAAGCGTTAATTTCGCTCCATACGGCGCTGTCCCAAAGCTCAGCATGGTTGTTGCAGCCCACAACGGTCACGTTCTTGCTAAGTCCTGCATAGTCGCGAAGATTCTGGGGAAGAAGTATTCTTCCCTGTGCATCAAGTTCACATTTTGCAGCATATGCGAAAAGCGGACGCATCTTGCGCTGCTTTACATAGGGCATTGCATTTACCTTGTCAGAAAAATCTCTCCAGCTCTCGGCAGAATAAGCCGAAAGACATTTATCCATGGAAAGGGTCACATAGAAAACATTGCCAAGTTCTTCCCTAAGTCTTGCAGGAATGAAAAGTCTTCCTTTGGAATCCAGATTGTGCTGATATTCACCTGTCATTGACTCTTCACCCCCTTAATTTTTCTAATATTAACTCAATTTTTGCATTTTTATGGGAAAGTGACACATTTTCCACCACTTCTCCCCACCGCAAAATCAATTATAAGAGGTAGACATAAAAAATGCAAGCATAAATTTTTACCATTTTCTGGCAAACTGCGTCCAAAAAGTCATGTATTTTGCTCTAAAACAAAGTATGTTGTTTAATATGCAAAGCTCCCCCACAAAACCTTGTGGAGGAGCTTTATAAAAAAATATTTTTTTCTTCAAAAATTTTAGTCAATGGTGTTTCTCTGACTGGAGGCAGCTGCAGAACGGAACTCATTTCTGGAGTTTCTTACCTCATTGAGAGCAGCTGCAATAGCTTCTTCGGTGCGGCGAAGAGCATCGTCAACATAGCCGTTTGCTACACGGTAAAGTTCACGGGTGCGGCCTTCTGCATTGGCGATAAGCTCATTGCTGCGAAGGGCTGCAGCTTTCACAATCTCCTGCTCATCGGTGAGCTCTCTTGCGCGCTCTTCTGCGGATTTGCGGATAGACTCTGCTTCGCGCTTTGCGGAGCCGATAAACTCATCTCTTGCAGTAACAAGACGCTTTGCCTCAGCTACCTCAACAGGAAGCTGAGCCTTGATCTCGTCCAGAATATTCATAAATTTGTCTCTTTCGATAATGCACTTATCATTTCCGAGGGGGACTCCCCATGCTTCACTCACCATAGTGTAAAGCATTTCAAGCAAATCAAGTATACTATTCTCCATTGCGTATGCCTCCCTATTTATAATTTATCTTTTATACGTTTTGCTGCGCTCAATAACATCCTTCAGAATTTCAGAAGGAACAAGCTCACGAAGGTCCGCTCCGTACTTTGCCATTTCCTTTACAACAGAGGAACTTATATAAGTATATTTCTCACTGCTGGTAAGAAAAACAGTTTCAAGGTTGGGATTGAGCTTTTTATTGATTATCGCCATTTGGAACTCAGACTCAAAGTCGCTTACCGCGCGAAGGCCTTTGACCAGAACAGCGCCCTTATGCCTTTTGACATATTCGGCAAGAAGTATGCTGCTGGTATCAACCTCAACATTGGGGAAACGCTTAACGACCCGCTTTATAAGCTCAACTCTCTCATCAAGAGTGAACATTGGAGTCTTACTGCTGTTAACCATTACGCAGACAACAACCTTGTCAAAAATCTTACTGGCACGGCGAATAATATTGAGATGTCCCAAAGTAATGGGGTCAAAGCTGCCCGGATAAATAGCAGTACTCATTAGCTTAGCTTTCCTTTGTATAAACGCTCAGTTTGATTTTTCCGTAGGTATACTCCCTGCGCTTTTTATATGGCGCCTCCAGCTCGGGGATGGGAGTTTCCTTTCGTGTTTCACAGACGATTATACCACCTTCTGACAAGATGTCAATTTCTTTAATGGTATTCAGAGCTTTTTCGGCAAGACCGGAATCATAGGGCGGGTCAATGAAAATAAGATCAAATTTGCCGCAGCCGTGGAGATAACTTATGGCGTCCGCCTGAACAACCTTGCAGTCCAGCTTGCAATAGTCAACATTTTCCTTTATAAGCTTAACGCTGTCCCTTGCAAGGTCAACGATTACAACCTCTCCCGCTCCCCTACTCTTTGCCTCAATGCCGAGCTGACCTGTTCCACCGAAAAGGTCAAGAACTCTGCGTCCTTCAACATCAAACTGGACTATATTGAAAATTGCCTCTTTAACCTGGTCGCTGGTAGGACGGACATCGTAGCCGTTTGGAGTTTTAAGCTTTCTTCCTCTCGCAGTGCCGGTAATAACTCTCATGTATTTCTCTCCTTTTGATGGAAATATTCATAAACCGCATTAGCAGTATTGGAAGGCACAACCTGTGCCAAGGTCTGTAAATCGGCTTCTCTTATTGCTTTTACTGTCTTAAACTCTTTCAAAAGCAGTGCTTTCCGTTTTTCACCAACACCCGGAATCTTGTCCAGCTCAGATGCAACGGTTTCGCTTCTCAGCAAACGGTGATACTCTATGGCAAAGCGGTGGACTTCCTCCTGCACCGTCCCAACGAAGGAGAAGACTGCCTGGTTGCCAACAATGCCTATCTCTTCCCCGTTGCTGTTAACGAGCGCTCTTGTACGGTGCCGATCATCCTTCACCATGCCAAAAACCGGCAATATCAGTCCAAGATCTGCAAGAGCCCGCTCTGCCACAGCGGCATGGGTTTCTCCGCCGTCGATAAGAAGCAGATCCGGTACATCGGCAAATTTTTCGTCACCTTCAATGCAGCGCCTGAATCTTCGGTAGAGCGCTTCATACATGCTGGCATAGTCATCCTGCGTATCGGTTCCCTTGATTTTGAACTTTCTGTATTCACGCTTCAAAGGTTTTCCGTTTACAAATACTACCATTGCGGCAACTATTCCGAAAGAGCCGGTGTTTGAAATATCAAAAGCTTCAATTCTGTTGGGAAACGAGGGCAGCGCCAGGGTCTTTTGCAGCCACTCAAGGGTTTTATTGCTGCGCTGGGATTGAGTAGTGGCTCTCATAACCTCTTCCCGGGCATTTAAGAGCGCCGACTTTACAAGCTCTGCTTTTTCTCCCCTCTGAGGGACATAGATATTTACTGCTCTGCCCGATTTTTCACGAAGAAGATTTTTAACATCCTCCATATCCTCAATTTCAAATGGCAGCAGGATATTTTTCGGTAAATTTCCCTTGATGGAATAATACTGAATCAGGAGCTGGCCGAGCACTTCATTGTCTGCCTCAAGGGGCTCATCCATAAGTTCAAAATCCTTGCCCGCCATATTTCCGCCGTTAAAATGCAAAACCGTGAATGCTGTTTTTGCACCGCGGAAAAAACCGATAACATCAGTATCTGCAAAAGCTGTTGCAATAACTTTTTGCTTATTGCTCAGGCTTTCAATGGCGCGTATACGGTCACGAAGCTCCGCCGCAGCTTCAAATCGCAGTTCCTCTGCAGCCGCTTCCATTTCAATGCGCAGAGCATCAAGAAGCTGTTCGCTTTTTCCCGAAAGCACCATTTCCGCCTGCGCAATGCGGGCGCGGAATTCTTTGGCATCGGGCTCACCGCGACAAAAGCCGCTGCAAAGTCCCATCTGATAATTCAGGCAGGGGCGTTCTTTTCCAATATCTCTCGGAAATTTTCTGCTGCAGTCAGGCAAAAGAAGGGCTTTTTTCAAAGCGGAAATTATACCGAAGCTTGTTCCCCTGCTTCCAAAAGGCCCGAAATATCTTGCCCCGTCATCACTGATGCGGTTTACTATGCTTATTCGGGGATACTCGCTTTTCACATCAATGCGGATAAAGGGATATGCCTTGTCGTCCCTCAGAAGTATATTATAATGAGGCATATGCCGCTTAATAAGAGAATTTTCAAGCACAAGAGCCTCAAATTCGGAATTGACAACTATAACCTCAAAATCCGCAACCTTCCGCACCATCGCCTCAACCTTTGGAAGATGCTCGCCGCGGAAATAGCTTGTTACCCTGTTTTTCAATTTCTTTGCCTTGCCGACATATATAACTTTCCCAAAAGAATCTTTCATAATGTACACGCCGGGCAACAGAGGAAGCTTATTCGCTTTTTCACGGAGTATTTCAATCATATAACATCACTATTAAACTTAAGGGGCGTGTACGCAACACGCCCCTTAAAAATATGCTTAATTATTATTCCTCGAACTTGACAGAAACAAACTCAGCAAGCGTTTCAACAGCCTTTGCTTCGTCAATGCCATCAGCTATGATGTTGATGGTGTCATCGGCAGAGATGCAGAGGGTAAGGACGCCAAGGAGGCTCTTCGCATTAACCTTACGGTCATTTTTTTCGACCCAGATGCTGCACCTGAATTCATTTGCCTTCTGTATGAAGAAAGTTGCAGGCTTTGCATAAAGTCCGAAATTATTATTGATAGAAACAGTTTTAATTACCATATCAGCTACTCCTCATCAGAAAATCTACCCTTTTATTTTAGCAAAAGTTCTTTTTCGCGTCAATATGATTATTAGTCTTTTATAACATCATTATAAAATAAATAATCACTTCAACTCAACAACAGTTACGCCCATCTCGCCCTCGCCGTAGCGTCCCAGTCTGTAGGACTTAATATAGCGGTTGCGTTTAAGTTCATTCTGAACAGCCTGACGAAGAGCGCCTGTACCCTTGCCATGAATAATGGTTACCGTTTTCAGCTTTGCCATAACAGCGCTGTCAAGATAACGTTCCATAGCCAAAAGCGCCTCATCTACCATCATTCCCCGAAGATCAACTTCGGGAGAAACGCTCATGCTTCTAAGGGCTGCGCTGCTTTTTTCAGCAACGCTCTTCTTGGCTGCTTTAGGCTTATCCACAAGAAGAACCTCGTCCTCGCGGGCGCTGACCTTCATGATGCCCGCCTGAAGCTGCAGCACTCTGTCGGCTCCTATGGAAATAACATCTGCCTTTATACCCATTGAGCGGATCTCAACTGTATCTCCAACTCTGATTTCACGGGCAGACTCCTTGCGTTCTTCGGGCTTTTCCAGGCTTGCAGAAAGGGCGTCCTCAGCCTCGTTCATACTGCGTCGGAGCGCTGCTCTTGCCTCATTAACGGCAAGATGGTCCCGCTCCCCTTTTTCAAGCTTTCTTATGCGGTCAAGCTCTTCAAAAACATACTCTGCCTGACGGCGGGCATCATCCAAAATAATCTGTGCTTCTCGCTTAGCCTTGATGTCTGCTTTTTCAAGACGCACCTCCAGCTCAGCTCTCAGCTGTGCGCTCTTTTTCGCATTCTCCTCGGCTTCGCGCAGCTTTCGGGCAATTTCATCCTTGTCCTTTTCCATAAGCTGACGCTGGTATTCAAGCTTTTCAAGAACCTCTTCCATGCTGGCGCTCTCAGTACCCACGCGGCTCTTGGCATCCTCAATAATATATTCGGGAAGTCCCAGACGCTTGGAAATTGCGAAGGCATTGGATTTTCCGGGAATACCTATAAGGAGACGATAAGTAGGCTTTAAGGTTTCAACATCAAACTCGCAGGAAGCGTTCTGAACTCCCTTTACGGTTGTTGCATATACCTTCAGCTCCGCATAGTGGGTGGTTGCCGCCACAAGAGCGCCTGCTTTTCTTGCGCTTTCGATTATGGAAATGGCAAGGGCAGCACCCTCGGTGGGGTCGGTGCCCGCTCCAAGCTCATCAAAGAGCAGGAGGGTATTCTCGCCGCATTCTTCCAATATTCCAACAATATTGGTCATATGAGCGGAAAATGTGGAAAGACTCTGCTCTATGCTCTGCTCATCACCTATATCTGCAAGCACCTTATCGAAAACGGGAATTGCGCTTCCGTCAGATGCAGGAATATGAAGTCCGCAGGCCGCCATCAAAGAGAGCAGCCCCATTGTTTTAATAGATACCGTTTTACCGCCTGTATTGGGACCCGTGATGACAATGGTATCAAATTCACTACCAAGACGGACATCAATAGGAACAGCGCTGCCCTTCGGCAAAAGAGGATGGCGGGCGCGCTTGAGATTTATTTCCCCATTGCTGATAATAGGCTCACCGCAATCAAGCTTATAGCTGAGCTTTGCCTTAGCAAAAATAAGGTCTAGCTCAATAAGGAGGATGCAATCGGAGGAAATATCGTCGCGGAATGAAGCACACTCTGCGCTCAGCTCCATAAGTATGCGTTCTATTTCCTTCTTTTCCTGAATGCGCAGCTCTCTTATTTCGTTATTGGCCTTCACCGCTGCCATAGGCTCAACGAAGACAGTTGCTCCGGAAGAGGATATATCGTGAATGAGTCCGGGAATTGCATTTTTATGGTCTGCACGGACGGGAACAACATATCTGTCGGAGCGGGTTGTAATAATGCACTCCTGCAGAGCCTTGGAATAGCTTGGAGAAGAAATAATCTTCTGAAGCACTTCTCTTACGCGTGAGGCGGCAGCACGAATCTTTCTGCGGATATCGGCAAGTTCCTTGCTGGCCAGATCCGCAATTTCATCCTCACCGGTAATGGATGTGAAAATCTTTTCCTCCAGATACTTGTTGGCATGAAGAGAGAGGAAAAGATAGTTGATATCGCTTCTTCCCGCCGCTTCACCGCTGCCGTAAGTCTTGGCAAGACGGGCACACTGAAGCACACCTGCAATATTGAGCAATTCCCGGGTGTTGAGAACTCCGCCCATATCTGCGCGGGCAAGGGCGTTACGGACATCCTTGACTCCGCTGAAGCCGGGAGTTCCCCTTGTTATCATCATTTCCTTTGCTGCGCTTGTCTGCCCCATAAGACGCTGAACCTCAGCACGGTGGGCGCTTGGGCGAATTTCAAGGCATTTTTCCTTTGCAGCATCGCTGACAGCTTCCTTCGCCAGCATCTCAAGTACTGCGGGAAGCTCCAGCGTTATCATAGATTTTTCATACAGTTCCATAAAATTTATCCTTTGTAACTTACACCTTTCCAGTAATCCAATGAGGAAAAACCTCTTTCCAGTTGGGATGCAACATAGGCTTCTGCAATATCGCAAAGCTGCTTTTCGGCCCCATCGGGAATACCGAAAGAAAAAATCTTCTTGGGTTCTGCCATGCATATATATCTCATTGCCTCAAGAGTCTCTTTTGATACGGGAACACTTATGCCTATAGCTCCGGGCGAGCAACCGCGGCAATGTATAACGCCGCCCTTCAAGGAGAAAAGAGCGTCATTTGGCGTCTCTTCGCCGCAGGCTGTGCAGCCGAAAAGATCAGGCTCAAAGCCCGAAAGACACATAAGTCTCAGCTCAAAAACCGCCTTTATATGCTCGGGAGAATAGAGCTTTCTGCTCAACGCGAAAAGTGAATTAAGCCCAAGCTGAAGCACCTCGGGATTTGGACTGTCCTCATCGCTTACCGAATCGAGAACATCGGCAAAATAATTTGCCAAGGCCAGATACTCTATATCCTCTCTCAAAGGAAGAAACTGTTCAACTGTCTGGGCTTCATTAAGACTCCACTTACCCTTGTTGCCGAACAAGGTCATATCACTGTAGCAAAGAATCTGGGAGGCAGCCGCATATTTGCAGCTTTTTCGAAGTGCCCCTCTGGCCTTTACCGTAAGCTTACCCTCATCAGCGGTCAACACCGTAAGTATTTTATCCGCATCTTTATATTTTGTTTCCCGAAGCACAAGGGCTTTGGTGTTAAGATACATATTATGTAAACCTCAGTTAAATTCTATTGCGGGGCGAAGGTATTTCGCCCCACACAAATATTAATATATTTTACTCTTAGATCGGCACTTTTCCTCCGCTTTCAGCAGCAGGAAGCACATGGGCTCCCCGGTATCTTTGAACATGCGCCAATAATTATCCTTCATATTTCCGCCTCCATATAATTAGGCTTGCGCTTTGAGGAGAAAATATGAAAGGTAAATTTTTATTCGCTGAAGCCGAAGTTGCGAAGCAGCACATCGCTGTCGCGCCAATTTTCCTTGACCTTAACCCATGTCTGGAGATAAACCTTGGTGCCCATAAAGCGCTCTATGTCGCGGCGGGCCTGTTCGCCTATCTTCTTCAGCATTGCGCCCTGCTTTCCGATAATAATGCCCTTATGGCTTGCCTTTTCGCAATAAATGGTTACATCAAGATCGATAATCTCGTTTTCGCGCTCGGTAAAGCGGGTAACTTCAACAGCTGTTCCGTGGGGAATTTCCTTATCAAGGCAGCGGAGCAGTTTTTCACGAACTATCTCAGCGCAGACATGCTTATCAGGCTGGTCGGTGACCATATCCTCGGGGAAAAGAGCAGGAGATTCAACGGCATAGTCTTCCATCATCTCAAGAAGCTGATCGGTGCCGTTTTTGCGCATAGCAGAAATGGGGATAATGGCCTTCCATTCAAATGCCTCTGCATAGCAGGCGATAACAGCGAGAAGAGCCTCCTTCTCAACGGTATCTATCTTGTTGATAATAAGAATTGCGGGACAGCCGCTCTGCTTGATGCGGGCGATAAGCGCCTCTTCCTGAGAGCCGATATTGGCAATGGGCTCAACAACAAGCAAAATGAGATCCACATCTGGAATGGACTCATTTACCACATTCACCATATAATCTCCCAGCTTGGTACGGGGCTTGTGGAAGCCCGGGGTATCCATGAGCACAAGCTGGGTATCTCCTCTGTTTATAACAGCGGTAATGCGGTTTCTTGTGGTCTGGGGCTTGTTGGAAACGATGGCAATCTTTTCACCCACAAGAGAGTTGGTAAGAGTGGATTTTCCTACATTGGGTCTGCCGCAGATGGTTATCATTGCAGTTTTGTTTATCATGTGTAATCTCCTTAATATTTTTAGAAGGCAAAGGACATTTAACCTTCTTTATAAACCTATAATTTTCATAATTGCGTCTTCTCTCGCGCGCATCTGAGCTTTCTGCTCCGCCTCGTCAAGATGGTCATAGCCCAAAAGATGCAGTACGGAATGAACGCAAAGATAGCTTATCTCTCGGGCAAAGCTATGGCCGTATTCCTCAGCCTGAGCGCGGCAGCGCTCAAGAGACAAAACCATATCCCCAAGAATGATTCTTCCCTTTTCATGGTCATATTCGCAGCATTCGGATGAAAACTCACCGGGAACAAGTTCATTCATGGGAAAAGAGAGAACATCCGTGGGACGGTCAATCTCTCTCTGCTCAAGATTTATGGCATGGATACCTGCGTCATCAGTTAACATAATACTTATATGGCAGGTCTCCTCTATCCCTTCCGCCATCAATGCGGCAGCAGCAGCCCTTCTGAGCAGTCGGGAAATGCCGAAATGACCGAGACCTCTTTTTTCTCTGTATACCTGTATCTTATGCATAATGCAAATTTCCCTCTTGATTATTTCTTCTTATATTTTCCCGGCATTGTCTTTGCAGGCATTTTGTCGGGGAGCGCCTTCTTTTCGTATGCCTCGATTATACGCTGGACAAGAACATGGCGGACAACGTCAGCACTTGTCAGACGACATATGGCAATATCCTCAATGCCGTCAAGCACACGCATTGCCTCTTTAAGTCCGCTTGGCTTGTCGCTGGGCAGGTCAATCTGGGTAACGTCGCCCGTGATTACCATTTTGGACCCGAAGCCCATGCGGGTGAGGAACATTTTCATCTGCTCACGGGAGGTATTCTGGGCTTCATCAAGGATAATAAAGCTATCGTCAAGAGTGCGTCCGCGCATGTATGCAAGAGGCGCAACCTCAATATTACCCTTTTCCAGATAGCTGTTATAGGTCTCCGCGCCGAACATATCAAAGAGAGCGTCATACAGCGGGCGGAGATAGGGGTCTACCTTGCTCTGCAGGTCTCCGGGAAGGAAGCCCAGTCTCTCACCGGCTTCAACGGCAGGTCTTGTGAGGATTATGCGGTTGACTTCCTTTGCGCGGAAGGCAGCAACAGCAGCGGCAACGGCGAGATAGGTTTTGCCCGTACCCGCAGGGCCTATGCCGAGGGTGATAGTGTTATTTTTAATAGCCTCGCAGTAGGCGCGCTGACCCAGAGTTTTGGCTTTGACAGCCTTGCCCTTACTTGTCATGCAGACTGTGTCGCCTGCAATGGCGGAAATTTTGGTCTCCTTGCCCTCGCGAACAAGCTTGAGAATATAACGCACGTTTTGGGCATCGATGTTCTCCCCCCTTGCGGCAATGGAGATAAGGCCCTCGATTGCCTTTTCAGCAAGGGCAACATTTTCCTCGCTGCCGCTTATGCGAAGGCTGCTGTCTCTGTCCGTTACAGCTACATCCAGCTCGGTCTCTATAATTCTTATATTCTGATCGAAAGAGCCGAAGACATTGACTATGTTTTCAATTCTGTCCACTTCTATTCTTTTCTCCGCCATTTATTCATCATCCGCTTTCTGACTGAACTCAAATCTGCTTTGGGCGATTTCATCATCGCTTACAGCCACAGTCCTTCCAATATTCTCAATGCAGCGCACTCTGAGTGTGGAAATAACGAGATCGTCATTTTTACTGAAGTTCAGCTTCTCGCTGATGATTTTCCCATCATTTATTTCCCGGGAAAAGTTTTCTCTCAGAGTATATTCCAGTTCCTGTGACACTGCATAATAATCGGCTTCAGATTCTTCCGTGGAATAGAAATAGCTTGTTTCCTTTACTATGCTTATTGGAAGAGTCAGGACACCTTTTATCTCAGGACTCCATACAGATATGATTTTATCACAAAAGCTATGTGAAATGCTACTGCCCGAATAAAAATTTATTCGTTTATTGCCTATTATAAGGGCATATTTTCGTATTTTTTCTCCGGTGGGCACTTTTTTCTGTACTACAGACGGACTTACAGCGGTAAATGAGCTGTTGGTTTCTGCCTTAATACTGCCCAGGCAGTGAAGAAAACGGGGCGGAGAATAGCTGCTTTCAACTATTCCTGATATTAAAATATCTCCCCTTTTCACTGCGTCGCCCGCTTTCACAAGGCTCTTTCCCTCAAGGGCATTGACCTCAATAATAAATGCATCTTTATCCGAGACAATATTTGAGCATTCTCCTTCATATATCATCTCCGGCGGAGGATTTCTTTCAACGACTATTACCTCTGCCAGACTCCCATGCATATTAACAGTTATCCAGCTAAGCCCGGGAAGGCGGTAAAGCACCTGACTTCTTATGCTGTCGGCAGAAAAAGCTGGCCAGAACGCCCCGCTTTCAACCCCACATTGTGCAAGCACACTCAGTATGTCCCCGTCGCTTATATTCTCATTGCCCCTAAGCTCTATGTCCCATACATAAAATTTCGACCAGAAAACGAGGCCAATCATAATAAGCATTAAGATAAGGGGCATAAATTTTCTCCTGAACAGGTGAATCCACTCCCGCCCGCTTCTGACCAATTCAAAATCGCAAAAGCTGCTCTTTGCGATTTCCATCCCGTGAGAAATCGCGGCGCTGTGCATTCTCAGTTCAACAGTGAAACTGTCTATACTTCTCACTGCAGCAAGCTCAATTCCCGCATCTGCACAGCTATTCAGAAAACTTTCCGGCATCAGGCCTTTTATTCTCACCAGAGCCATTCCGGAAAGAAAGCTTATAATTGCAGACATATTCTCACCCAAGCTCCAGGCTAATTATCTTTCCGCCTATTATGAGCCCCTCCTTTTTCATTGCGATGATAACCAGATTTTCTCCGGCAACTCTGAGTTTTTCCTTCCTGCAGTCCACAACGATACTGTCGCTGCTGTATTCCAAAAGCCCTCTGCAATTTTCTATGCTCATACGCTGCATACCCGATATGCAAATTCTGCATTCACCCGCAGCTTCAACGGGAAGGGAATATTTTTCAAGAGCATTTTCAATAACTCCCAGCTTCGATCACCCCTTTTTGAAAATGTATGCATTCAGGGACAACTTTAGCCCCGCGGAATCATAGTATTAATGCCAAGGGGGTGTTGAAAATAAAAAAAGTTCTGTTTCGTTATTTCAGCGCAGGAGTTATTGCACTTTCCTTATGTGTTCTTGTTTCGCAGCCGGGCGCAGCCTCCGATGCCGTGAGAGAGGCACTGAATGTATGCGCGGGAATCATAGTTCCCTCCCTTATGCCCTTCTTTTTCATCTCCGGGCTTATATCCTCCATGGGTTATGCCGAGGATTTTTCAAAAGTACTGCGAAAACCTTTTAAGAATATATCCTCTGCGGCCGCATATGCCTGCACCCCATTTATACTCAGCATTCTCGGCGGTTATCCTGTCGGTGCAATTTCCCTTGCTGAATTGGTAAAAAGAAACAGCATCAGCGCAAAGCAGGCTGAAAAGCTACTCCCCTTTTGCAACAATACAGGTCCGGCATTTATAATCGGCGCCGTTGGAGGCGGGATATTTGCTTCCGGCAAAGCGGGTATGCTTCTTTATGGCTGCCACATTGCAGCCGCTTTGATACTTGCGCTTATATGTCTGCCCGCAGCTTCAAAAACGAAGTCTCCGATTCCCAAGACGGAAAAATGCAATCCTCAGTTCAATAAGCTTTTGCCGGAAAGCATAAAGAGTGCTTTGGACAAATGCTTTTCAATCTGCGGCTTCGTTATTTTCTTCGCTGTTTTGAGAGAAATTTTAACTGAGCTTGGAGCAATAACGGCTTTGGCTCTTGCCATAAACAGGGTTTTCGGTCTTGAAATAGGCATGTGTGAAAGTTTGATAACAGGAATCACGGAGCTTGGCGGAGGAATTGCCTCCATGACGGGCTTGGGCTTAAGCAAAAGCTCACTTGCCCTTGCCGCGTTTATTCTTGGATTCGGAAGCTTATCTGTGCACTGTCAGACTCTCGCAGTTGTAAGCGAAGTAAATATAAAATGCGCCCGACATTTTGTCGGACGCATTTTGCACGGAGCCCTTTCGGCTCTTCTCATATTAATTTTTTCGGGGATTATCAGAATTTGAATACAAGCCCCGCAACAGCGGAAAAAGCAATAAACACCAAGGGGTGGAATTTCTTTGTTTTCTTCACAAGGTTTGTGAAAACCCATATCACTGCAAAGAGGATTATTGCTTTCGGATCAATGAGGTCAAAAATCTTTCCGCTGAGCTTAAATGCGGAAACATCCACAATGCACAGCATAAGAACACTGACTCCCGCAGCGGCTATCAATGCTGTTGAGGCAGGTCTGATTCCGTAAAACACCCGGTCAACATACTTGCTATTTCTAAATGCCTTCAGAAAAGCGGCCACCATCAAAATAACAATGAAGGAAGGGAGAACAAGACCCAAGGTTGCTATAACGCTTCCGGGTATACCAGCGGTGAGATAACCCACATAAGTTGCCATATTCACGCCTATGGGACCGGGGGTTGATTCGCTTACCGCCACCATATCCGCAAGCTGAGCATGAGTGAACCAGCCTGTGCGTGCGGAAATATCCTCAAGGAAGGGAATGGTTGCCATCCCACCGCCTACGGAAAAAAGACCAGTCAGAAAGAATTCAATGAAGAGCTGAATATAAATCATTTCTTCTCAGCCCCCTTTGCTTTTATACTTCCGATAATAAGGCCGGCAACCGCCGCCATAAGGACAAAAACAACGGGTGTAATATCTATAAATACAGCGAGAATAAAGACAACAATAAAAATCGCAAGGGTTATCCTGTCCACAACGGTTTTCTTCCAAAGCTTGACAACTGCATTGAGAATAAGCACACATACGCAGACTCGAATGCCGCCGAAAATATGTATAACAGCGGGAATATCAGCAAAATTGCTTATAAGCGCAGCAATCACTGTGATTATAACAACAGAAGGAAATACAACACCTGCTGTTGCAGAAAGGCTGCCCCAAAACCCCAGAAGCTTTTTGCCAATGAAGGTTGCGGTATTGACAGCTATAACACCGGGTGTGCACTGACCGATAGCGAAATAATCGGAGAGCTCCTCCTCTGTTGCCCAGCCTTTGTTTTCAACAACCTCTCGCTGCAGAATGGGAAGCATTGCATAGCCTCCTCCAAAGGTCATAACTCCAACCTTTGCAAAGGTTATAAACACATCCAGATATTTGTTCAAGCTTCCACCTCCCTATATTTACTACATCATATCACCTGTTTCGAAAAAAAGAAAGTTGTTATTCGGTACACACTATGATAAAATTTAATTCATGGATAATATTATTGAGTTTAAGAAAAACCAAATATATGAAACTGAAATAGTCTCCTGGTCAAGCGACGGAGGCGGAGTCTGCCGCATTGGCGGCAGAGCGGTATTTGTTCCCGGTGCGATACCCGGTGAGAGGTGGGAAGTTCGCATTCTCAAGGTTACGAAAACCGCTGTTTTTGGAAAAGGAGAAAAGCTCCTTTCCCCCTCTCCGAAGCGCATCAGCCCCGACTGCCCCTATTTCAAGAAATGCGGTGGCTGCGCCCTGAGACATATCAGTTATGATGCCGAGCTTGATTTCAAGCTGGAGAGAGTAAACGAGGCATATAAGCGAATAGGCGGACTTGATTTGATTGCCGATGAAATAATCGGCGGAGAGGAAACCGAGCGCTACCGCAACAAGGGTATTTATGCAATCGGCGAGGGACCCGTTAAAGGTTTCTTCCGCCCCCGCAGTCATGACATCATACCCGTTGAGGACTGCCTCATTCAGGACAAGGCCTCAAACTGCGCCGCAAAAGCTGTATGTGATTTTATGGCAGCCAATGATATCCCCGCCTATGATGAACTCAGCGGCAAGGGACTTGTCCGCCACGTTTTCACCCGCTATGGCCGCACATCAAAGGAGCTTCAGGTAACCGTGGTTGCCGCCGGCGGATTCGGCAGCAAAACCATCGCCCTTACCGAAGCGATCCGCGAAGCATGTCCCGAATGCGTAAGCATTGTTCTTAATGTTAACCGCAGCAAGGGCAACACCGTCCTTGCGGGAGATTTCTATACGCTCTGGGGCAAGGACACCATCAGCGATACTCTTTGCGGTCTGCATTTTGAGCTTTCTCCCCGCTCCTTTTATCAGATAAACCCCGTGCAGGCTGAAAAGCTTTATTATAAGGCTCTTGAATATGCCTCTCCCGACGGAAAGGGTCTTATACTTGACCTATACTGCGGTGCCGGCACAATTTCCCTCTGCCTTGCAAGAGGCTGCGAAAAGGTTATCGGCGCGGAAATCGTCCCGGAGGCTGTTGAAAACGCAAAGATGAATGCCGTGAGAAACGGCATCCATAATGCTGAGTTCATCTGCGCAGATGCAGGCGAAGCCGCCGCAGAGCTTCTTCGCAGAGGTACTAAGCCAGATGCGGTTGTTATTGACCCTCCACGAAAAGGTCTCTCTCCCGAGGTTATTGACGCAATATGCGGTATGGAGCCCGAAAGGATCGTATATGTTTCCTGCGATGTTTCCACTCAGGCCAGAGATTTGAAAATATTTGCCGAAAAGGGCTATTGGGCTGCCAAAGCTACAGCAGTGGATATGTTCCCAAGAACTCATCACGTTGAAACTGTTGCTCTTTTAACTGCAAAGAAAGTTTGATTCTTAGAATAAAGCATAAAGGACACCCTGTATGAAGAAAACACCATTACTCAAAATGGTCCTTGCAGCGCTTTTTTTGGCCCTTGCATTTGTCATGCCCTTTCTCACGGGGCAAATCCCCAAAATCGGCTCTATGCTTTGTCCCCTTCATATCCCGGTTTTGCTCTGCGGATTTGTCTGCGGCTGGCCATGGGGACTTGCAGTTGGATTTATAGCGCCGCTGCTGCGTTCCTTCGTCCTTGGAATGCCTCCCCCCTACCCTACTGCTGTGTGCATGGCTTTTGAGCTCGCCGCTTACGGAGCGATTTCAGGACTGATGCATAAAATGCTGCCACGGAAAAAACCGTATATATATGTTTCTCTTCTGACTGCAATGATTGCGGGAAGATTGATTTGGGGTACAGCGATGTTCATATGTATGGGATTAAACGGAGGAGCATTTACCTTTGCCGCATTTGCCTCCGGAGCATTTTTCAATGCGATTCCGGGAATCATCATTCAGATTATATTGATTCCCCTTCTCGTTATGATCATTGATACCCCCAGAGTTTTTGTACATAATGATTAATTAAACAGCAAGATTGCAAAACAGAAAATATCATACAAAGCCAAAAAAATACTTGAAATAACATTTTATATATGTTACTATGTTCTGCGTGACTATCGACAAGTATGGGCATTGCCCATTTGACATTGAAAGGATGAATCATTAATGGAAACCGTCAAACTCATACTCACCATCATTCAGCTTATTGCAGGCCTCGGTCTCATCGTCATCATCATGTTCCAGTCCGGTAAGGGTTCCGGTCTCAGCGGTGCTATCGGCGGCAGTAACGACAGCTATTCCTTCAAGGCTAAGGCAAAAACTCTTGATGCAAAGCTCACCAAGATGACCAAGTGGGTCGCTCTCGCCTTCGTTGTTCTGACCTTCGTTCTGAACCTTCTGTAAGTCAAGAAAATTCAAAGCTCCATCCGAAACTGAAGCGGATGGAGCTTTTTTTGTTATATTACTCAAGCTGTCCCAATGCATAGGAGGCTATATATTCAAGACCGGAATCGGCTGCAAGCCCAGGGTCTTTCAATGAAAACTGTATATTGATTCCCTTTTCCTTTGCAGCAAGAGCAAAATGGCAAAGTGCTATGCCCATGTCGATTTGCTGCATGTCCAGTTTGCTGTCATGACCAAAGCCTTTGCTTCGCTTGAGATAGAAATGAAATGCATTATCCGAGAATATGACACGCCAGGGCTGTTTGTTAACAGCGGAAGGCGCAAGGCGTACCATATCAAGCACATCTGCATACTGCCCTGCTCTTTCTCTGGTAAGAGGCTTATCAATGTCTCCATCGAAAAACAGCTCTTCAAAGTCCATGCGCTCATCGGCCTTTATTGCCTTTCGCATCATTACCTCTTTAATGGACATCTTCTTTGCAGCATAGCCAAGGGGACTTGCACAGGGCATAATCTCATCCTCAGCCATATCCATTGCCTCCTCAAAAGCAGAACGGTTCATTGTGCCGCCAAGCCACACAGTACCCACACCAAGTGATTGAGCAAAGAGAATGAACTTTTCAAAGGAATAGCCGAAGGCCACATTTGCCATGGAAACATACTTGATTTTGCCGCCCACGAAGCTCTCTGTACCGTTTGCCACAGGGCATACAAGACCATGCTCCTTTGCATTAAGAAGTTTGATATCCACATCAATGCCGAAAGGATTATCAAGATTCTCTCCAAAGGACAAAAGCTGTTCAATTATATTATCATCCAGCCGGCGTCCGTCATAATTGCGGACGCTTCTTCTATTGCGGATATGTTCAGTGATATTGGTCATAAAAACACCTTTCTCAGCAGCAATAAAACATTCTTGCACCGCAGCAAAGATTGCAGATAAGGTTTGCAAGGCAAAGCTTTGCGCACATATTACTGTCATCCATCCGGAATCCACGGTAGCCAAAGCCCTGACCAGCATCTTCATAAACCTGGGCACCGGATTCTATCTGTTCAAGAAGCTGGCGATACTGCATATTGCCGGGACTCAGGCGGCAGGCAGTGCGGGCATCCTCCAATGCAGAAACCCGGTTGCCCACATTATAGTTTGCGATAGCGTGGAGATAATACCACTCACCGTCGCGCTCGGATACAGGAACTCCGGAAAGTGCCGTAAGGGCTTCGCGGAAACGGCGGGCTCGAAGGTAATTTCTTGCAGCCTGAATCTCGTTGCGCTCTCCGCTGGTTTGTCCGCCGTAGCTATAGCCACCATAGCCGTAGCCGCTGTAACCGTAGCCGCCGAAGCCACCCTGATGGCTCTGTGGGTTCTTTATCTGATCATAGGCAGCATTTATCTCATTCATTTTCTGAGCCGCATGGGCATCTCCCGGGTTAAGGTCGGGATGATACTTCTTGGCAAGCTTCCTGTAGGCTGCTTTTATTTCCTCGTCGCTGGCATCAGGAGATACACCAAGCACTTTATAGGGGTCATTTATCAACTTGTGTGTCCTCCTTGTTTTTTCTTACGGCCAGGGCATACTGACGCCATACACCGCTGAATAAAATATTGCGCATTATATCCACGTCCTGCAGAAGAGGCAGCAGCTCAAAAATTTGAGTGCACTCTCCCGCAAGCATCTTCAGAATAAGAAGTCTGTCATCTTCTGTCAGACTCTCGCCGCCTTCTCTGATAAAAGGATTGAAACGAGCATGTTTTTTGTCCTTTTCAAGGTCAACGCAGGCATCCATCATATAGATAAATTTACCCAGAGCCTGACCGAAAAGACGGATGCGGGAAGACCACACACTGTCCTCTTCGCAAACAAAAAGCTCGCCCATAAGCTCGGCAAAGCAGTTTGCCGCGTCATCCGCCTCACTGCAGCTGCTCTTTTCAATCTCGGAAAGAGAACTTATGCAGCGCTCGATTGCCTCACACTGGCGGGGCCACTTTTCTTTTATTTCCCTATATCTGCCCTCAAAGGCTTTAGCCTGAGCATAGCGAAGGACATTATGTTCGTCCTTCCAGTCGTCGAGACAGTTATAATATGCAAGGGCAAGGTTCATATCCGCCGCATAGTCGGTGAAGCGGTCGGACCAATAGCATCTCTTTTTGAAGGGATGGACAATGCACCCTCCCTCTCCCGATTTTTCCTCCGGCTCATACATGCTGCTGAGAAACATTATGAGGAAGGTCATATCAAAGCTGAGAGTAATTCTGCTTAGCTGACCATGGCGTTCCTTCAGGGAGCGGCAAAGACCGCAGTAGCAGCCTTTATATCTTGAAAGCTGCTCTTCGCTTAAAAGAGCGGCATTGGCTTCTATATATCCGAACATAGCTTAAGTCCTGCGCTCAAAGGCTCTTCCGCATTTACGGCAGGTTACCCTTATTTTTCCCTTTCCTCGGGGAACGCGAAGCATAGCCTTGCAGGAGGGACAACGGAAAAAGGCATATTCCTTTCTCTGTTTGCGGCGCTCATTCCAGTTTCTGAAGGCATAGACGAACTTATTTCGAAACTGAAGATAGCGGGCATTCTCCGCTCTGCGTTTATCCAGATTTTTGGAAAACATACGAAAGATGTTATAAACAAGCAAAATAAAAGCTATGCTGTAGAAAATACTGCCTTGGACAAAAACATCTATCAGTATAAAAATCAGCACCAGATAGCTTATAAATCTGCCAAAATGGTCCGCTCCGTTGCGACCATACATAAACTTTGCAAACTTTTCTCTCATAGCACACTCCGAAAAACGAGTATATTTACAAAATTATTATAAGTATGTCAGCATATCGCACTAAAGTCAATAAACTAAATGTTAATTTTTCTATATTGAAATTTGTGACGATACTTGTATATCGCTCATACACGGTGTATAATATTCCTACTTGTATGACTTTCATACCAATTAAGCATTGGAAGGAGATAAGTTTCCTTGGCTAAAGGTAAACACTTATACGGCATTAACGGCGGCAAACATATCTTTGGCACTGTTAAGGTCGGTGAAAAGGGGCAGATTGTTATCCCTAAAGATGCCCGCGAAATTTTCGGTATCGCCCCCGGTGATACGCTGCTGATTCTCGGTGATGAGAAAAACGGCATAATCGTCACCCGTCCCGATGTTATCAATGAGGCAGCAAAAAGAGTATTTGAAAATATAGAAGAGGGTAATTAAAGACAATGGAAAACATATACGCAAAATTTGGCATTGACGAAAAAATACTGGATTATTCCGCAAAGATAATTAAGGAACTGAAACCCCGCTTTGAGGAGATAGATGCTGTTGCCGAATATAATCAGGCAAAGGTTATTAAGGCAATGCAGGATAACCGAGTTGACGCCCAGTGCTTTGCCGGCAGCACCGGTTATGGCTACAACGATGCGGGACGCGATACCCTTGAGCAGGTTTATGCCCACGCATTCGGCACCGAAAGCGCGCTTGTCCGTCCTCAGATAACCTGCGGCACCCATGCTCTGGCCATCGCCCTTTCCGCAAATCTTCTTCCCGGAGACGAGCTTCTCTCCCCCGTCGGCAGACCCTACGACACTCTTGAAGAGGTCATCGGCATCCGTCCCTCTCCCTGTTCCCTTGCCGAATACGGAGTAAGCTACAGAGAAGTTGAGCTTCTCCCTGACGGTGGTTTTGACTACGAGGGAATCCGCAAGGCAATAAACGAGCGCACCAAGCTTATCACCATCCAGCGCAGCAAGGGCTACGCAATGCGCCGCACCTTCTCCGTAAGTCAGATCGGTGAACTTATCGCATTCTGCAAAAGCGTCAAGCCCGATGTCAAGTGCATGGTTGATAACTGCTACGGCGAGTTTGTTGAGATTATCGAGCCCAGCAATGTGGGCGCAGACATGATCGTAGGCTCTCTCATCAAAAACCCCGGCGGCGGTCTTGCCCCCATCGGCGGCTATATCTGCGGCAGCAAGGAATGCGTTGATAGATGTGCCTTCCGTCTTTCTGCTCCCGGTCTTGGCCAGGAGGTCGGAGCAAGCCTCGATGTTAAGACCAGTCTTTATCAGGGCTTCTTTATGGCTCCCACCGTTGTTGCTGGAGCTCTCAAAGGCGCAATTTTCGCCGCAAGACTTTATGAGTCTTTGGGCTTCCGCGTTCTTCCCGACGGCACCGAAAGCCGCCACGATATAATCCAGGCTGTTGAGCTTGGCTCTCCCGAGAGAATGATTGCCTTCTGCAAAGGCATTCAGGCTGCCGCTCCCGTTGACAGCTATCTTACCCCTATCCCCTATGCAATGCCCGGCTATAATGCCGACGTCATTATGGCGGCAGGCGCCTTCGTTCAGGGCTCTTCCATTGAGCTTTCTGCCGACGGTCCCATCCGCGAACCCTTTTCCGTATACTTCCAGGGCGGTCTCACCTGGTATCACGCAAAGCTCGGTATTATGATGAGCCTTCAGAAAATGTATGAGGCCGGTCTTGTAGACATCAAATAAGGAGGAAACAAATTATGTGGTTTTGGCTTGCAATTATTACTCTGCTCTGCTGGAGCGGAAGTGACCTTTTTTCCAAAATCGGATGTGCCGATTCAAGAGACAAGTATTCCCATCTGAAGATGGTTATGGCCGTCGGTATCGTGATGGGTCTTCACGCTGCCTATGAAATTTTCATCGGCGGCACCGAGATTAGCTGGAATGTAATTATCACCTATCTCCCCGTGTCCCTTCTCTACATCCTCTCTATGGCAATGGGTTATCTGGGACTGCGCTATATTGAGCTCAGCATTTCCTCCCCCATCTGCAATGCTTCCGGAGCCCTTGTTGCCGTTTGTGCCATTCTTACAGGCGGTGAGAGCTATCCCCCCCTTGTGCTTATCGCCATTGCAATCGTCTGCATCGGTGTCATCGGTCTCGGAATCGTTGAATCCCGGGAGGATGAGGAGCTTCGCGCTGCAAGACAGGAAAAGGGCAATTACAAGTACGCAAAAAGCTGGCTGGCTCTGGCTCTGCCCATTGCTTACTGCCTCCTCGATGCTGCCGGCACCTTCGCTGATAATATCGTGTTGGAAACCCTCAACGAGGACAGTGCCAATGTTGCCTATGAGCTGACCTTCCTGGCCGCAGGTGTTGTTTGCTTCATCTACACTATCATTATCAAGAAGCAGAAGCTTATTCCCAAAATGGAAGCTCCCAAGTATGTGGGCGCCATTTTCGAAACCGCTGGTCAGTTCGCTTACATATACGCAATTGCCGACTCCGAGCATCTTGCAATGAGCGCACCCATCATCTCCTCCTACTGCGTTGCCAGCGTTGTCTGGAGCCGCATCTTCCTCAAGGAGAAGCTCAGCTGGAAGCATTATGCAATGGTGCTTCTTGTCATCATCGGTATTGTCATTATGGGCGTCTTTGACGTGTAAAATCTTAAACATAAAAAAAGAGCTCAGCCGATTGGCTGAGTTCTTTTTTTATATATTTCTCTCAATAAAACTGATTGCAAGATCTTTCCAAGGCTCTGCGGGAAGTCCTTCGGAAAGTCCCATTGCGTGGTCGCCTTCAGAAAAGACATGAAGTTCATGGGTAATTCCCTCTTCAGCAAGGGCGGAAGCCATTTGATAGCTTTGGGAAACATTCACCATTTTGTCTGTTGCGGTATGCCAGATAAAGGTTGGCGGTGTGCAGCGGTCTATATTTTTCGGCGCACAGTAAGTCTCGAGAAGCTTTGCGGGACAGGAATCCATGGCTCCGAAAACTGCTAAATTCATTGTGGCGGAAGTACTGCTGAGAATAACGGCAGGATAGCAGAGAATTGATGCATTGGGGCGTGCCTCTTCCATGTTGCTGCATACGACGCTCCACACATCTTCCCTTGTCCAGTAATTGCAGTAGTTTGCAGCCAGATGTCCTCCCGCAGAAAATCCCATAAGGCAGATTCTGCCGGGATTCAGACGGAAATCTTTCGAATTGTCGCGGAGAAGCTTGATTGCGGCTGCTGTCTGCTGCAGGGGCTCGGGAAAACGGGTGTGGGGATTTATCGGGGTATCAGGTCTGTCAAAGGAAGGATGCAGGGTGCTGTAGCGAAGGACAAAGGCTGCAAATCTTCTCTCAGCAAAATATTCCGCAACAACAGCGCCTTCTCTGTCGCTTAAGGCGAAATATGCTCCGCCCGGCATAATCAGGATGGAAGGAAGATTTTCGCCTTCGTAGGGCAGAAAAACTTCAAGGCTTACACTGCTGTCCTTTTCCCAAAACCTGATAGAATCTCTTATAATTTCCATACGCATTTATCGAATTATGCGTACGCGCATAACCTCGTCCATCGCGGAAATCTGCTCCTCAATATGGGCGCTTATATCGCTGCCGGTATCGATTATGGTGTAAGCTATATCTCCGCTGGGCTTATTGATCATATGCTCAACGTTAATATTCTCATCGCCGATAAGGTCAAGGAATCGGTTAATCATACGGGGTACATTTCTGTGGATAACGCAAAGGCGGGCTTCACCTATACGCTCAAGACTGACAGTGGGCAAATTGACGCTGTTTTTGACATTACCGGTCTTGAGATATTCAACAAGCTCCTGAGCAGCCATAACAGCGCAGTTGACCTCGCTCTCCTCGGAGGAGCCGCCAAGATGAGGAGTGAGAATAACATTTTTATGTCCGATAGTAGCCTCGGAGGGAAAATCGGAGGCAAAATAGGCAATCTTTCCGCTATCGATAGCCGCAAGAACAGCCTCCTCATTAACAATACCGCCGCGGGCGCAGTTTATAAGACGTACGCCATCGCGCATTTTTTCTATTGCCTTCCAGTCAATCATAGCCTTGGTTTCGGGAGTGAGAGGAGGATGAAGAGTTATGTAGTCGCAGAGGGGATAAAGCTCATCGAGACTTTCGATACGCTGAACATTCTTGCTGACCTTCCATGCCGCGTCAACAGAGAGATATGGGTCATAGCCGTATACGGTCATGCCAAGATCCAAAGCCGCATTGGCAACCTTGCTGCCTACGGAACCCAGACCGATTACGCCGAGGGTCTTACCCTCCAGTTCGGGGCCAACGAAATCCTTCTTGCCTCTTTCAACCTCTTCCTTGATGGCATCATCACCAATACCCTTGAGAGTGTCGATCCAGCGCATGGAGTCAACAACGCTTCGGGCAATGAGGACCATAAGGCTTATAGTAAGCTCTTTGACGGAGTTGGAGTTGGCACCGGGGGTATTGAAGACCGCAATGCCCTCCTGAGTGCAGCGGTCAACGGGAATATTGTTGACGCCGACGCCGCTGCGAGAGATTGCCAGCAGCTCTTTATTGAAAACATAATCGTGGATTATCTTACTGCGCATAAGAATGCCGATGGGATTTTCTTCATCCTCGGAAATGGCAAAGCCCGCATTTCTCAGCACATCAAGTCCGTTTTCGGAAAGATTATTAATTATCTTTACATCAGCCATGATTTTTTACCTCAAATTCTTTCATAAAGTCCCTCAGCGCCCTGACAGCTTCAAGGCTCTGGGCATTATAGATGGATGCGCGCATACCGCCCACGAGACGGTGACCTTTAACATTTAAAAGTCCCGCCGCAGAAGCCTCCTTAGCAAAAAGGGCATCGATCTCCTTATCCCCCGTTGTAAAGGTGATGTTCATATAAGAGCGTGCATCGGCCTGAGCGCAGCCTTTGAAAAGGCGGCTTTCATCAAGGAAATCATACAAAAGCGAACTTTTTTCTTTCTTGAGCTCAGCCATTGCCTTGATTCCGCCCTGCTTATCCAGCCACTTGAGAACAAGACCAAGCATATATATGCTGTAGCAAGGAGGAGTATTATACATAGAGTCCTTGTCTATCATCCGCTTGTAGCTGAGCATCAAGGGCGTGATGGGAAGCTCATTTCCCGCAAGGGACTTATCTATGACAACAAGGGTGACTCCTGCAGGAGCCATATTTTTTTGAGCACCCGCAAAAATGATTCCAAATTTGGAAACATCTATCTCCTCGCTGAGGATGTTGGAGGACATATCGGAAACAAGTGGAACGGCGCCCGTTTCAGGTACATAGTGCCACTCCGTGCCGTAAATTGTGTTATTGGCACAGTAATAAAAATACTTTGCGTCAGCACTGAGCTTAAGCTCGGATTGAGCAGGAATACGGGTATGTCCATCGGATGATGTATCGGCCGCTATGTTCACCCTTCCGTATTTTACTGCCTCCTTGGCAGCGGAAGAAGCGAAATTACCGGTTACGGCATAATCGGCAAGTCCGTTTTCCCCCATAAGATTCAAGGGCACCATTGAAAATTGGGTTGATGCGCCGCCCTGCAGGAAGAGTATTTCGTGGGTATCGGGCACATTCATAATGCGCTTGAGGTTTGCCTTGGTCTCAGCGAAGATATCCATATAGACGGATGAACGGTGGCTCATTTCCATTACGCTCATCCCGCTTGAACGGAAATTGAGCATCTCCCCCGCTGCGGTTTCCAGAACTTCCTCGGGAAGCACAGAAGGACCTGCGGAGAAATTATAGGTCTTTTCTCTTGTCACGGTTCAATCCCCCTTTTTCAATTTAACGCTTTAATGAAATAAGTGTAATTATTTATAATATAAGCTTTTATTAGAAAATGTCAAATAATAATTCCGCAAAGAAACTCATTTTTCACTTCTTTTATGAGAACATCTGCAAAAACTCCATGGAGCGCTTTTCCCTCGGCGCATACCTCGCAGTAATTATCCGAATGTCCTCTCCAGACACCGTCTTTTTCTGTCTCAAAAAGCACCCTTAGGGTTCTGCCGACCATAGTTTCAAGATAGCTTTTCTGCATCCTTTTTGCTACAGTCTGAGCCTGACGGGCTCTTGCGTTTTTGACGGATTTTTCATGCTGTCCATTCATAGAGGCTGCAGCTGTGCCGGGTCTTATTGAATATGGGAAAATATGCATGGAGGAAAAGCGGCACTTTTCTATAAATGCAAGGGTTGCGGCATGCTCCTCCTCACTTTCCCCGGGGAAGCCTGCTATAAGGTCGGCACTTATGGCGCAATCGGGAAAATGTTTGCGCAGCATCTCCACCGCAGCATAAAACTCCCCGGTGTCATACTTTCTGTTCATATTTTTCAAGGTGCGGTCGCAGCCGCTTTGAAGGGCGAGATGGAAATGAGGACATACATTTCCAAGCTCCTTAAGCATTACGCAAAATTCCTCATCTATAACCGTGGGCTCAAGAGAGCCTATATGGATTCTGGCCTCGCTGGCTGCGGAGGCAACGGCCTTGATTACCGTGGCGAGGCTCGGTTTTTCGGGAAGATCAACGCCGTAGGAGCTAATTTCAATTCCCGTTACAACTATTTCTTTATATCCTTCTGCAGCAAGCTTTTCGGCCTCCGCCGCGCATTCATTCAAAGGCATACTTCTCACATGTCCGCGGGCATAGGGAATTATGCAGTAGGAGCAATAGTTATCGCAGCCGTCCACAATTTTCATATGGGCTCTTGTTCGTCCTTCCATAGCACCGCCGGGAAGTCTTTCAATGCTTTTTCTGCTGAAGGGATTATCAACATTTATCTGCTTTACTCTGTCAGCATAAGCCTTTTCAATGGCATCTACAAAGGCTGTTCTGTCTCCGCTTCCGAAAATAACGTCGGCGCCTATTGCCTCTGCTTCCTCCGCGCTCACCTGACTATAGCAGCCGCAAAGAGCACTCAGAGCTCCGGGATTATCCGCCATAAGTCTTCTTATCGCCTGGCGGGATTTGCGTCCGCTTTCGGCAGTAACGGCGCAGCTGTTGACAATAACAGCATCCGCTTCCCCGCTGTTGGCAGGAACATGACCTCTTGAGGCGAGCATTTTTTCAATTGCCGCAGTTTCAAACTGATTGACCTTGCAGCCGAGAGTTGTGATAATATATTTCATAAAGCTTACCTTGTAATAAAATTTAAGTTGATATATAATAATGAAAATTTTACACGGAGTTGAAAGTCATGTCAATATATCTGGACAATGCGGCAACCACCAGAGTCTGTCCCGAAGCGGCGGCGGCTGCCCTTAAGGCAATGACAGAAGAATATGCAAACCCAAGCTCTACCCACCGAATGGGCAGAAATGCCAAAAAGCTGCTTGATGATGCAAGAACAAAGGTGGCAAAAGCCCTCGGCTGTTCTCCCGATGAGGTTTATTTTACCTCCTGTGGAAGCGAGGGGGATAACTGGGCAATCATTCAGGGCGCCCGTTATGCGGGAAGAAAAGGAAAGCACATAATTTCTTCCGCCGTAGAACACTCGGCTGTTAAGAAAAGCCTTGAAGTTCTCGAAAAAGAAGGATTTGAAATAACTATTCTCTCACCGGAGAAGGACGGCAGCATCTCAAAAGAGGCGGTTCTTGCAGCCCTCCGCCCTGACACCTGCTTTATTACCCTTATGCTTGTCAATAACGAAGTTGGCGCCATTACAGATATTGCAGGCATCGCAAAAGCAGTCAAGGCTAAAAATCCCAACACCCTTATTCACAGCGATGCTGTCCAGGCTTTTTTGAAAATTCCCTTTAACACCTCAAAGCTCGGTGTTGATCTTCTGGCCGTCAGCGGCCATAAGGTGCATGCCCCCAAGGGCATAGGTGCCCTCTATATTAAAAAGGGACTCAACCTCCCCGCCTATATCACAGGTGCAGGTCAGGAGAACGGAAAACGCGCCGGCACAGAAGCAATGCCCCAGATTCTGGCATTCGGTGAAGCCTGCGAAAGTGCGCGCCTTGGCTTTCCCGAATATCATCAGCGTCTCAAAGATCTCCGCGCCCACGCAGTTGAAAGACTTGAAAATGAGATCGAGAGCGTTGTTATCATAGGCGGAGGCGCTCCCCAGCTTCTTTCCGTGGCTCTTCCCGGTTACCGCAGTGAGGTTATTATGAACTTCCTGGAAGCCCGTGAAATTTATGTATCCAAGGGTTCTGCCTGCAAAAAGGGGCGTCGCAGCCAGGTTCTTGAAGCAATGAAGCTTCCTCCGGAAGTTATGGACGGAGCAATACGCGTCAGCTTCTGCCGCTACACTACCCTTGAAGAAGTCGATGCCCTATGCGACGCTTTGAGAGATGCCCATCAAAGTCTTCGCTCATCAGTAAAACACTAAGCATAATTAAAATCCCCCGAGTGTACACTCGGGGGATTTTTTAATCTTCAGTACTTTCGGAAGTTTTGCTATTTTCTGCGGAGACCTTTGTTTCTGCAGACTTATGCTTGCTTTTAACATCTACGAAGCGTTTCCAGAGGTTACCTTTCTTATCGGTTTTGAAAGCTCTGAACTCTTTCTTATCCGCCCTGTCTCTTTCGGGGTCATGCTTGATAAACTCTCCCGTTCCCGGTTCAATGTAGCTTATTTCCTTATACACCTCGCCGTCTGTGGGAAGACCGCTCCTTCTGAGCTTGCGGTTAACAAGGTTGGAAATGAGGGTATAAATGAGAACAAACACGGGAACGCCGAGAAGCATACCTGTGAAGCCGAAAAGACCGGAACCTACAATGATGGAGAACATGATCCAGAAGCCGTTGATACCGACAATGTTGCCGAGAATCTTGGGTCCCAGGAAGTTGCCGTCAAACTGCTGCAGCAGAATAATAAACACGGTAAAGATCAGCGCTTTCACGGGAGACACCATGAAAATAATCATAATAGAGGGAATTGCGCCGATGAAAGGTCCGAAGAAAGGAATAATATTGGTTATGCCGACTATAACCGCGATGAGCATAGAGTAAGGCATTCCAAGAATTGCGCAGCCAATGTAGCAAATAACACCTATGATCGCGCTGTCAAGAATTCTGCCGGAAATAAATCCGTTGAAGACGCGGTCTATAAAGCCAACGCCCATCAAAACCTTTTCAGCTGCCTCCACGGAGAAGATGCAGTAAACAAGCTTCTTCATATATGCGCCGAAGGCTTTGCGGTTATAGAGAACATATATGGATGCAACCATACCGATGATGATGTTGTATACACCCTTCAGCACGGTAACCACACCGCTGGTTATATTGCTCACGAAACCAGCCAGCTCAGGAATTATAGCTTCAATCCAGCCGAAAATGGATTCGGATATATTTCCTATGGATATACCGAGGGTGGATGCAATTTCAGGGTAGTCCGCAAAGAATTTTTCTATCCACGCATAGACGGAGTTAATATAGTCGCCGCTGTTGAGCACTATGCTCTGAAGGCTTGTTACAATCTGAGGAGCAACCAGCCAGATAAACGCAGAAATAAGCGCAATCAAAGTCAGCATGGAAAAGAGCACCGCGAGACCTCTATGGGTGTTTTTATGCTTGAGCTCCTTGCCCTTTCTAAGCTTTTTATTTATAAACGCCACCAAGGGGCCGAAAACACTGCGCTCATAGATATTGGTCAAGGGACAAAGAAGGTAGGAAATAACAAGACCCCATATAAAAGGACTGAGTATTGTAACAATCCTGCTTATGGCCCCTCCAATTACAGAAAACTTGGAGACAATGAAATAAAACGCCACTGAGGCGACAATGACCAAAAAAGCAGTCATTCCCCAGTAGAGATATTTTTTGTCCCATCTGAATCTTTTCATCAACTAATACCATCCATCATAAAGATTTCCGATTATAAGTTTACTATTTTGCATCTCAAGCGTCAACTGTTAATAAATTAATATTGATAACTTTTTCAATTTCTTAACATTTCAGGTGTTGAAAACTGTTTTTCGTCTCAAAATTTCTGCTGTCGTTAACTGTCTAAACCTGGGTTTTAAGGCAATTTATTATATTATGTTAACTATTTATGAATATTTTAATAACAAAATATGGATTATTACTTGTTGACAAATCTGTTGGAAATGTTAAAAACCTTGATTTACAATGCTTTTTTAACCATACAAGTTGATAAATTCAATTCATAAATAAATTTATATTCACGGATAAAATAATTATGAAATCTATTATGTAAAACCGCCATATTCTTTTCGGAAAGAGATGAATATGCTTGGGCGCAGGGACATATTTTCAAATGAGAAATTTCTGTATTTATACTCTGTTGGAGGGAAGTCATGAAACGTATAACAGCAATAATTTTAGCATTAATAATATTATTAAATCTTTTTCCTGCGGTATATGCCAGCGATGATAGCATAGATATTGTGGGCGACAAGGTGCCGTCTGCAATTTTGGTAGAGGCCGGTACGGGTGAGATAATTTTTCAAAAAGATGCATACAGTCGAAGAGCTCCCGCCTCCGTTACGAAAATCATGACTATGCTTCTGGCTGCCGAGGCAGTGGAAAAAGGCATTGCAGGTCTTAATGATATTGTCACGGCATCAGCCCGGGCAGCCGGCATGGGCGGGAGCCAGATATGGCTTGAAGAGGGCGAGACAATGAGCTTTGGAGAGATGCTCAAATGCATCGCCGTCGTTTCCGCCAACGACTGCTGCGTTGCTATTGCAGAGCATCTGGCAGGAAGCGAGGAAGCATTTGTTGAGAAAATGAATGAAAAGGCGGCTGCTTTGGGTCTTGAAAACAGCAATTTTGTGTGCTGCAGCGGGCTGAGCGACAGCGATGAACATTATAGCTGCGTTTACGATCTCGCGATAATAAGCAGAGAGCTGCTTAAATATGAATTCATCCGTAAATATACCGCCACATGGACGGACAGTATACGCGGCGGAGAGTTTATACTCAACAACACCAACAAGCTGATATATCACTTCCCCGGTTCAACAGGCCTGAAAACCGGCTTCACCAGCAAAGCAGGCCACTGCCTTGCTGCAAGTGCAATGCGGGACGGAACAGAATTCATAGCAGTTGTGCTAGGTGCCGAAAGCTCTTCCGCCCGTTTTGAAGGAGCCAAAAGCCTTCTGAGCTACGGCTTTTCAAACTACACTCTCCTCTCCACCGAAAATACATGCGCACTGCCTCCGGTAAAAGTTAAAGTCGGTAAAAAAGATTGTCTCAATGCATCAGTTTCCGAAAAATACATACTGATAAAAAAGGAATTTAAGGATACCATTAAATGCATTCCGCTTCTTCCGGATGAAATACACGCTCCTGTTGCGGAAGGACAGAAACTTGGTACACTCCAAATAATATCGGGAGACACACTGCTGAAGGAGCTTGAACTTCTCGCAGCTGAAACAATAGAGTCTATGGCCTATTGGGACATTTTCCGTTCCTTTCTTGCCTCTCTCCAAAATTTTCTTGTAATATAGGATAAAATATAGTAATCTTATAGCAAAGATATATAGAATCACTCATTCGATAATACATAATCTTAGATTGGAGACGATACTATGGTTAAAGTTGATCTCAGCGGCGCAAAAGATTTTTTTGATGCATCCGGTCCTGACTATGCAGCTGCAGCAGAGGCCCACCGCACGCTTTTCAACGGCACCGGTGCCGGAAACGACTTCATCGGTTGGCTGGAGCTTTCCCAGCGCATAATCGATACCGAGCTTAAAGCTATTCTTGTCGCTGCCGAAAAAATAAAGAAGCAGTCGGATGTGCTTCTTGTTGTTGGTATCGGCGGCAGCTATCTTGGCGCACGCGCTGCAATTGAACTGCTCCAGACTCCCAGCCATAACCGCATCAGCGGCGAAACCGAAGTTTATTTCATGGGCAACACTGTTTCTCCCGATGCTATAAACGAGCTGATTGCCGTTCTCGGCGACAGAGATTTCTCCGTTAACGTTATCAGCAAGTCCGGCGGCACTTTGGAGCCCGCTCTCGGCTTCCGCGTTGCAAAGGCTCTGCTCGAGCGCAAATACGGTCGTACCGCAGCAAAAAAGCGTATTTTCGCCACCACCGATGGTGCCAAGGGAACTCTCTACAACATTGCAAAGAACGAAGGCTACGATATGTTTGTGGTTCCCGACGATGTAGGCGGTCGTTACAGCGTTCTCTCTGCCGTAGGTCTTCTTCCCATGGCAGTTGCAGGAATCGATATTGAAACCGTTCTCAACTGCGCCGTTGAGGAAATGCGCGCTCTCTCCCTCTCTTCCCCCGAAAATCCCGCATGGCAGTACGCAGCCGCAAGACAGCATCTCTACCGCAAGGGTAAGAACATTGAAATTCTTGCCGGCTATGAACCCTCCTTCCGCTTTTTTGCAGAGTGGTGGAAGCAGCTTTACGGCGAAAGCGAAGGCAAAAATTCCATTGGTATTTATCCCGCATCCGTTGAGTACACCGCCGACCTCCACTCTATGGGACAGTATGTTCAGGATGGTCCCCGTACTCTCATGGAGACCGTTGTCACCTTTGACGCTCCCCGCGCCGACTACAAGGTTCCCTTCGAGATGGGCGACCCCGACGGTCTGAACTATCTTGCAGGACGCAATTTCTCCGATATAATGAACACCGTTGTTGACGCTGTTAAGGCTGCTCATATCTCCGGCGGCGTTCCCAACATCGGCATTTCTGTTCCCTCCAGAGACGAGGCAGGCTTTGCCGCCCTCGTTTGCTTCTTCGAAGTTGCCTGCGGCATTTCCGCTTATATGATGGGTGTTAACCCCTTCAACCAGCCCGGTGTTGAAGAGTATAAAAAGAATATGTTCCGCATGCTTAAAGAATTAGCCTGATTTTCCGTTTTTTGCATTGAACTTAGCGTAATTTAATGTTATTATATATTTACAGCCAAGGCTGAAATACTAAAAAGCATCTAACTATACAAAAGGAGCGTGGTTAACATGGTTAAGCTTATTATGGGTCTTAAAGGCTCCGGCAAGACCAAAACTCTCGTTGATCTTGTTGTAAAGGCAGTCTCCGAAGAGAACGGCGATGTTGTCTGCATCGAGAAAGACAAGAAACTCACTTATGATATTCCCTATACCGCACGTCTTATCAACGCAAGCGAGTATGGTATAAATTCCAATGCACTTCTTCGTGGCTTTATCTGCGGCCTCCATGCAGGCAATTATGATATAACCCGCGTTTTTATTGATAACTTCTACAAAATCCTTGATGACGCATCCTATGAAGCTGTTGCCGACCTCCTTGACTGGATGTATGATTTCGGCAAAGAGAACAACATCAGCTTCACCATTACCGTTACCGACGACGCTGAAAGTGTTCCCGATCGCATCAAGAGATATTTCTAAATACATAAAAACTAAACGCCTTGCTTTCTGCAGGGCGTTTTTTATTGCATATTGGCCGCTGATATGGCACTATAGACATGTAGAAAGAGGATGTGAGAAATATGAAAAACAAAAATGTTATAAAACCTTTGAAGGGTACAATGAGATACTTTGTACCCGCGCTTTTCTGCACCCTTTTTTACACTCTTTTCAAATTTCTTATTCCTCAGATCGTCGGAGTGGCTGTTGATAATGTCATCGGAACTCTCCCCGCCGAAGGACGCATTGCCCAAATGCTTCTTGATTTGGGCGGTGGAAGACAAAATCTCCGAGATCATCTTATACTCTGCGCCCTTGGAATAGGAATTTGCGCCCTTATGGAAGGGATCTGCAATTACTTTTCCCGAATCAACATAACACGGGGAACAGAAAAATACACCATGGGTCTTCGCAACAGCCTTCTCAGACACATCGAATCCCTCCCCTTTTCGTGGCATACGGAAAATTCCACCGGCGATATTATCCAGCGCAGTACAGCCGATGTAATGACTCTGAGAACCTTCATCTCCTCCCAGCTTATAGAAGTTATTAAAACCCTTATCCTTCTTGGGGTCGCACTGGCAATTATGTTCTCCATGAACACAAAGCTCGCCTTTGTATTTTTTGCAACTGTTCCCGTTATTGTCATTTATTCCCTTCTCTTTCATACCCGCATATCCCGACAGTTCCGCCATGCTGACGAGGCTGAGGGCGAGCTTTTGACCCTTGTTCAGGAAAATCTCAGCGGCATGCGCGTTGTAAGAGCCTTCGGACGCGAGCGCCACGAGCTTGATAAGTTCAACTCCATCAGCGACAAGTATGTTAAAAACTGGGTTGACCTTGGTTATACTCTCGGATTTTTCTGGGGAGTCGGCGATCTTGCAACCTGTATCCAGATTATGAGTGTGATATGTGCGGGTGCATTTTTTGCTGCCAAAGGTGAACTCAGCCTCGGTACGCTGCTAATATTTATAAGCTACACACAGGCGCTCACGGGTCCTGTACGCAGTCTGGGTAAATCCCTTTCCGAGCTGAGTAAAGCCGGTGTTTCCGCTGAGCGCATTGAAGAGATTTTATCCTCTTCTCCTGAAAAAGATGAGCCTGATGCTCTTGATGAAGGCTTTGGCGGAGATATCGTTTTCGATAATGTCAGCTTCTCCTACGGTGAAAATGAAGTTCTCAGCAATATCAGCTTTACCGTCGCAGAAGGAAGCACTCTTGGAATTCTCGGTACGACAGGCAGCGGCAAAAGCAGCCTCACATACCTTCTGAACCGCCTTTATGAGCCTTCTGCAGGTCAAATCACAATAGGGGGAAAAGATATCAGAAGCTTCAAAAAAAGCTATCTGAGGCAAAATATCGGCCTTGTTCTTCAGGATAGTTTCCTTTTCTCTAAAACCATTGCCGAAAACATTGCCATTGCCGCGGATGGTGCGGATATGGATAAAATTCGCTCCTGTGCATCCGTTGCTTCCGTTGACAGCGATATTTCCTCTTTCCCCGATGCTTATGAAACTATGGTGGGCGAGCGGGGCGTGACTCTTTCCGGAGGTCAGCGTCAGCGTATCGCCATAGCCCGCACTCTTATGCAGCACTGCAGCGTTATGATATTTGACGACTCCCTTTCTGCTGTCGATATGGAAACCGATGCGAAAATTCGCGAAAGTCTTCGACGCAATACCGCAAATTCAACTGTTTTTCTTATTTCCCACAGAATAAACACCCTTATGAACGCCGATAAAATCATTGTTCTTGATGAAGGACGCATTGTTGAAGAAGGCTCACACAAGGAGCTTCTGGCAAAAGACGGACTATATAGCCGCGTTTGCGCTATTCAGTCTATGGCCGCAAAGGAGGTGGGCATAGATGAATGAACGAAAACGTATTGATTTCAAGATATGGAAACGCATAGTCCCCTTCTTTGCTCCCCACAAAAACAAATTTATAATCATCGCTTTGATGATGCTTTTCTCCGCGGCAGTTGACGCTGTTGTGCCCCTTTTCACACGCTATGCGGTTAACAACTTTGTCGTTGCCGAAACCACCGTTGGTATGGGTGGCTTTGTACTGCTTTATCTTGTTCTTATTCTTCTCCAAACTGCCACAACGGTTATATACTCCAGGCTGAGCATGGAGATAGAAATGAACTCCAGCCGGGAACTTAAACGGACATGCTTCATCCATCTGCAGAAACTCCCCCTCAGTTATTTCAGCAGCAACAGCCTTGGCTACATTCTCGCCCGAGTAATGAGCGATACAAACCATATTTCGGGCATGATAGCCTGGGCACTCTTCGGACTTGTCTGGCAGGCCTTTTATCTTATTTCCCTTATCGCGGCAATGTTCTTTGTTGATTGGCGTTTTGCCCTCATTGTCTCCGCCGTCGTTCCTCTTGCCGTGCTTGTCTCTCTATGGTTCAGGCCCAAACTTATGGCAGCAAACCGTGAGGTTCGCCACCATAATTCAGCCATAACGGGCTTTATTAACGAGCATATAAACGGAGCCAAAACAACCAAAACCCTTGTGGCGGAAGAAAAAAGCGCCTCAGAATTCAAAGAACTCACAGGCAAAATGTATTCAGCCAATATGCGCGTTTCCCGTCTCAACTCCTTTTTTATTCCTCTTATCAGTCTGTTGGGCAGCGTCGCGGTTGCTGCCGCGCTCTTTTCAACGGGCTCATCCGTTATTCGCGGCACCCTTGACTTCGGCATTCTCTCCGCCTTTATCTCATTTGCCATCTGCATAATTGACCCCATCGTTTCAATTTCCGGAATATTCAATGAGTTTATTGCCGCGCAGGTCAATGTTGAAAGAGTTTCCGACCTTCTCGATGAGAAGACCGAGGACGATGATAGTGAAAAAGTAAAAGAGCTTTTCGGAGATGCGCTCTCTCCCAAAACCGAAAACTATCCTCCCATCAAGGGAAGCATCCGCTTTGAAAACGTCTGGTTCCGCTATCCCGATGCAGAAGATGATGATTTCGTCCTGAAGGATATTTCTTTTGATATCCCGTCAGGCTCAACCGTCGCACTGGTGGGCGAGACAGGTGCCGGAAAGAGCACCCTTGTCAACCTTATCTGCCGCTTCTTTGAGCCCACTTCCGGCAAAATATTTATCGACGGGATTGATTACAGGGAAAGATCCAGACACTGGCTACACTCCAATCTTGGCTACGTTCAGCAGACTCCTCAGCTTTTCTCCGGCAGCGTTGCTTACAATATTCTTTACGGAAATATGGCCGCAGACGCAGCAGCTATTAAAAATGCCGCAAAGCTTGTTTCCGTTGACAAGCTTGTGGCACACCTTGAAAACGGCTACGAAACCGACGTGGGTGAAAACGGCGACAGACTCAGTGCAGGTGAAAAGCAGCTTGTTTCCTTTGCCCGCGCAATGTTGGCAGACCCTCCCATATTCATTCTTGACGAGGCAACAAGCTCCATAGATACCCAAACGGAAGCCCTGATTCAGGATGCTATCTCCCGTGTTTTGCCCGGCCGTACCTCCTTCATTATTGCCCACCGCCTCTCCACAATCCGCAATGCGGATATTATCATGGTTGTTGAAAACCACGGCATAAGTGAGAAAGGCACGCACGAAGAGCTTATGGCAAAAAAAGGCCGCTATTACGGACTATACTGCGCCATGCAGATGAAGGACGAGTCCGGTCTTGACGAAAAATTCAAATAAAAAACTGTAGGCATTTCAGCCTACAGTTTTTTTAGCATTTGGAGCATTTCCTTAAAGCTTCCGGAAGGTCCTTCCCAACTCTTGCCTCCGGTAATAAGGCAGTCCTTTACAAGATAAGCGTCCATGCCCGCCTTTTGAGCGGCAAGCATATCCTCAGCAATATCGTTGCCTATCATGAGGCAGTCGCAGGGCGCTATACCAATTCGCCGGCAGATATCTAAATAATAGTTGGGGTTTGGCTTGCAGAAGCAGTCAGACTCATAGCTTGTGATAAGAGCAAAGTCTTCCTCTTTCAAACCGATCCAGCCTATTCTCGAAAGCTGCGCAACATATGGGAAAAGAGGATTTGTTGCGAGAACAACCTTTCTCCCTCCGCAGGCGGCTGTCTTCACAGCATCTGCCGCAAGTGGATTTTCTCCCGTAACAGCCTTTGCTTTATTAAACTCATGAGAATAAAAATAATCTGTTTCTGCAAATATCGTATCGGAGACTATTCCCGTCATGGCGAGAAATTTATCCCAGAATCTTTTCACATTTTTGCAGGAACCGTCATTCAAGACCATTTCTTTTGTTCCTGCCCATACTGCTTCAATAAGTTTATCTGCGGAAATGCCGTATTTAGAAAGGGATATACAAAGTTCCTTGAAATAAGCCTTTGTAAAAACGTCCATATCCATTGGAAGCAGCGTTCCGTCAAGGTCAAACAATATAGCTTTATAGTTTTTTATAACACCACCGTCAATCTGTATATACTTAAAAATGGAGCGGATAACGGGAATCGAACCCGCCTCTACGGCTTGGGAAGCCGTCATTCTACCGATGAACTATATCCGCAGTTATGGCGGAATTATACCACTCCCCCACCCTCATATCAAGGGGAAAAGACAAGAAAAAGGCACCGCTTTTGCGGTGCTTTTTGTAATATGCAGATTTATTCAGCGGTCTTCTCGGCAGGTTTCCCTGCATCAATGAAATACTGAATGCTGTCAATGAGAAGAAGAACCGTAAATTCAAAAAAACCAAATGCGCAGACAATTGCAAAGGGCCACCAGGGCATATTCAGAACGTCGGTTGCGCGTCCGTTGCCGAAAAGGGTGATAGCCTGCTGAACGCTGGCATAGCAAAGAGCAGCAGAAACAACAGTTTCAACAAAAAGAACAATACCCATCCATACTTTGTTGAGCTTTGCAGGAAGCATGTCTACAAACATATTAACCCAGACATGACCTTTTTTAACCTGCATTACGGGAATTGCAAGCATAACGATGACAATAAGGAAGTATGAGGAGAACTCATTACTGCCGCTTATGGAAAAACGCTGTCCGCTGACCTTGCGAAGGATAACGTCGATAGCCACGACGAAAACCATAATGAAACAAACGGCCATGCTTATATAGCTTATACCGCTGACAATCTTGCCAACAGTATTACGTATCTTTTTCAAGTGAAATTTCCCCTTTCAAAAAGGATGAATAAAGAGTGCATAAAAATTTTAAGAAAGAAAAATTTTAAGGGTACAGGACCCGGTTAAGGCCGGGTCCTGTATGAAAAGGTTCTACTTACTTGGTGTAAATAGTTTCAGCAATCAGTTGCTGTACTTTGCAACGAGCTCAACAGCTGCATCATAAACAGCCTGTGCCTCGCCGCCGGTCTCGGAGATCCACTGCTCAGCGACCTTTGCATAAACTTCCTGGAGCTCAGCCTCGAACTCAGCAGAAGGAGCAAAGATGGTACCGCCGTTAGCGGTTGCTACGTAGCGGCCTGCAGCTTCCCAACGGTTCCAGATATCAACCAGGTTGAGGAGGTAGTCGCCGGAAACAGACTTGATAGCATCAGCATAGCCCATGTCCTCAACAGCAGCCCAAACGTCGTTGTTTGCCAGCAGAGCATAAGCAGAGCAGCCAACGTTGGAGTCAACATAGTAGTTCAGAACGCCGGGGTCAGCAAGTGCGAAGGACTTGATGCCGTGCCAGTCGGTAACAACATAAGAGAAGATGCCGGTGGAGATGTTGTTGTAAACCTCACCGATGGGGCAGCCCATAACAGTGCCGCCTGCAGCAGTGATGAACAGCTGGGTGGGACCATTGTTGCCGCGGATGTTACCGGTGATGTCAGCAACGGAGCCGATCTCCTTGTCGCCCTTATAAGCGAGAGGAGAGGTGCAGTTGGTCCACAGGAAGAGGACTTCGCCCTCGTCATATTCTTCCTGGATAGCGGGGGTGTTCTTGTAAAGCTCCCACATAGCTGCGGAACCTACAGTTGCATCCTTGATACCCAGAGAGGGGTTCTGAATGACGTTGGTGAGGGGGAAGTAGTTCTTGAAGTAGCAGGGCAGAGTCCAGCCGAAGTCGATGGTACCGGAAACCATGTCATCAACAACAGCCATGGTGCCGGAATGGGTGCCGGAGTAGCCGATGTCGAAGTCAATAGCGCCTTCGGTGGCGATGGTGACAGCGTCAGCCCAAGCAGTGAGGAACTCACCGGGAGCGGAGTCAGCGGGGTCATGGCAAGCCAGAGTGAAGGTGATTTCGGGCTTGACATCTGCATAAGCAGCTGCCTGCTCAGCAAGAGCAGCGATGACAGCATAGGACTGTGCCCAGTTGCCGTTTTCCTTGGTGGGCTCAGAGCCATCCCATTCGGGACCGGCTGCGAAGTCAGCCTTTACAGGAAGAGCAGCCTTTGCGGGCTCAGCAGGATCTGCGGGAGCGGGATCTGCGGGAGCAGCGGGAGCGGGATCTGCAGGAGCGGCAGGAGCTGCGGGAGCTTCCTGACCGCAAGCAGCGAACAGAGAAACAACCATCAGAACTGCCAGAACAAGAGCGAGAACTTTTTTCATGATTTTGCCTCCTTAAAATTTTATGCAGGGGTATGTATTAACGCGGGGATTTTAGCCCGAATTAACCGTATCTCATAAAGCTGGGAAGCCAAACAGCAATCTCGGGGAATATAATGACGATTGCCAGGGCAACAACAATACCCAGCAGGAAGGGCGCAGTGCCCTTAAAGACCTGACCCAGAGTCATGTCAGGTGCAATACCTGCCATAACATAGCAGCACATTCCAACGGGAGGAGTCATAAGGCCGAACTCCATCAGCATTACCATCAGAACGCCGAACCACATGCGGTCACAGGTGGTGATATCCAGAGCGCCAATAGCGGTGGTGTACTCATAAGAGTCAATGAGGGGCAGGAAGATGGGGGTGAGCAGGACGATGAGGGGCAGAGAGTCAACGAAGCAGCCGAGAATGCCATAGATAACAAGGCAGACAGCAAGGACAAGCCACTTGCTCAGGTCGTACTGCAGGCAGAAGGTTGCAAGAGCCTTGCTAAGACCGGTGAGAGAGAAGAACTGACCGAGAAGGTCAGAGCCTATCATAATAAGGAAGATCATTGCAGTGGTCTCAAGAGTTTCCTTAAGAGCGGCAACAATGTATTTGAAGGTAAACTTTCTCTTGAGAGCCATAAAAATGAAGGAACCGAATGCACCGATAGCACCGCCCTCAGTAGCAGAGCACCAACCGAGAAGAATTCCGCCCAGAACCATTATGAAAAGAACAAGAACGGGAAGAACACCCAAAAGCGCCTTCAGCTTTTCCTTGATAGAGAACTTGGGTCCCTTGGGGCCGGCTTCAGGGTCAATGAAGCATATAACAACAGCAACTGCGCTGTAGCAGATGCAAAGCAGAACACCGGGCAAAATGCCGGAAATAAACATAGGTCCTACGCCGACGCCGGCATTGATACCGTAAAGCATAAAGCCAACGCTGGGGGGGATCAAAATGCCAAGAGTACCGCCGGCGGAAATTGCACCCGCTGACAGTGAACGCTTGTAGCCATACTTATCCATCTCGGGCAGGCAGATCTTGCCCATAGAGGCAGTTGTTGCAGTTGCAGAGCCACAGATTGCACCAAAGAATGCGCAGGCAATTTCGGTTGCGATTGCAAGTCCGCCGCGCATACGGCTTACGAACTTATAGCAGGCTGCATAGAGTTCCTGGCTGATGCCCGCATAGTAGCAGACAACGCCCATCAGTGTAAACATCGGTATGACGACCAACGATTCCTTACTACAGGAACCAAAGGGACCTGATTTAAATGCACCCATAGCACGGGTGAATGCCATGCCTGCGTTATACTTCTGTGCGTTCATATAGAATATGCCGATGAAGCCGACAAGAGCCATCGCCAGGCCGATATGCATACCCATGAACAGAAGAATAAGAAGAATGACAAGACCGAGAACGCCAGCTAATATAGCATCCATACTCTTCACACTCCTAAATATTTCAATACAATGCGTATTGAGATGTTAATATTCGACAAAACATTATAGACGCAATACGCGAATTCTATCGAATATGTTTACAGCTTAATTTAACACTATAGAAACACAATTGGCAAATGCATATTTTATGCAACACGATGCAAATTTGCATCGACTTTTCGTTGATTTGTCGAATTGTTATATTTGGAATTATAATGTATAATATCGCGTGATGAATTGTTCCTTTCCCTTGTATTTGCACTGCATTTATTATGTTATAAAAATTCTTTATCACATAAGCACTTTAAATTTTCCGGATGCCGTGATATATAATTTCAGCCCAGGAGATACATATGTCAGCCAGTTTCGACTCATATAAAATTTTTTATTTTGTTGGAAAATACAAAAATATAACTCACGCTGCCGGCGCTCTTTTTCTGTCCCAATCAACGGTAAGCCGTGCTATTCAGAGCCTCGAAGCCGATTTGGGCTGCAAACTTATGGAGCGCTCACAGCAGGGAATTTTTCTCACCGCTGAGGGTGAAATGCTTTTCAGGCATGTGTCACGTGCTTATGAGGAGATAATTCTCGGCGAGGACAGAATCAAAAGGCTCAGGTCCTTCAAAAATATAAGCGTTCGTCTCGGAGCTGATAACTTTGTCTTTTGCCGCTTCATCCTCCCCATTCTCCGGGATTTTCAGAAAGATTTTCCCGATGTCCGCGTAGAGATATCCTCAAACATGACAGACAGCGCCGGACACATTATCTCCTCTCTTATTAATGATGAGACAGACGCTGTTTTTTCCCTTGCTCCCCTTCCGGATTCCGACAGCATCGTCTCCTCCGCGCTGTTTGAATGCAACGATGTTTTTATTGCAGGAAAAAACTATAAATCCCTTATCGGCGAAAATATAAGAATTTACGATATTTCCATCGAAAACTTTATATCCCTTAACCACGGAGTAAGCGGCAGCGACTATTTGCAGCGCTTTTTTGCTATGCACAACCTTCGTGTGGAAAGCAGCTATCAGGTTGAAGATTTTCGCCATCTTCTTGATATGGTCAACAGCGGCATGGGCATTGCCCTTGTGCCCGCTCCCCTTCCCGACACTTTGAAGGAATACGAAAACATTTTTATAGTCAAAACCAACCTGCATTTCCCCAAAAGGACCATTTGTGTCTCCACAGCAAAAAATGCACCGCAAAATCCCGCCAGAGATGAACTCATAAAAAGAATAAAAAAGCAAATGCAAAGTGTTCTTTTCTGATCTGATAAATACATAAACAGGAGCTTACAATATGGATACATTGCAGCTGAAACTATTTATTTCACTTTCTCAAACTCTTAATTTCACAAAGACCGCAAATGAATTTTATGTTACACAGCCCACTGTCAGCAATTACATAAAAGCCCTTGAGGGCAATCTTGGTGTCACCCTTCTCAAACGCAACAGCCACAGCGTTTCTCTCACACCCGAGGGCAAAGAATTTGTCAATTACGCCAAGCAGCTTCTCTCCCTTCAGGCCGAGGCCGAAAACCGCCTCAGAAATATTTCCGAAGGAAGAAGGGGCTATATAAAAGTTGCAATGCTCTCCAGCGCAGCAGGCTATTTCACTATCTGCCTTGAAGAATTTCTCAAGAAGCATCCCGGTGTTCAGGTCAATGTTGATCTGCTGGAAGGTGCGGAAATGACCGCCGCTCTCGGGCAGAATAACTACGACCTTTATTTCGCACACCAGCATATGGTTCCCGAAAACGAAATAGTAGAATACCGCAGTCTTGGCAGCAATCATCTTCATCTTTTTGTTAACAAATCGCTCCTTGACTCCATTGATATGCACGACTGGAGCACTCTTTCCAAATACCACTTCGTTTCCACTCCTGCCCAGGATTTCACCCTTTCCGGACAGATAAATAAAATCTGTGCAAACCGAGGAATAGTCCCCGATATCATCAACTATTATAACCGCGCTGATATGGCCGTGCTTGCAATTAATTCCGGCGTGGGAATTGCAATTTTGCCCCCTCACCTCAAATACTTTTATAACTGTCCCAATGTGGCTACCCTTCCCATTGACGGTGACGATGCAAAAATCACAATGGTGGTCGCATGGCAGCGCAACAGCGGCAACCCGGATGTTCAGCGTTTTCTCAGTCTCAACTCCCTCTCGGAAAACATATATTTCAATCTATACGAATAATTTCCACCAAAAAGGACACCCATGGATGCGGTGTCCTTTTTTGCTTTATACCAAACCTAATCCTTTATTGCCCTATAAAAAAATCTTTTAACCATATTGTCACCAATAATATATAATAGGCTTGTATTTTAAGGCGTGTTGCTTTGGGCAAAGCGTCCTAAATTGACAGTCTGAATTTCAAAATTTTTTATTGAGAAAGGAAATTTGAATTATGGCTAAGAGAAAAGTTATACTGACCGTCGCACAGACCGGCAACTTCCAGGGAAAGGCTCAGAACCCCGGCCTGCCCGAGCAGCCCGATGAGATCATTGCATCCGCATACGATTGCTACAACGCAGGTGCTACCATTGTTCACTGCCACGCCCGCAACAAGGAAGGCAAGAGCTGCAACGACGGCGAGATCTTTGCAGAGATCAACTCCGGTATCCGCGCAAAGTGCCCCATCATTATTCAGAACTCCTCTGCTCCCGCAACCCGCGCCAACGCTCACACCGATGACGGTCTCGGCGTTCTCGATATGAAGGATCCCGCTTGCTGGCCCGAGATGGTCACCCTCGACTGCTCTCTCATGACCACCACCTGGGAAGACCTCGAGTTCATCTATATGTGGACCCGCAAGTGGCTCGTCAATGTTGCCCGCCGCATCAAGGAAATGGGCATCAAGGCCGAGATCGAAGTTTTCGATCCCACCGCAATTGAAGACGTTTTCAAGTATCTCTATCCCGCAGGTGTTCTGGATGATCCCGTCTCCATGACTCTCGTTATGGGTATGGACAAGGTTTCTCAGGGTGCTATCTCCTGCACTCAGCAGAACATTGACTACATGATGAATCTTGCCAACTCCTGCGCACGCGAAGCCGGCGTTAAGATGCCTCTCGACATCACCACCATGGCTATCGGCGCAAACCAGCTCCCCGGCACCGTTTACGGTATGCTCAAGGGCGCAGGCCTCCGCACCGGTATGGAAGACAACATCTACTACAGCTACAAGAGACTTGCAAAGAGCAATGCCGAGCTGGTTGAGCGCTGCGTACGCATCATCCACGAGCTGGATATGGAAGTTGCCACTCCCGAAGAGGCACGCGAGATGCTCTGCATGCCCCAGCTGAAGCCCAACGGCAAGGTTCGCGGCAACGCCTGAGTTTATTGACTTAAGGAGATACATAAATGAGTAAGCGTGTTATCGGTATTGTTGGCCTTGGCATGATCGGCAACAGCACCGCTGTTCTGACCACTCTCCACGGCAACAAGACCATCTGCTATGTCAGAAACGAAGCCAAGATCCCCGGCTATAAGGCCGGCTTTGACAAGATGTATGATGAACTCATCGCTCAGGGCATCATCACCGAAGAGCAGAAGGAGATCTGCGCTTCCTACCTCGTTTACACCACCTCTTACGAGGGAATGGCCGAATGCGAAGTTATCTTTGAGGCTATCGCTGAAGACATTGAGATGAAGAAGGTCTGCTTTGCAGAGATCGAGCGCTGCTGCCCCAACATCAAGCTCATCGGTTCCTGTTCCTCTTCCATTCTTCCCGATGCCCTTGCAGCTGCTGCCGATAAGTATGCCGACCGCATAATCGTTACCCATCCCTTCTTCCCCGTCCACATGGTCCCCTATTTCGAGATCTGCTACTCCGAGAAAACTGCCGACGGCGTTGTTGACTACGCTAAGCAGGTTCTCGCCGAGCTGGACAGAAAGCCCTCCGTTCTTAAGAAGCCCAATCCCGGCTTCATCGGCAACTACCTCCAGTTCGCTCTGTGGGCAGCCTGCCTGAATCTTGTTGAGCAGGGCATCTGCGAGCCCAAGGATGTGGACAACTGCCTGAACTACAGCTTCTGCCCCCGTTACAGCAGCATCGGCATTTTCGATCACTTCGATAACGGCGGCTATAAGCTCAACATCACCACCTGCAACGCTGTGTTCCCCATCCTTCCCCGCTGGGATGCTGCTCCCGACTGCATCCGCGAGAAGGCCGAGTCTCCCGACGCCTGGGGTGCCAAGAGTC
>JAZSRY010000065.1:0-63075 GCA_045538735.1 Oscillospiraceae bacterium
GTAGGAGTGGGGGTGGGCGTAGGAGTGGGCTTGGGGGTGGGCTTCGGAGTATACTGAGGCACCTGAGGAGGAGTGGGAGAAGGAGTGGGGCTGGGGCTGGGGGTTGCCACGCTCACATTTGCTCCCGGATTCACGGAGGGAGAGGGAGTTGGCTCATAAGGCACGCTCAGGTCGATCTCCGGTTTTTTAACCGGCTCACTGTCATTGCTCAAGGCGTAGATGCTGACCGCAAAAGACGCCACCAGCACTACCAGAAGCAATATTATGGCTGCACCGTTTTTCTTCATCTCTTAACACCTCTGAAAAAGTGATTTTATTCAGTTTGCCGCCTTGGTTTTTGTCTTTCTTATATCGAAGCGGTAAATTGCGGAAATATAGGATATGAGGGCAATGGTTTCAACAATCGTGCAGGAATAAGAGCCGCACAGTATGTTGTATATAAGCCAGGGAGGAGAGGAACAGAGATAAAGCAGCCTCAGCTTCTTCTCGTCCTTTGTCCACAGCGCGAGAGTTGTGGCACACATTCCTATGCCCGGCAGAATGCTTCTCCAGCCTTCCCATGTGAGCAGAGAATTGCCCGCAAAAAGCGCCAGAAAGAGCCAGAGCCATATCCTGCTTTTTGCCCAGCGGCGGTCATTGAAATAGAAAACCGCCGAGCGGCCAAAGGAAATGAAATTTGTGCAAAGAGCTGTCACCGCTCCCAGCGCGCCGTAATGCACGCTCCAGAGCACGCAGGCCAGAGCCTGAGCCCCCAGCACCACCTTTCGGTTATTGAACTGCACGGCGGAAATAACCGCTATGTTGCCCAAAAGTCCGATGGCCTGTATAAGGATAAACTTCCAATCCATTACTTTCTTACCTTCTTATAATTCGCGGATTATTATATCACACTTTCCCGCGGTATACAAGCCGTTAAAAAGCCGAAAAAAGCCGCGGCTGCAAATAGCCGCGGCTTTTTCAGTTTCAGTCTGCATCCTTCTCTCTGCCTATGCCGTGGATAAGCATCCGCAGATATAAAAGAACATACATAGCAAAGGCAAAAATCATAACACCGGCGCATACAAGCATAAACATATGCACCAGCTCCTCCGAAGCATTGGGAAGAACCATAAGAAGCATCATAGTTCCCTCAAACACAACGGTACAAAGCTTGCCATACCACTTCGCGGAGTTTACGGAGTCGTGGCGCTTGAACACAAGGGCGCCAAGCCCCAGCGTTGCAAGCTCCTTTACAGCAAGGATGATGAAAAGAACGTATATATGTCTGTGCTGAGTCATAAGGCATATCAGCAAAGCCGCCTGAGTCAGTTTATCCGCCACCGGGTCTATGAATTTTCCGAAGTCGGATATCATATTCAGTTTTCGCGCCACAAGTCCGTCCAGCATATCGGACAGCGCAGACAGCACCACAAGTGCAAAAGCCAGATAGTGGCGGTCAATGGCATAAGTCCAGATAATAAAGGGTATCAGGATTATGCGGAACGCGCTCATGGCATTTGGCACCGTCAGCACCTGTTCTCTTGTCAGCAGCCTTCGAGCATCAAACATTTTCTTGCCTCTTCGCCTATGTCGGTAGTCTTGAGCCCCTCCATTTCCTCGGGACTTATAACCCGGCACACCTTCAGATAAACATCTGTATGGTGCCAGGGGAAATTGCGCAGAACATTCTCGGAGTTTTTGACGGATGCCACAACAACGGGCACCTTTGCCCTCTGGGCAATTTTGAAAACTCCGTTTTTGAAGGGCAGCATACCCTCGCCCTTGTTTCTTGTGCCTTCGGGGTAAACTGCTATAGATGCCTCGTCAGCTTTGATAAGCTGAGTGGCTTTGATTATGGTCTTGAGCGCCTCTCTGTCATTTTCTCTGTCAATGGGCAGGAAGCAGGCTCTCTTCATAAAAACATTTGCTATGGGGATTTTCATTATAGAAGGCTTCATAATGAAGGCAGCCCCATGCTTACGCAAAGCCCAGCAGGTCGTCAGCGCATCAAAGGCGCTGCGGTGGTTGCTGATATAAAGCCATCTTCCCTCGGGCAGTTTTTCAAAGCCCTCGGTATGTATTCTCACACGGCAAAGAGCATTTATGATGGCAACCGTGCAAAGAACCAAAGCTCTTGAAAATTTATCAACCCGTGTCCGCTCCTCATCCTTCCTGACAAGCAGCGAAAGCAGTCCGAGCACTAGGACATAGAGGATCAGCGATGCAATGAAGGCAGCGATGAATATCAGCACTGCCATAAGCACCAGCATCCAGCCCTCTAAATCCGAAGATACACAAATCGCTATATCCGCAGCAAGGCTGATTACCAAAAAAGGTAAAAGGATCATTTGCCGGAACTCCTGTTTTTGCTTTTATTACTCTGCGAAATCGCTCTCTTCGCAGATGGATGCAACGACGGTGTCTGCTTCGCCATCACCGTCGGTATCGAGAACAACAGCGTCAGCCTCGCCGTCACCATCGGTGTCCAGCGCGCAGAAGCCTTCCTCTTCAACGATTTCGTCGATGATTTCGTCCTCAATCTTGATGATTACCTTGTTTACGAACTCTTTGATTTCTTCTCTCTTGATGTATGCGACTACACCAACTGCTGCAACCGCACCGGCGGCCACTACAAGGCCCCAAGGGAATTTTTTCTCTGCCATTTTTTCGTCCTCCTCATAATTTTAAAAGTTTGTTTTCTTTTTCCCGGACTTCCATATTTTATCACGATTAATGCTTTAACGCAATCTTTCATCCCCTTACTTTTTTATTATTTGCAAAAAATTAATATTATCACCATAAGTTTTAACTTTTCCCCACATTCCCCGGTGCCGCTTGAATTTTTTTCCTATAGCGTTTATACTCCATATTACAGGAGGTTACGCCCATGGATAAAAGATTTTTGCGCAACATACCCAGCATCAGCCAGGCCGAACAGGAGACTCTCCGGGGAAAAAAGGTTTTTGTAGCCGGCTGCGGTGGTCTGGGCGGATATATATGCGAATATCTGGTGAGAGCCGGTGTGGGTGCCATTGCCGCAGCCGACGGTGACTTATTCGAAGAAAGCAACTTCAACCGCCAGATACTGAGCCTCCAAAGCACATTGGGAATAAACAAAGCCCGTGCCGCCAAGGAGCGTGCGCAGCAGATAAATCCCGAAGTGAGCTTCACCGCCTTCGAAGAATTTTTCACCGCGGACAAGGCAGAAAAAATGCTGGAGAGCGCGGATATAGTCATCGATGCGCTGGACAGCCCCGCCGACAGAATTATCCTTGAAGAGGAATGCGGCAAAAGAGGACTTTACCTTGTCCACGGAGCCATAAGCGGCTGGAACGCCCAAATAAGCCTTGTGACGCCCGGCAGCAGCTTCCTCAAAAATCTCTATGCCGGCGCTCTTCCCTCCGCAAGCAGCTGTCTCTGCCCTACCCCTGCTCTCTGTGCGGCGTTGCAGGCTGCCGAAGCTTTGAAAATCCTGTGCGGCAGAGCTTCTTCACTCGAGGGAAAATTGCTTCTTGCCGATCTGCTCAATATGGAATTTGAGATTATAGAATTTTAGGAGGCGCTGCCATGATTTATACACCCACCACAAAAAAGGCTATGAAATTCTGCTTTCAGGCCCATAAGTATCAGACCGACAAAAGCGGTATCCCTTATGTGTTCCATCCCATCCATCTTGCCGAGCAGATGAAAGATGAGGACACCACCGTTGTTGCGCTCCTCCACGATGTTGTGGAAGATACGGACTACACTCTTGCAGACCTTGCGGAAATGGGCTTCAACGAAAAAGTTATTGAAGCAATCGGTCTTATGACCCATCCCGAGGGCGTTCCCTATATGGACTATGTTGCCAAAATAAAGGAAAATCCCATTGCAAAGGCCGTTAAGCTGGCTGACCTTGCCCACAACAGCGATATAACCCGCATGGATGTCATCGACGAGAAGGCAATTGCCCGTGTTGAAAAATACGCCAGGGCTATCGCATTTCTGACCAAATCCGAATAAATACAGCAACCTTTTTGCTATACAAATAAATATGAGGTGTTATTTATGAAATATGTTTTTGGCATTGACCTTGGCGGCACAAGCGTGAAGCTGGGAATTTTCACCGCCGAGGGTGAGCTTAAGGATAAATGGGAAATCCCCACCCGCAGCGAAAACGGCGGAGAGAAAATTTTGCCCGATATTGCCGAATCTCTCAACGCAAGGCTGGCGGAGAACGGAATCGCCCCCTCCCTCGTTCTGGGCGGAGGCATCGGTGTTCCCGGCGCAGTTCTGGAGGATCGCTATGTGAAGCCCTGCGTAAATCTCAACGGCTGGGGCGGTGATGTTGCCGATAAGCTGAGCAGGCTCTGCGGCTTCGGCATCAAGGTGGTTAACGATGCAAATGCCGCGGCTCTCGGCGAGATGTGGCTCGGCGGCGGCAAGGGCTGCGACAATGTTGTTTTCGTGACCCTTGGAACCGGTGTCGGCGGAGGCATAGTTGTGGGCGGAAAGCTCCTTTCGGGTGTCCATGGCTCCGGCGGTGAGATCGGACATATCAAGGTTTCCGCGGATGAGAGCGAATATTGCGGCTGCGGAAAGCGGGGCTGCCTTGAGCAGTATGCCTCCGCAACAGGCATCGTTCGCGTGGCCAATGCTCTGCTGAAAGAGGGAAAGCCATCCGCTATGAGCTCTCTTAAATCCGTAACCGCAAAGGACGTCTTTGACTGCGCCAAGGCCGGCGACGGCCTGGCTTTGGAAGCTGTGGATATCTTCGCCGATACTCTCGGCAGAGCATTGGCTGCCGTTTCCTGCGTATGCGACCCTCAGGTTTTCGTTATCGGCGGCGGAGTATCCGCAGCAGGCCCGATTATAATCGATGCCGTTTCCACTGCTTTCCGCAGCTACGCTTTCCCCGCAACAGAGGAAACCGGCTTTGTTCTGGCCTCCCTCGGCAACGACGCCGGCATTTGCGGCGCTGCCCGCCTTGCTCTGGACGCATAATTTCCCGCGAAATACAAAAGCTGAATAATTTTGAAACCATATCTGATAAAAAAGAGCGAACTGATTTCATCAGTTCTCTCTTTTTTATCTTATGTACTTTTGAATTTATCTGGTCAGCTGGCCGAAAACATCAATAGGCAGATTATCGATCACGCTGTGGTTGGAGTTCATGAGCAGCTTCTCCTCCAGCTTCAGGCCGAAGAGAGCGCCCTCAAAGACGGCAGCATGGAGGTTGCGGGGGCTCTTGCTGTCGCCTGCGTTGATGACGGGTACGCCTGCAGCGCACAGCTCATCGAACAGAGCGGTGTTGGAACGGGTATGGCAAGTAACAACATCGTCTATCTCCAACTCGGTGCGATTGAAGTTCTTATCCATCACAACGACCTTGCCCTCTTCGATGCTGTAAACGGTGCTGTTTTCAATCACCTTTACAGGATACTTGTAAGGCTTGCTCTCCAGAGCCTCGGCATCGGTCTGAGCGAAGCGCTTACGCATAACATACATGTGGATAACTTCAACGCTGGAGCCAAACTCCTTGCGGTCGGTAACAACGGTGACATCCTTGCCCATTGCCGCAAGAGCGGTAACGGTATCCACAGCTGCATAGTGGTCACCCCAAACCAGAACCTTTTCACCGATTCTGCGCATAGTGCGATCCTTGGGATGATAGGGGCAGTTTACCTTGGGGCAGGCAATGGCTTCCTCAAAGGGAACCACGCGCTCTTTGCCTATGCATTCGGGAGCATAGCTGCTGGCGCCGGTTGCATTAAGCACTATATCATAGCCCTTAAGCTCTTCAACACCGGGGCAGGTGTGCAGACGGACATCCACATTCAGTTCCTTGACCTGATTGCGGATCCAGTCGGCATACCACTTCATTTTCTCCTTGCCGGGAGCCATGCAGCAGCCCAGAATAGCGCCGCCCAGCTCGCCGGTCTTCTCAAACAGAGTGACCTTGTGTCCACGAACAGTGGCAACACGGGCAGCCTCCATACCGGCGGGACCGCCACCCACGATGGCAACATTAAGAGGAGTTGCGGCGGCCTTCATCTCGTCGAATTCCATATGACCGCAAGCGGGGTTTATAGCGCAGCCGATTTCCTTCTTTGCCATCATACTCTCCTGCCAGCAGCCGGTGAGGCAGGAAATGCAGCGGCGGATCTGCTCGTCCTTGCCCATATAAGCCTTAACGGCCCAATAGGGATCTGCAAGCATCTGACGGGAAAGACCCACCATGTCGGTGGTGCCCTCAGCTATCAGCTTCTCGCAATAGCTGGGATTACGCAGAGAGTGGCTATTGATAACAGGAATGGAAACAGCCTTCTTGACAGCGATGGAAGCATAGTCGGTCCAGCCCTCGGGATACTGCATGGGGTCGAAACCTGCGCCGGGGCTCTCCTGGATGCACTGGCTCAGGTCCAGAGCGGCAACGCCTGCCCGCTCGAACTCCACAGCAACTCTGACGCTCTCTTCGCAGTCACGGCCGCCCTCAACCCATTCATCAACAGAGTAACGGACCAGTACAGGGAAATCCTTGCCGCACTTCTGCTGGATAGAAGCGATGATGGCCAAGGGGAAACGCATACGGTTTTCGAAGCTTCCGCCCCAACGGTCAATACGCTTATTGAGATAGGGAGACATGAACTGAGAGATCAGATATCCGTGAGCTGCGTGCAGCTCAACGCCGTCAAAGCCTGCCTGCTTAACGCGCCATGCAGCTTCAGAGAACAGGTCAACCATCTCAACAACTTCTTCAGTTGTCATGGCACGGACGGGCTTGCCCTTCTCCTCAGCGTTTTCATAAACGATCTCGTGACCTGCGCTCCAGGGAAGTTTAACTACCATATCGGTGGCGGACATGGTGTTATAACGGGGAACAGCGCACTGGCGGCCGGGGTGCTGAAGCTGTACCACGCACTTGGCGCCATACTTATGCATGCCCTCTGCCAGACGTGCAAGACCGGGAATCTGAGTATCGCTATCTGCAACAAGACCGGTAACAGTGGGACGGCCGGTCTTGCCATCGGGGGAGGTTGCGCCAACGATGATCAGACCTGCACCGCCCTTGGCGATCTCGCTGTGGTGGTGGATGTCACGCTCGCTGACGGAACCGTCTGCATGAGAGGAACTGACATCGGTGGGCACATGGCAAATGCGGTTGGGTACGATCATGTTTCCGATTTTCAGAGGAGTGAACAAGTGGGGGTATTTCAGCATAATAAATCTCCTTCCATTTTGACGCAGTATAAATTTTCTGTCTAAAATGTACAAAACACACTTGTTTTTCGGTCATTCCGACATTCATATTTTATAGCATTTATATGCATTATAAAAATATCAAAAGTGTTCGTTTTCTTGTCATATCCGGCTACCGCTTCTTATTTTGAGCTTCTTCCAGTCCTCTTCGCCATGCATAAGGCGTAAGCCCCTCATTCTCATGGAACATTTTATAAAAACTATATGAGTTGCTTATGCCGGAACTTCGTATGGCATCCTCAATACTGCCCACTCCCGAGGCAATTTTCCGTCTTGCCTCCAGATAGCGCAGTCGCGCCACATAATCCTGAAAACTCATATGCATCTGGCTTCGAAACAGGTGGCGAAATCTTGACTCACTGAGGTAACAAAGGGCGGCTATTTCCTTCTGAACAAGCTTCGAGGTGTAGTGTGTGTCGATATATGCCAGCGCCGGGCGAAGCCTTAAATAGTCCGCAAAGCCCGAGGCCGAGTCAGCGCCGTCATCCAGCTTAAGAATGCTGCAAAGCTCCGCGAGCAGCAATTGGAGTCGGGATCTTATCAAACGCTGTTTTCCGGCTTTTTCACTGTTCGCGTCCTGCCATAGCTCTTCAAGAATCTGCTTCAGCTTCTGCCCTTCTTCGCTCTCTGCCGCAATTTTGTTGCAAAAGCGGGAACTGTCATAATGAAAAGGCAGGAGATACTCTGCAGCCTGAACTCCGCTGCCATTGAAAAAAAGCTCGGGGAGAAACAGAAAAAACCTAAAGTGGGTATCCTGCCCCACTGATGTGGCAGCGCCGTGCTTTTCCAGGTTATTGATCAGGAACACATCTCCCGCAGAGTATTCATATTCCTTACCCTCGAAGTAAAACACGCCTTCTCCCGCTGTGCAGATGCCCAATTCATAAAAACTGTGCCAGTGCAGCCGGGGCGGAGCGCCTACGGCAGTGTCCAACACATGATAATCCAGCGCGGAAAAGGGAAAGCCCGGATCCATCCTGTATTCCCAGAAAAAGCTCTGAAGCTCAAGCTTATCGGACTTCATTGGCTTTTGCTCCTTTAAGTTTAAGCACCCACACGCAGAATACGGCCGCAAGAACGCCGGATATAATGGGGAAAGCCATTCCCACCTGAACGGAAACTATATCTGTCAACGCAGCCATCAAAATGGGAACGATTACTCTGGCAATTCCCATTACAAACATTACAACAGAGGTTGTCAGGGTTGTGTTGCCATGATAACCCTCCGCGCACTCAGAAACCACCATAGGCATAAAGTGCCCCGTAAACAGACCCATAAGACCCACGCAAATGCACATAATTACCGCGCTGTCGCTTATGATTCCCAGTCCAAGGGAAAGAGAAGAAAGCAGTGCTCCGCCCATAATCAGCACAAGAGGGCGGGCACGCAGGCGGGGCGCCAGGAAGCGGTTCACTGTTGCTGCAATCCAGAAAATTGTCAGGCAGCTTGCTCCAAGAGCAGCCGCATCATGAGCCAGAAGCATATACCGTGCAATCCAGCAAAGTACGCCTGTCTGGAACATAGATGTCATAGCGCCGCAGCCAAGAAGCAGCAGGTTTCTTCCGCTTTTCAGATAAGCCCCCAACTGACCGGCAGTAAGGCGCTCCTCCTGACTTTTTCCAAACATATCAGCGCTTTTTTTGCCGCCGCCGGAAATAAATACCATTACCATTGCAACGGCTATCAAGGCCGCGATGGCAACATTGACCCATCTCCAGCTGCTTGCCCCCAGCAGCCACTGCATGGCAAGGGGCGCAAGGAGACTGCCGATTCCAAAAATTCCGTGGAGCAGACCCAGATATTTGGGACTATCCTTGGGATGGGCATCTATCATGGTGGAGTTGATATAGCCATCCAGCCATCCGCAGCCCACACCCATACATGTAATGGACACCATGAACACGGTAACATTGGGAGCGCCTGCCGAAAGCAGCAGCATCACTGCCTGAAGCCCTCCCGAAACAAGTATCATGGTGATTTTTCCAACTCTTCCCTGAAACAGCGGGTTGATAAGCAAGGCTATCATAAGACCCAGACTGAGCATACTGCTCATCAGTCCCTGGGATGCTCCGGTCAAAGAGAAGGTTTCAACAACATCATTGACCAAAACGCTGGTAATAGAATTTACAAAAGCATAGGCAAAGCTGGTTACAAGAACCGCAACCGTAATACGCTTTGCAACATTTGCTCGCTGTTCCATTTTATTGCCTCCTAGCCTGACCGACATAATCCGAACCCGCTTCACAGGGTGGATTTTAGCGCCAAGCTTCATTTCATTCTTTGGTGGGCGACAGCCCACCTGCATCATTCAATTTTACCTGACTAAAAATCCTCGCCCGTGAAGTCGAAGATTTTTGAGGTCATATACTATGGCAGTGCAAGGCGGCGGCTTGCAGACAGGCTCTCCGCCTTTCAAAAGCCGGTAACGCGGCAATGCCGACGGATATGACCTCAAAAACGTGTTCGGATTATATCGGTCAGGCTATTAAAAATACGGGGACAGGGTCAGGCAAGGCCTGTCCTGTCCCCGTAAATTAACTATTACTGGCGAACATTCTTTTCACGGTTGTACAAAATAAGCAGAAGGATGAGGATAACACCCATAAACAGGTTGCGCTGAGGCTGAGTCAGGCCGATAACGGTCAGCATATTACTGAGCACGACCATAACCAGAGAGCCGGCAATACTGCCGGTATAAGTACCTACACCGCCGGAAAGAAGCGTTCCGCCGATGATAACCGCTATGAGGGATTCATATGCATAGTTATCAAAGATCTGGCAGCGGGCAGCGTTCATATAAGCAGCGCCCAGCATACCTGCGAAAGCGGCAAACAGACCGGAGAACACATAAGTCAGAACCTGTACCTTTGCCACATTGATACCGTTAAGCTTAGCAGCCACGGGGTTATTACCTACAAGATAAACCTGCTTGCCAAAGCGGGAGCGGTTCAGCAGGAAATACACCACAGGTATAATAATTAAGGCGTACAGAATAATGGAGGGCAAAAACTGAACTCCGAACAGACGGGAGGTAACGGACTTAATAAACTGCGGACCGGCATAACCCATGGGGCTGCCCTCAGTAAGTACATACTGCATACGGGTAACAACATTGGCTATTGCCATGGTAACGATCATGGGGGGCAGACCGATCTTTACGCTGCAGATGCCGTTGAGCAGACCAACCAGAGCACCCATTGCCAGAGCGGTAATGAGCAGCTGGAAGAAATGTCCGTCCTGAGCGTTCATGATGGTGGTGGTCAGAATAGCCGCGGAGGACATAACTGCGCCAACACCGAAGTCCATGCCGCCGCCAATCAGAACAATAGTCTGGCCTGCAGACGCAAAGCTCAGCAGAAGAGTCAGCATGATAATGGAGCCGATTGCGCTGGCATTGAAAGCGGCAGGATTGATTATAATGGTTACCAGATAGAGGAAGACGGCAATGATAAATGCCATACGGGCAGGGCTCTTCTTAATGAAGACGCCGACACGCTGACCAAAGGTCAGTTTAGCGGTCAAACTGGGATTTTTCATTTGCCCTCACCCCCATTTTCTTCCTTAGCCTCTGCTTCATAAGGCTCGCGCTTGAACTGACGTACGATTCCCTGCTTCAGTGCCTCACGCTGACCCTTAGCGGTAACGATAGTCATCAGCAGACCCAGGAAAATGATAATGTCAGTAACGAAATTCTGCCAGTAGCTGCTGACGGCGAAGCCGGGTATAAGCTTAACAAGCAGGGAGAAGAAATAGTAAACGGAGTTCTGAATGAGAACATAGAATCCGGCGCCGAACACACCGCAGGCAACTGAGCCCCAGCCGCCGAAGCCCAAGCCGCCCAAAATGCACGCTGAGAGAGAACGGATTCCGTAGTCTTCAGCCTGCAGCGGGTTGCCGGAGGCGATCATCAGGGTAATGCAGATGCCGGCGATACCGGTGAACAGACCCTTCAGGAGGAAAGCCTTGAGCTGAACTCCGGAGGGGCTGATGCCGGCTGCAAATGCATTTCTGGGATTGGCGCCAACCGCATATATATGGGAGCCAAACTTTGTGCGTTTTACATAGAGCCAGATCAAAAGCACCAATACAAGCGCCAGCGCCGACACCGGTATGAAGCCGAAAAGCTGGCTGTCATATGCCTTGTAGAATACTTTTTCAACCTTGCCCTGAGGTACATCCATAATCATAACGTTGATACCCTTAATAGCAAAGGTGAGCGCATAGCTGGCCAAAAGTGCGGGGAGGCGGAATATGGAGCAGCAAACCCAGCAAACCACGCTGGCAAGCATTGCTGCAACAATACCCAGCAGGCAGCATACCAGGAAAGGCAGACCCATTCTCTGACCGCTCATTATAACCACGACATTAACCAGAGCGACCTGAACGCCGCAGGAAATATCCATGGTACCGGACATAAGCAGCAGAGCCTGACCGATGGTGACCAGAATGAAAGGCACGTTCTTGGCAAAGAGAGTATTAAAGGTTCTTACAGTGAAGAATGCAGAAGGTCCCTGAAGTGCGGCATTGAGAATGAATGCTACCACGAAGAGGATAAAACCTGCAAAAGCGGGAGATCTGCGGAAGCGCTGAAGAGTGGATTTAATTTTTGTCATTTCAAGTGCCTCCCTTCTCAATCAGTCATGCCCATCATGGCAGCAACAAGTGCCTCGGGGGTCTTATTGGCGCCGGAAAGAACGGCGCTGACTGTGCCTTCATAAAATACGTAGATGCGGTCGGAAACGGCAAGCAGCTCCTCAGATTCACTGGAGGAGATGATAACGGTCATTCCCTCATCCGCGCACTTGCGGAGGATGCGATGGATTTCCTGTCTGGAATGTATATCAACGCCCTTGGTGGGGTCGTCCAGAAGCAGCAGCTTGGGCTGCATAGCAATCCATCGGGCAACAACAAGCTTCTGCTGGTTACCGCCGGACAGAGAGTTGGCGGGATGACTCAACTCACCGATCTTGATGCTGTATTTCTCAACGGCCTCATTGGCAAAAGCGTGGTTGGACTTATTGGTCATAAAGGCAAAGAGATTGCCTTTGGCGACCTTACCTGCAATGATATTTTCCTCAATGGTACGCAGGGGGAACATCGCCTCTCTGTTACGCTCACCGGAAATAAAGCCCATTCCATTCACAACCGCGGCGGCGGGAGACTTGAACTTGACTTCCTTGCCGTCATAAATAATAGCGCCGTCTTCAATGGCTTCAGCGCCCAGAAGTGCACGGATAAACTCGGACTGGCCCTGACCCTGCAGACCGCCGATGCCGACGATCTCGCCCTTATATGCGCGCATGGAGAGATTGCGGACCTTGGGGAATACGGTCATGCCCTGCACATCAAGCAGAACTTCTCCGTCAACCTTTTCAGCGTGCTCACCTGCGCCCTTGGCGTCTGCCTCGGGACGCTGACCGGTCATGTAGTATACGATATCATCCAGAGTAAAGTCGCTCATCTTACCCTCAGTAACGGTTTCACCGCTGCGCATGATGGTGGTGGTGTCGCAAATCTGGAACACCTCGTTCATGCGGTGGGTAACATAGAGCATAGCTACTCCTTCCTCTTTCAGCTCACGCATAACAGAGAAAAGAACTTCGATCTCATCATAGTGGAGAGATGCGGTAACCTCGTCCAGAAGCAGCAGACGGGGCTTCAGCGAAACAGCCTTGGCCACCTCGAGCATAGTCTGAACAGAGGGCATGAGAGTCTGTACATAGGCATTGGGATCACAGTCGATCTTAAAACGCTTCAACAGTGAATCAATCAGCTCATCAGCAGCCTTCTTGTCCACCATTCCTAACTTGTTGCGAGGCTCGTTGCCAAGCAGAATGTTATCGCGCACACTCATGGTGGGGATCAGGCTCAGATCCTGGAATGCGGTTGCAATTCCAAGCTTTCTGGAGTCCTGTCCGTTCTGGATTGTCACCGGGTTTCCGTCAATCAGCACCTGACCCTTGTTGGGATTGACCAATCCCGCCAGAACCTTGATCATGGTGGACTTACCGGAGCCGTTGGAACCCAGCAGTGCGCGAATCTCGCCGGGTTCAACCTGCAGATGAGCGCCATTAAGGGCCACTACTGCATCGAACCGCTTTTCGATTGCGCGTAACTCAAACATGAATTACTCTCCTCCCGCTTTAAAATTCCTTGTTTATAGCTTATTGTTGTGTGGTTTTTCGCAAAACCGCCTCTCCCCCTGTTGGCGAGGGGCGCTTTTCCGAACCCATCCGGGGATGGGACATCCTTATAGAAATTTGGCCGGCGGAATAATGTTATTCCGCCGGCCAAGCGGTTAGTTAAAACTCAATAGGGATGAAGAATTGCTTACTTGAAGTAGAGTTCAGCAACTTCGTCGATGGTGAGCCAATAGGTGATAGCATCGCCAGGAGCCATGCCTTCAGCCATTGCCTTGAACTCGGCGTTGTTGATGTCGTCATAGGTGTAAGCGACCTTGGAGGGCAGACGGATGGAGTGGATCTCGGGGATGCTGTAAACGTCATCCTTGAGTTCCTTGCCCAGGATCATGTTAAGACCGAAGTTCAGAGCAGAAGCGCCAACTCCGGGAGGGTTGGACAGGACCATGAAGTCCATCTTCTTCTCGTCAGCATTCAGCTTAAGCATACGCTGCATGAACTCACCGGTATCGTTGAAGCCGATGAACTTGGGATATGCAGCACCGGCAGCATCATAAGCAGCCAGAGCAGCCTCAGCGCACTGAGAAATCAGGATGCCGTCGAACTCCAGACCGGAGTTGAGGATTTCGGTCATGATCTGCTGAGCCTTAACAGCGTCCCAGTCATGGTTGTACTGGCCGCCAACGACTACCAGACCAGCCTCTTCGATGCCCTTTTCGAAACCGGCCTGACGGTCGGTGTTTGCAGAGTTGCCGTCCAGAGCAGCGATCATGATGACCTTAGCGCCTTCGCCAAGAACTTCGCCTGCATACTTAGCAGTGGTGTAGCCGAGGTAGTACTGGTCGGTGCAAACGTTGAGAACGTTAACATCGGTAGAGGTGTACTCGCAGTCAGCATTGATGTAAACGATGCCTGCATCCTGAGCCTTCTCGATAATGGGATCAAGACCGGTGGAAGAAACGGGGTTGACAAGGATGATGTCATAGCCCTCGTTGATGGAGTTCTCGATCTGCTGAGACTCGGTAGCAGCGTCCCAGTTGGAAACGAAGGATGCGTAGGTAACGGTCAGGCCGTAATCAGCAGCAGCGGCAGCTGCTTCCTGAATGTCAGCCTCGTAACGGATACGATAGGGGTTGCCCTCAATAATAGCGTTATGAGAGGCGAGCTTGAATTCGGTCTTTGCTTCGGGAGCTGCGGGCTCGGCGGGAGCTGCGGGAGCTGCGGGATCAGCAGGAGCTGCGGGAGCAGCGGGAGCTTCGTTGCCGCAAGCAACCAGAGCGAACAGCATAACGAGAGCAAGAACCAGTGCCAGGTACTTCTTCATTGTGTTTCCTCCTTAAGAGTTTTGTTATATAATCAGGGGTCTTCCTCCCCCATGATTATCAAGATAATGTTTGCCTGTAAATCAGGCGTTTTCGATCAGGCCGCGGAAATATTTCTGGGCAATGCGGATCTGATCTTCGATATAGTCGTTATAGCCGAGAACTTTTCCGTTCTGGAAGGGCATATGGCAGAACTCATAGTTGATGTATCCGTCATAGCCGATTTCCTTCAGAGCCTTGATAAATGCAGGATAGTTGGTCAGCACGGGCTGAAGATGGGGATCAAAGGAGATCATATGAATAGATCCGTCCTCATTCTCAACGAACTCAGCGTTGGCGTGGCTGATCATCTGCATCTTGCCAACATCATAAACAGCTTTTGTGATGTATTCATCACTCTGGCGCTTCTCAGTCCAGCCGCAGCAGGGAGCATCCAGGCAGCACTGAACCCAGGGAGAATCCACCCACTTGACCAGATCGATCATATCGGTGTACTCATCGATTATGGGATGATGGTTCTGGAGAGCCAGGATAACGCCTGCCTCCTCTGCCCATTTTGCAGCTTCCTTCAGGCATTTTACAATGCTCAGACGAAGCTCATGGTCAAGAGCTCCGTAATATGTATGGTGCTTTCCGGTGATTTCATAGGTGGCGATGCCATCTTTCATCACAATGCCGCGCCAGCAGGCAAATACACGCAGGACGGGAGCGCCAAGCTGCTTTGCAACGCGGATCTGCTCCTTCACCATGAGGAGCTCGTTTTCAATATGCTCAGGAACGATAGATGCAAAATTGTTGTTTGCAGCAACGCCGCAAATTTCCAATCCCTGCTTGGCAGCATACTCGCGGATTTCCTTGCAGCGCTTTTCGTCAAGGTCAATGGGAGAGCCGTGGGGACGCTTCAGGTCAATTTCAACACCGTCATAGCCAAATTTCTTGGCGGTGTCGATAAACTCCTCAACAGTAAGTGCGGGGCGGTCATTAAACCAGGTGCCGGAACAGGAAATAGAATAAAGTCCAACTTTCATACTGGGGGTCGCTCCTTCCTAATTATCAATAATTATTTGAGAATCTCTTCAGCGCGAACTTCGCGGTTCTCCGCAGCGGAGAGATAGAATGCATCGATAATAGCGGCAACAGTCAAGGTTTCCTCGGGCTTTACAGCAAGAGGAGAGCCGGTCAGTATGTGATCCACGGCATTTTCAAACAGATAGGAATGGCCGGGGAAAGGCTCTTTTGCAAAGCGGGCTTCCTCGGGGAACAGACGGGGCTGAACATTGGTCTGGTACTTACCCATGGTAGTCAAAATCTCCATCTTGGGCAGCAGCAAACCGGCCTTGCTGCCTGCAAAGGACATAGAATACTCGGGAGGCAGGTTTACAGCCCAGGAGGTTTTGAAGTTGATGCAGCAGCCGTTATCCAGACGGATATTACCTGCGGCAAATTCTTCCACCTCGAATTCTTCGGGAGAATAGGGTCTGGCATTAAACACTCCGGCAGGAGCTCCGCTTTCGGCAAGGCTTGTGATAACCCCCTGTTCATTGCGGGCAATGCGGGAGGAGGAAGTGCCGGAAATGGAGACAAAGCCGGGATTGCCCATTACCCAAAGGGCAGCGTCGATCAGGTGAACGCCCAGATCGCACAGCACGCCGCCTCCGTTGGCATCCTTTCTGTGGAACGCGCCCCACTTGGGCACGCCGCGGCGGCGAATCAGAGAAAACTCAGAGAAGTAGACATCACCGAGAACGCCCTCTTCCATCATTTCCTTGGCGAACTGATATTCCTGATTATAGCGCACTACCTGGCAGGCAAAAAGCACACGGTTTTTCTCGCGGGCATAGTCAAACATTTCCTTTGCGTCCGCATAGGTAAATGCAATAGGCTTCTCGCAGGCCACATGGCAGCCGTAAGACAGTGCCAGCATGGTCATCTTCTTATGTAATGCATTGGGGGTGCACACAGAAACGAGGTCGGGTTTCTCCTTCTGAAGCATCTCTTCCGCATCGATATACCAGTTGGGAATACCGTGGCGCTTGGCGGTCTGCTCCGCAGAAACGGGGTTAATGTCGCAAACAGCGACAAGATCCACCTTGTCACCCAGATTGCGGTATGCAGGAATGTGAGCAGCGTTGGTGATCATACCGCAGCTGATAATAGCAACTTTCAGTTTACTTTCTTTCAACACATATCACTCCAGGCTATAAAATGTTGGAAAAACCCAGTTTTACTCACACATTGTACCAAAAGATGCTCGTAATTGCAAGTAAATTCTATATGATCGTGCGATGATAAGCAATCAAAGCATCACCAGTTGATGTCAAAGCTCTCTCCGACCTCAATGGCAGCCAATGCCTGCTTCACGCGCTCAACATAAGCATCCTTCATTCCAAACTCGCAAACACCGTTGACATATACATTTACGCGTCTGGTGCTTCCGGAATAAAGAGCAATTACATCGTCAGATTTGCCCTCCGTATAGTGATAGCTTACCACCATAAGGGGCTTTTCATCGGGCTGCGCCTGAACCCCCAGATAGTCTCCGTCGGCGGCGGCGCTATTTAAAAGCTGGAACAAGCTGCGGAACAACGAAATATCCACCGTCTCACCGTTAAGAGCGGCAATGGGATTTTTTGCATCGCTTCCGTCGATGGTGAAATCATAAACCTTGTCACCGCTTTCCACAGTGATGCCGGAAACATCCATCAGCAGGGGCGATACAAACCAGCGAAGCAGAAGCTTCTCATAGACGATATCCATAAAAGCCGGTCTTTCAATCAGGAAGACGAGACCGCTGCCGGCAGCATTTACATAGAAATAAGACCCGTCCTCAATTGCAGGCAGAAAACGCAGCACATAAGGAACGGCTTCATCCGTGCCGTTTTTATAATCAAATTCCACCTGCATGTAGGGGTTGGCAAAACCCATGGCATTTTCCTGCTCAGGGGTCAGGCCGTAATACATGATACTGTCTCCGGTCATGCCGCACAAAGGCGTAAGCATTTCAAGACCGTAGCTCTGGTCAAGCTCATACACGCCGTTGCCCCGGACAATATGGGTTGCAGCGCCAAAGGAGCGGGCAAGTTCCCGAACCTCCTCATCTCCGAAGGAAACGGACTCGATCGTAACGGGCTCTTCCAGCGGGCCGCCGCTGAAAGTCACATCACCCACTGCAGACAGAGGGCTGGACACCTTAAGTTCAGGTGTGACATAGAAGGAAATCAGCGACTCTTTCACCATCAGATAATAATCGGCAGTTTCGCCTGACATCAGGTAAACGCCGTCCTGACCGTCCACAGAGAAATAATAATTTCCCGATACGCGTTCCTCGCTTCCCAGCTGAAGGCTCAGTTCCTGACCGTCGGTGTAGGTCACATAAACCCAAGCCTGACAAGGCGCAAGGCCAAACTCTGCAAGGTCTTTTTTATTGGCATCCACCTTTTGCAAGGCAGAAACCTCGCTGCACGCGGTTAAAAAATCAATAAATGTTTCAATATCCACAAGCTCGGAAGGAACACCGTCGATCATAAAGCCGCCATTCTGGCTCTTGATGTCGATAACTCCCGCCTCATGCTCCACATGGATAGATGCGATTTCCGTGGCAGAACGTTGGGCAAACACATAGGTTTCGACCTCGCTGCCGGGAGGATTCAGAATAAGCCCAAACAGCGCAGCAAGCAAAACCACTACTATAACAATCTCTGCAATCAGAAGACGAAGCAGTTTTTTCATTACTTATACCTCCGATACAGCCATACGCCAATGCCTGCCAGCAAAATTGCCAGAGGCAGTATTCCGCCGAGAACAACACCCAATCTGGTAACCTGCGCTGTGGTAATACCCAGGGTTTTTCCTGCCAGAGATTTGGGTGCAATAACAATGGACGCCTCTTTTTCGGTCATATCGCCCAAAAGGTTGACCATATATGGGCTGTTGGCCAGAGAAGAATTCTGGATGCAAAGCTCCTCAAGCATTGAGGTGGAGCCGGATACGATGATGGAGGAACGCTTAGCCAGTTCGCCGTTAGCATATACACAGCGGCTGGCAAGCACCATAGCAGGTATGGGACCCCACTGTTCGGCATCCTCCGCACTGAAATCGTCCCCTGCATCTATGGGGCGCACGCCTGCAGTTTCCCCGAAGGTAAGCAGAGTTTCCGTATACTGTCCGTCGCGGGAAGCAAAGCGCAGCTCCAGAGGTCTGGACATGGGCATAAGCATGGGCGCGCTGGAGTCTATCAGCATATCCTGATAAGTGGAGGATGAATGGTCCGCAACAGGATAGAAGGGCTGATACTGATAAGTGCGCTCAGCCTTTGTTTCGAATACAATTCCGCTTCCGATATCAACGCCCCACTCACCTATCAGAGTTTCAATATTGGGAAGCTGGGTCTGAGAGATGGAAGCGGTATACAGCAGTGTACGACCGTACTCGCCACCATTATACAAGTAAGCTTCCAGTGTGCGTATATCGTCCTCAGACAAGTCGGTCTGGGGTGCCAGCAGCATCAGCGCATCAAACCCGGAAAGGTCATCCGTTGCAAGCACTACGGTTTCAAGCACATAGTTATTGTTCACAAGCAATGCGGTGAAATTGCTCATAGACTGCTCACCGTGACCGCTGATAACGCCGACACGAACGGAGTCATCGCTCAGCACACTCATTATTGCGCCGGTGACGGCCTCTTCCGCCCGGGAGGATTCCACTGCCAGAGAGCCGCTGGCAGTATATGCATAGTTAAACAGGGATTTAAGGGTAATTTGTTTAACATTGTCCTTGGCGGAAACAATGATGTCACCCTCCGTCAAGGTCAGATCGGGATGACCTGCAGCATAGCTGGGATCTGCGGTATAGTCGATATATCGCAGAGTCACACGCTCACAGTACTGGGGATATCGGTCCAAAATGTATTTTGCCTGAACCAGATAGGAATCGCCGGCGAAGGCATTTTCCGAAGCCAGCACATCAATGGTCACATTTTCGCTGAGAGAGTCGAGCACTGCCCTAGTTTCATCGCCTATCTCATAGACAGCGTTGGCTGTAAGGTCGATTGCCAGAGGGTATCTGTTGGAGAGAACCAGCGCCACAGCGTTAAGCAGGAACACCGACACGATCAAAAGCACAATGATAATGGTAAAGATGAAGCTCATCTTTTTGCCGTTTCTGATTTTCATGCCGTCACCTCCATCAGCTCCAGCGGCGCTTTTCAAGCACCGCCGCGGTAAGCAGAACGAACATGGCCGCAATGCTCAGGAAAAACAGCACATTGGAAAAATCAATTATGCCGATGGTAAAGCCGTTATAGCGTCCGTTGAAGGACATGTAGGAGAAAATCTTCTGGAAAAGCTCTCCGGAAACCACATAGATAAGCGCGTCCACCAGCACCAGGAAAAGGCTTACCGCGAAGCCTGATACCGCGGCAATAACCTGGCTTTCCGTAATGGAGGAAAGGAACATGCAAATCGCTATCAGGGCAGCGCCCAACAGGATAAGTCCTATGATATTGCCGATTATAACGGGCCAATCGGGCGTTCCGTAAACAGAGAGCACGATAGCCATCAGCAAAGAGGCGGAAATAGCCACAAGATAAACACACAGCGCGGAGAAATATTTTCCCAGCACTATTCCTATTCTGGAAACGGGCGCGGTAAGGAGCAGCTGGTCGGTTCTTGCCCGCTTATCCTCGCTCATCAGACGCATGGTGAGAATGGGCACCAAAAACAGCACAACAGAAAACAGCTGATTGAAAAGGGCGGACATATCCGTTGTGTTATTGTAGAGATTATAGGTGAAGAAATAATAGGCGGTGAAGAAATACATGACCGCGATGAATACATATCCAAGGGGAGACTGGAAATAGGCGCGAACCTCACGCTTGAAAACAGCTGTCACTTCTCCTCGCCCCCTTTCTGTTCTCCATGTGTATCGCCAATCAAATGGAGGAAAACATCCTCCAAGGAAAGTTCATTGTTATATGTGCACAGCAAGGGCAGATCCGCTCTCGCAAGGCTGCGGAAGACATCTGCTCGAATATCGGTGTCGGGTTTGCCGTCTATCCGATAATCATACGCTCCGGGTTCTTTCTCGCTCAGGCAAGTAACCTTCAGCACACCGGGCGTTGCTTTCAGCACTTCGGTCACCTTTTCGGGCTCTCCGAAAACGCGTACCACCACTCTGTGGGTTGCAAGAATCATACGGGAAAGGCTTTCGGGGGTATCATCCGCTATAACCTTTCCACCGTGAATAACGATCACCCGGTCGCAAATGGCCTGAATTTCACTCAGAATGTGGGAAGACACGATAACCGTGCTTGATTTGCCCGCGCTGCGAATAAGCTCGCGGATCTCAATAATCTGGGAGGGGTCCAGACCTACGGTAGGCTCATCCAGAACAAGAACCTTGGGACTGCCTACAAGCGCCTGGGCAAATCCCACGCGCTGTTTATAACCCTTGGAAAGATTGCGGATCATTCTGCCCCGTACATGGCTCAAACCAACCCGCTGGCAGATAGCATCCAGATGCTCCCGCCGCTCTTTTTTGTTCTTTGTGACCCCTTTCAGGTCGCAGCAGAACTCAAGATATTCATTCACCCTCATTTCAGGGTAAAAAGCAAACAGTTCAGGCAGATATCCTATATTGCGCTTTGCCGCGTTGGCATCGGCAAGGATATCGTGTCCGTCTATCTTTACGCTGCCGGAGGTGGCGCTCAGATAGCCTGTAAGAATATTCATAGTGGTGGATTTGCCTACGCCGTTGAGACCCAGCAGGCCGACAACTTCACCCTCACGGATAGAAAAGCTGATGTCCGAAAGGACCTCCTTTTCTCCGTAATATTTCACAAGATGCTCAACTTTAACCAAGCTTCTCATGCTCCTTTTTTATGGAATAAGCTAAAATGGCTTTTGCCCAGTATGCATCATTTTGAGGAAATGTGCAAGAATATTCTGTCCGCGTCAGGGGGACACGCCGCTGACAGCCAATATTTTCCCCTTGCCACGAAGAAGAATTTCCTCTCCGGCATTGAGAAAAGCTCCTGTGCCGGGGGCAAGAACATAATTATCCTCGCCCTGAGAGGCAAGCACTTCTCCCTCCTTGCAAAGCAGGTGGCAGAAGCTGTTCTCAGGAGCTGTAAATTTGCTGTTCTTTTCCACAGAGAGCTCCCTGAGGGTGAAATAGGGGCAGTCGGCAATAATTCCCTCCGCCTCATTTTTTCCCAAAGGAGCGGTGTCCACATGAGTAAGCACGGAAACTGCCAGTGCATCCTCAATATGGAGCTGGCGGGGCTTTCCGTCCGCACCGAGGCGGCCGTAATCATACACCCGGTAAGTCAGATTGGAGCTTTGCTGCACCTCATAAATCAGGCAGCCCGCCCCTATAGCGTGGAGAGTTCCTGCCGGTATATAGTAGCTTTCCCCCGCCTTGACCGGTACCCAGCGAAGAATCTGCTCCACAGTGTTTTCGGAAATATGCTTTTTGAATTCCTCCCGGCTGACCGGCTCCTTCACACCTAGATAAATACCCGCTCCCGGCTGTGCATCCAGAATATGCCAAAGCTCCGTTTTGCCCCGCTGCCCAATTTTGGCAGCATAGGCATCGTCCGGATGCACCTGCACGGACAAGGCTTTTTGAGCGTCGATAAGCTTGACCAATATGGGAGTCTCTCCGTTTTCCGCAACGCAGTTTCCTCCAGCGCCGGGATTATTTTTCAGATAACAGCGCAGGCTCTCCTCTCTGCCTTTCAGCAGAGTAAGTCCGTCGGGATGGGTGGAAAGCTCCCAGCTTTCCGCCACCACGGCTCCCTCCCCTGTTTTTCCGAAGCGCTCTCTCAGGAGAGTTCCGCCCCATATGTAATCTTTACTTACCGGCTCCAGCAAAAACATATTTATCCTCCGATTTGTATCTCAAGCCCCATATCTGCCCCTACGGCTATCATATCTTCCAATTCCCCGGCCTGCATGTTGGGAACGGAGTCCATAGGGTAGTCCAAATCCAGTTTTTCATATTTTCCGCGCCCCAAACTGTGATAAGGAAGCAGCACATGCTTTTTAAGCCCCAGAGAAGCGGAAAAAGCCAGGCAGCGGCGCAGAATTTCCCTATCATCGTTAAAGCCCGGTATCACCGGTGTCCGCAGGGTGACATTCGCCCCTTTTTCTACCAAAAAGCGAATATTGCCTTCGACCACAGCCAAATCCCCGCCGGTTTCACGTTTCAAAGCTTCGGCATCGGGGTGCTTATAATCCACATAGAAGCCCTTGGCATACTTTGCGGCCTCTTCCAAAACCGCTCTGGGCACAAAGGCTGTAGTCTCCAGCCATGTGGATAAATTCCGCTCTGCAGCCATTTTCAGCAACGCCACCGCCGATGGCTGCATAAGCGGTTCGCCGCCGGACAAGGTAAGACCTCCGCCTGTGGATTCATAATATGCCCGGTCACGCTCTGCCACGTCTAAAATATCCGCAAGAGGCATCTCCCTGCCCGACATTGCATTTGCCCCCACAGGGCAAATATCCACACAGTTTCCGCAGCCGCGGCATACGAGCCTATCCACCACCGCTTTTCCGCCGCTAAGGGAAATGGCGGCATTGGGACATTGGCTTATGCAGGCGCCGCAGCCAACGCAAAGCTTGCGGTTATGGAGCAAAACGGGTCTTATGGGGCGGGTCTCGGGGTTACAGCACCAGAAGCACCGCAGGGGGCAGCCCTGCAGAAATACCACAGTTCGAAGACCCGGCCCATCATGGATAGCGCTGCGCTCTATCTCGGTTACTGTCAGTGTGAGCTTATCCATACAACACCCTGCTCATAAGCTCCTGCTGAATATCGGATTCAAGGTTTACAAACACGGCGGAGAAGCCGGAAACACGAACGATCAGATCCCGATATTCCTCGGGACGCTCCACCGCAGCCTCAAGCACGCCACGGTCAACAACGGTGACCATCAGGTGGCAGCCGCCACGGTCAAAGTAAACCCGGAACATCTGCTTTATAAGCTCACGGCGACCATTAAAGAAGTCCGGAGTGAATTTAATGTTCTGCACGCTTCCCCCATGCAGAGCCGCATCAAATCGGGCAAGAGAATTGAGCATAGCGGTGGGACCGTTCTGGTTTGCCCCGCCCTGAGGGTTATTGGCGGGATTCATAAACTGACCGTCCCGGCGTCCGTCATAGGAGGCGGAGGTTTTTCTTCCCCACTCGGTGTTGAGCTGGTTATTGCTTATAACTATCAGATAATACTGCATTCCGGCTTCAATGCCGCGGTCACGGACTCCGTTGGCCACGAAGCGGAACACTCTGTCAGCCATATCGTCGGCACGGGGATCATCGTTGCCGTATTTGGGGCACTCCCAAAGCTGACGGCGAAGCCATTCCTGTCCCGCGAAGTTCTCCTTGGCCGCATCGCGCAGCTGGGGCAGAGAAACTATTTTGCGCTCATAAACCAGCTGTTCAATGGCGGTGAGAGAGTCGGAAACATTGATATTTCCATAGGTTTCGTTGGTTCCGCCCAGATAGCGGATGCCTCCATCCAGCACAGCAAGACCGCGACCTATGCAGTCTTCCATAAGTATGCTGGTGAACAGGAAGGAAACCTCCTGATTCATAATTTCATAAGAACGGGTCTGGGCTTTCACGGAAAGATCCAGATAATGCTCCACAAGACGGCGATACTGGTCGAAAAGCGCCTCAAAGCTATCCAGCTTTTCCGCAGGAAGAAGCTCAATTCCGTCGCTCTTATCAATTCCGTCCTTGGGGTCAATGCCGCCGTTAATGGCCATCTGAAGTATCTTCAGAAGATTGATGCAGGTGTTGGGTGTGCCCGTGCTCTGTCCCTGAATAACAAACTCACCGCAGCCGAAGGGCACATACTGCTCTGCCGTCTTTTCGTCCACGCGCATAGCGTGCATAACGGCGGGGATATTCACATCATCATTATAGAGAGTGGGATATGTAGCGCCCTTTCCGATGGTATCCAGGGCGGCGTCCATTATGTCCTCGGGAGTATTTTTGTCGAAGCGCAGAGTGAACTGAGGCTCAACATAGCGGCAGTCAGCGGCAACCTTCATTGCAATGCGGGTAAATGTATCTGCCGCCTCGCTGTCGCGTCTGCCCCGTCCGCCAACGATAATTCTTCCGTTAACGGTTGTTCTGCGGTTTTCTATCATGGTCCAGAGGGATTTGAGAAGACGGAATGCCTCCGCCTCGTCTATTTGTCCCTCATCGAGATCCTTCTGCAGGAAGGGACCCAGAACATCATCCATTCGTCCGTAATTGATGACTCCCGCAAGAAGGGCATAGAGCCAGAACAGCTGGAGAGCCTCAAAAAAGGTCTCGGGGCGCTCCGTCTTGATTTTTCCAAGGGCATCAATCATACGCTGCAGATCCCTGCGGCGCTGCTCTCCTGCCCCATCGAGCAGGGCTGCGGCCTTATCCGCAAGGGCATCGGCGCAGTCCCCGAAAAGGTCAAGGCAGCTCAGGCAGGCGCGATAGAAGGGCTTATCACCCTTCTCTTCCTGCAGAGAGTGAATCCTGCTGCGTATTCCGCCTATTCCCAGATCCATCAGACTGCGGTAATCCAGCATCATGCCGGAAAGGCGGGCAGTGGCGATGAGAGGATAGTCGCAGTCAATAAACATGCCTACGATGTCATCCTTCAGGGCATCCTTGCAGTACTTGGTCTTGACATCGTGGTCAAGCCAATAGCTATAGAGGGCATCAACCCTGTAATGCTCCTCTTCCGGTATCTGCTGCTTAAATTTTGTCAGCTTGTTGAACACACAGTAATGTCCCACACCGCCCACAGATGTTACGCAGCCAAAGCCAATAGGAAGAAAATCCAGACGGCCAGCAAACAGGTCTTCCTCCTGAATAGAGCGGAAGAGTTTGGGATAGAGCACCCGCAGACAGGCGATTTCCCTTTCCTCCTTGCTTTTCCCGCTGTTTTTATGAGCTTCGGTATAACGTTCCATCAGGGAAAGCTGCTCCATAGGCGGCAACTCGGGAGGGATTTTAATGCTGACCTCTACGTTTTGAGCAGTTTCGGCATGGAAAGCCATAATCAGTGTGCACTCCTTTCAGCATCGCGCCAGTTGGTCTTATAGCAGCCCATAAGATCGGTGAATCTCTTGGTAATCAGGTGGGGGCGGGTGATGGCACTGCCCACCACAACAGAGTGTGCGCCAAGATAAAGACACTTGATCGCATCCTCGGGAGAGTAGATGTGACCCTCCATAATCATATAAACCTTATCTCCGAAATCCCGGCACATACGTGCAAACTCACGCATGTTGGGCTCTTCAATATGCTTGGTTTGCTCGGTGTATCCGTAAAGAGTGGGACCTACAATGTCGGCACCCAGCTCCACTGCTCTGGCAGCCTCCTCATAGGTGGATACATCCGCAAAGAACATAGCATCGGGGAATTCCTTCATAGCCTGGGGCAGCAGTTCCCATGCAGGGCGACCTTCCGCGGTTATCTGATCGGTGCAGTCCAGAGCAATTATCTCTGCGCCTGCCTCATAGACCTCGCGGACAGCCTCCATGGTGGGAGTGATAAACACATCTGTGCCCGCCTTCCACTGTTTATAGAGACCGATAACAGGCAGATCCACCGCTTTTTTGATATCTCGGATCTGCTCGGGAGAATTGGCACGAATGCCAACCGCGCCGCCCCAGGCAGCCGCCTCTGCCATCTTTACGTGCATATCGGGGGTAGAAATCGGATCATCATGCTGCACCTGGCAGGACACGATCAAACCGTTCTTAAAGGACTCTAATATTGCTTTTTTTCTGGGATCATTGGTTTTCATGGGGACTGACTCCTCCCTTTTATATTTATCGATTTAATTTCATACTAAATTGCTTTTTTGCAAAGCTGCCCATGCCGAAGCATGGACAGCCTTATTTTTCTCAGACAAACACTATGTTTTCCGGGAAATCTCCATCCGGTTTCGGACCGTTGATATACACCTTTTCAAAGAGATCAACACCTGCAAAGCGGAAAAGACCCACCTTGCTGAGCTTGCTGCTATCCGCCAAAAGATAACTGTGCTCAGCGTTTTTCATGGCAACCTGCTTCAGCCGCACACACTCCATATCCGTTGCATAGACGATATTATTGGTGGGATTTAAGCCCATGCAGCCGATGAAGGCGCGGTTAAAGCCGAACTGCTCCAGATTGCTCTCCGTCATGGGACCCACGATCATCTGATCCCGGGGGACTACGCGTCCGCCCAGAGAAAACACCTCTGCCTTGGTGTCCGGAGATACCCGCTGAAGCACCACATTGTTGCAGGTGACGATACGGATGGGTTTGGAAAACAAAACGGAGATCATCGGTGCAATGCTTGTTCCCATATCAAGAAAAACGCATTCTCCCGGCTGCACCTCTTCTGCCGCCGCCCGGGCCACAGCAATCTTCTCGTCATGATTGATATTATGCTTTGCGCGTATGGACAGCTCCACATCAAAGTCCGAGCCGTCCCCATCGGGGCGCATCGCACCGCTTTGCACCCGGCGCAGCTTTCCTTGAGCTTCCAGCTTCTCAAAGTCGCGTCTCACCGTGGCTTCAGAAACGCCCAGTTCCCGGGCAATGCTCTTATAGTCCACAACCGCAGACTCGTTGAGCCGCTTCAAAATATACAGACTTCTCGCTGATGCGATCATTGCGCTCACCCTTTCATTGGTGCTTATTTCTGAAATCGATGCCCGTTTGAGAACGTATCTCGTCCATCAAAGCCAGCACCTGCTCCGTCACTTGATTATGGCTTTCCCAAGGGCGGCTTCCTTCTGCGGAAGCTGCCGCAAAATCCATAAAAGAGCGTATTTCATGCTTCATGTTGAAAAATTCCGGGTCCGGGTCGTGATAGATAACCCGCTGTGATTTATCCCTTCCCACAAAGACGATATCCTTGGGGTTTGTGATGCTGTCAATAAGCAGGGTTCCCTGCTCACCCTGAATTTCATTGCTGCGGCGGCTGTCGGCGATTTTGGACCAGCTCAGCTCCGAGAGCATTTCGGGATAGACGCAGAGAACTCCGCCCTGGCTATCCAGACCGTTATCCAGCTTGTTGGCCACGGCACTGAGCTTCTCGGGCATGCCGAAAAGCGCCACCAGCGCGTGTATGCAGTAAACGCCGATATCCATCAGGGAGCCGTTGCAAAGAGCGGGATTGAAGGCATTTTCCACCACGCCCCGCTTATACGCGTCATAGCGGGAGGAATACTGGCAGTAGGTAAAAGATACCCGACGAACCTTCCCCACTTCCTCAATGGCTTTTTTCAAAACAGCAAAGCCGGGCATGAAGGCAGGACGCATAGCTTCAAGAAGCACAAGTCCCTTTTCCTGCGCCAAAGAGCGCAGACGGGCAAATGTTTCCCTGTCGGGGCAGGCAGGCTTTTCCAGCAGAACATGTTTTCCCGCTCTGAGCATCAGTTCAGCCTGCTGAGCATGAAAGAGATTGGGGGAGGAAATATAAACTCCGTCCACATTTTCCATAGCTGCAAGCTCATTAATATCCGTTACGCACCGTACTCCGGGGCGCTCTCCGGCAAAAGCCTTTGCCCGTTCCATGTCCCGGGAATACACCGCGGCAAGAGAGAAGCCTTCAAGGCCCTCTCCTGCGCTGAGAAATTCCCGGGCAATAAAATTTGTTCCTATAGTTCCAAAGCGCATAACATTACATTCTGTCCAGATATGCAGCGCCAATGGTGCCGGCTGCATTACCCAAGGTGGCCTTTACGATGGGAGGCGCGCCGATAATATCGTAGGCAAACACATACTTCTTTACCTTTTCACGAATGGGGTCAAGGAGATAATCGCCCTGAGCGGACAGGCCGCCGCCAATCAGGAAAACCTCGGGACGGAAAATATTGATAAGACCGCCGATGCCGTTTGCCAGATATTCCTCATACTGATCCAGTACAGCCAGCGCTGCGGGGTCATTCTCGTGGGCGCAGTCGAAAATAATGCGTCCGTTGAGTTTTCCTCCGTTTTCCTTTGCATGGGCATGGAGCAGAGAATCGGGATAAGCCTTCATAGCTTCCTCGGCCTGCTGAATCAATGCGGTGACGGAAGCATATGCCTCAAGGCAGCCGGGAATACCGCAGGTGCACATATTGCCCTGATGCATTACGGGAGCATGACCCAGTTCGGCTCCCATACCGTCTCCGCCTACAAAGAGCTTTCCGCCCAGAATAACGCCGCCGCCTACGCCGGTGCCCAGAGTCAGCATAATAACACTCTGGCAGCCTTTGGCAGCGCCTGCCACCGCTTCACCGATGATAGCGCAGTTTGCATCGTTTCCGATATATACGGGCACAGGCAGATGCTTTTCAAGTTCCTCACGCAGAGGCATATCTCTCCAGTTGGTATTGTTGGAGAAAACCAGCCGGCCTGTATTGGGGTTGATGCAGCTGGGAGTGCCGACACCGACGCAGGGGAAATCGGAAACCTTCAGCCCTGCCATAGCGGCAACTGTTTCCGCAGCCTTTGCCATGTCTGCAACAACCTGCTCAAAACCCTCGCCGGTGGGCTGGGAGTGGCTGAACACCACTTCGTTATTTTCATCCACGACACCCGCCTTGATGGCAGTGCCGCCCAGATCAATTCCGATACGGTATTGCATAGTTTTTCCTCCGTTCTCTCAGCTAAAAGGCTTACACGCCCACACGCTTGAGTACGCTGTCGGTGAAGCGCTTTGCACGCTCAATATCGCCCTCATCCAGATGTTCGATAATAAGGGGGATATTGGGATGCTCTTCGGCCAGACGCTTCACATAGAGCTCATAGTTCAGGATGCCCAGACCTGCTGCAGGCAGCTCAACGCCGCCGGAGCCGCGGAAGGAGTGGGAAGCATCGGCATCAATATCGGCATGCTTTTCGCCGGTATCGGTGGCCAGCTTGATATCCTTGGCATGGGCTATCTTCATGTAGGGGCTGAGACGGTCAAATATCTTGTTGATAGTGCCGTCCACATCCTTGATGGTGTTCTCATCAAAATAGTTGGTGGGGTCGCAGATAAGTCCCAGATGCTTGCTGTTTACATCCTTGAACATACGCTCAACCTGCTCAACGGAGCCGATAACGTTGTTTACATAGTTTTCAACGATGAAGGTTGAGCCCCACTGACCAGCAAATTCAGCCAGATCGCGGATGATCTCAATGGTCTCATCGTAGACCTTGGGGCTGGCGTTCATATCGTGCCATACCCAGTCACTTTCAAGGTTATAGGTGCCGGTCTCGCTGCCTACATAGGGGCAGCCCAGATCGCGGGCATAGCGGAGCATCATCTTCAGGTAATTGATGTTGCGCTTGCGGATATCGGGATCGGGATGGATGAAGTTGGTGTAGCCGGAAACTGCGATTACAGGAAGATTTGCGTCGCGGAAGGCATCGCGGATCTCGTGAGCCTTCTTCTCGGTGAGGGGCTCGTAGGCGGCGTCAAAATCCTTGAAGGATACGTCCAGCTGTACGCAGCCGAAATCGCTGGCCTTGATGCGGCGAATAACCTCATCCATCTTGTAGGGATAATAACCGGTGAAAATACCAACGTTTATCATTATTAAATCCTCCTTAAATATCAATCGGTGGGCAGCAGCAGCTCGCTGAGAGCAACTGTGCGCTTTTCGGCAATGGACTTATAGCAAGCTTCCACGCAGGCAATGGTGTGGACATTGTCGCGGGCAGAGATTTCAGGCTCTGCACCCTGCTCAACAGCACGCAGCAGCTGAGCCATAGTGCCCTCAAAAGCATCGGGGAACCATACAGTGTCCCACTGGGGCTCTATCCACTGATGGGGATAGCGCTTGGAAGTGAAACGCAGAGTGGAGGGACAGCGCTCGGGATACTTGGGCCAGCCGATGGTGCCCTGAGCCATACCCTCGGTGCCTTCCACACGCCACTTGATGTAAATATCCTTCTCGCAGGGCTCTTCGGGCCATGCCCAAACATCGTCAAGAGAGGTGGCCATAATGCCGTTATCATATTTATAGGTGAACTGCACAATGCCGTCCACATGCTCAAACTTGGTGCGGGGGTCGGTGCGGCAAACAGCGGTGATCTCGGCGGGGTCGCCAAACATGAAGCGGAAAATATCAACATGGTGAATGCCCATGCCGAAGATCTCCAGCTTGTCATACTCCTGCAGGAAGGTCTGCCAGTGGGGAATTGCGCGCATTTCAATGGTAGCCAGAACGGGCTCACCCAGCTCTCCGGTATCCAGCAAATACTTCAGCGCACGCATAGACTGGTCGCAGCGCATATTGGAGTTCACCGCGATAGCCTTTCCGTTTTCCTCGCCCAGGCGGACTATCTCACGGGCATTTTCAATGGACATTTCAATGGGTTTCTGGCAGAGAATACCTTTCAAATTGGGGCACTTTACCGCCTCGCGGACGATATCAAGCTGCTGATCGGGAGGGTATGCAATATCAAGGATCTCGATGGAGTCATCCTTCAGCATTTCCTGCCAGGTATCGTATACCTTGGGAATATTATGGCGCTCAGCCACAGCCTTTGCATTGGCGGGAGTGCGGGAGGCAATGGCAACAGGGTTGAAGCCTGCAGCACGGTAGGACTCCAGATGGCAGTCGGCCATAATAAAGCCTGAGCCGATGCAGCCGATACGCCAATCCTTACGTACGGGCGACTCATATTTTGTCGCGGCAATCAGTTTTTCCTTTATGCTTTCCATGCGCTCATTCTCCTCGTTTTTTAATTTTTTAATTTATTTTCCCTCGCGGGCGGCCAGAACGGCGGGGAATTCCATATCGTCGGTGACTTCGGGCAGAACGAGGGTGCCGGCGGCCTCACTCTCGCGGGCGTCAGCCATCATAGTCTCGGTGCGGGTGCAGCCGAAGCGGGTGCCGCCGACAGCTTTGACCATCAGCGCGTCATCCAGCTTGCGAACGCCGCCTGCAGCCTTGACCTGCATATTGGGAGCGGTGTTGGCGCGCATCAGCTTCAGGTCATGAATGGTTGCGCCGGAGGGAGCATAGCCGGTGGAGGTCTTGGTGAAATCAGCGCCAACACGGGTGCAGATCTCGCAGGCCTTCAGTTTCTGCTCGTCGGTAAGGTAAGCATTTTCGAAGATAACCTTGACGATAACATTCTTCTCGTGAGCTGCGTCAACAACAGCCTTCAGATCCTTCTCAACATAATCATAGTCGCCGGAGAGGAGACGGCCGATATTAAGAACAACGTCAACCTCAACGCAGCCCTGCTCGATGGCCATCTTGGTTTCGTAAACCTTGACCTCGGTCAGGTTGGAGCCATGGGGAAAACCGATGACAGTGGTGATAAGAACATCGCTGCCCTTCAGAATCTCAGAGGCAAACTCAACGTCGCAGGGACGCAGACATACGGAAATGCATTTATACTCCTTTGCGATTTCGCATCCTCTTTTGATTTCATCCAGAGTAAAGGTGGGGTTCAGCAGAGAGTGGTCAATCATATCGGCGATATCCTGAGCTTTGATTTTGTTCATAATGATCATTTCCTTTCAAAATTATAATTTCGTTTTCACCCCGCCATACCCTTTTGGGACATAGTAGGGCAACATATTTGACACGGAAATATTGTAGCATCTTTTTCATTTGTTTTCAATACTTTTCAATTCTTTTCATCATTTGCAAATCTTCTTAGTTTCTCTTGCATTTGCTTGCAACATAAGGTATACTGATTCCATCTGAAAACTTGCAAAAGTTTTCACGAAAAACGACAAAAATTTAAAAATAATAAATACTAAGGGGGATCTTTTTGTGAAACGATTCAAGGCTTGCGTAATAGGCGTCGGATTTATTGGTGCCGCCCATATTGAGGCACTCCGCCGTCTGGGCAATGTTGACGTTGTCGCCGTTGCCGATTTTCCCAGCGGAGCCGCTAAGGCTGAAGCTCACTGCGTACCCAGAGGATACAATGACTACAAGGAAATGCTGGATACCGAAAAGCCCGACGTAGTCCATATCTGCACTCCCAACGCCTCTCACTATGAAATGGCAATGTATGCCATGGAACACGGCATCGCCGTTGTCTGCGAGAAGCCTCTGACCACCACTGTTGAGCAGGCCAGAGAACTGGTTGCCTGCGCCAAGAAGTACAACATTGTCAATGCCGTTAACTTCAACTGCCGCTGGTATCCCCAGGTCATGCAGACCCGCTCCATGATTGAGCGCGGCGAGCTTGGAAAGATTTACAGCGTTCACGGCAGCTATCTTCAGGACTGGCTCTTCCTTGACACCGACTACAGCTGGCGTCTTGAGCCCGAAGTGAGCGGCGAATCCCGCGCCTTCGGCGACATCGGCTCTCACTGGATAGACATGGTGGAAAGCGCCGCCGGTCTCCGCGCCACCGAAGTATTCGCAGATTTCGCCACCTTCCATAAGACCCGCAAAAAGCCCCTGAAGCCCGTTGACACCTATTCCGGTATGGCTCTGCGTCCCGAAGATTACGCAGAAGTTCCCATCGACACCGAGGACTATTGCGCAGTTTTGTTCCACTTTGATAACGGCGCTATCGGCTCCTGCGTCATCAACCAGGTATTCGCAGGCCGCAAGAACCAGATCACCTATAACATCAGCGGCAGCAACTGCTCCCTGCGCTGGGACAGCGAAGACAGCAACGACCTTTGGGTAGGCCGCCGCGAGGGTTACAACCAGAAGATCCCCAAGGATCCCTCCCTCCTCGATCCTCTTGCCGCCTCTGTCAACGGCTATCCCGGCGGACATGTCGAAGGCTTCCCCGACACCTTCAAGCAGAACTTCAAGGCCATTTATGCCGCCATTGAAAAGGGCGACACAAGCCGCGGCCTCTTCGCAACCTTTGAGGACGGTCTGCGCGAGATGACTCTGTGCGACGCTATCATTCGCTCCTCCAAAGAAGGCCGCTGGGTCAAAGTCGAGGAGTAATGCCCATGTTTAAGATTGCTACCCTTGCCGATTGGTTCGGCGTAGGTCTTATAGAAGGCATCCGCACCTCTCAGCGCTGCGGCGCCGAGGGCGTTCAGGTTTATGCTGCGGACGAATTCGATCCCCGCACCGTTTCCAGAGACATGATTGCAGCTGTGCGCGATACCGCCCGCAGCTGCGGACAGACTGTCACCGCCCTTTGCGGTGAGCTCGGTGGCTTCGGCTTCGAAAAGGCCGAGGATAATCCCGACAAGCTGAGCTACCTCAAAAAGGTTATCGACCTTGCGGACATGGTTGACTGCCGCATCGTCACCACCCACATCGGTGTTGTTCCCGGCGATAAATCCGATCCCCGCTACCAGATTATGCTGGATGCCATGGGCGAAGCCGGCGAATATGCCCGCAGAATGGGTTCCTATGTGGCTGTTGAAACAGGTCCCGAGGCTATCGCCACTCTCCGCGGCTTCCTTGAGCAGATCGGCGGCGGTGTTGGAATCAACTATGACCCCGCCAACCTCGTTATGGTAGGTGCTGACGATGAAGTAAGCGCTGTTAAAACTGCCGGAAGTCTCATCGTTCACACCCACGCAAAGGACGGTCATTCTCTCAAGAAAATCGCCCCCGCCGATTTCTACCATAACTTTGCCGAGGGTGGCCTTGAGTGGGCAGCCACCTGCGGAGTATGCGTTGAAACTCCCCTGGGCGAGGGCTCTGTACGCTGGATCCCCTATCTGAACGCACTGAAGGAAATCGGTTATGACGGTTATCTCACCATCGAACGCGAGGTTAAAAACGGCGCGGAGGATATCCGTATGGCTGTGCGCTTCCTGCAGGATACACTTAAAACTTTATAATTTAATTTAGGAGGAACTTTATTATGATGAAGCTTGGTCTCCATTCCGCTATTCTCCCCGACGAGAGCTTTGAGCAGGTTATCGACTACTGCGCCAAGGTTGGCTTTGAATGCGTTGAAGTTTGCTGCTGGCCCAAGGGCAAGGCTGTCCGCCGCTACGCAGGCATCACCCACATCGACCTTAACGAGTGCGACAACGAAAAGCTGCTCTACTATAAGAAATATGCCGAGGATAAGGGTGTAGCTATCGCCTCTCTCGGTTATTATCCCAATGCAATGGACGCCGATCAGGAAGCCGCTGATGTTGCCATCAAGCACATCTACCGCCTCATCGACGCTGCCGCATTTATGGGCGTTAAAACCGTAACCACCTTCATCGGCAAGGACAAGAACAAGACCGTTGAAGAAAATCTGGATAAGTTTGAAGTTGTCTGGGCTCCCATCGTGGCCTATGCCGAGGAAAAGGGTGTCCGCATCGGTATCGAAAACTGCCCCATGCTCTACACCGTTAACGAGTGGCCCGGCGGCAATAACCTTGCCTGCTCTCCCGCCATCTGGCGCGAGATGTTCCGCCGCATCCCCTCCCCCGCTCTCGGTCTGGCACTCGACCCCTCTCACCCCTACCTGACCGGTGCCAGCTACACCAAGCCCGTATACGAGTTCAAAGACCGCATTTATCACATCCACTTCAAGGACATCAAGATCTATCAGGAGAAGCTGGATGATTACGGTTGCTTCTCCTATCCCACTCTGTGGCACTCTCCCAAGCTTCCCGGCATGGGCGGTGTGGACTTCGGCGCATTTGTCAGCGCCCTCAACGACATCCGCTACACCGGTTATGCCGTCATCGAGGTTGAGGACAAAGCCTTTGAAGGCTGCATCGAAGACGTTCGCTCCGGCATTGAGCAGAGCTATCGCTTCATGCGTCAGTACATATAATCCGCAAATCCGTAAATAGAATTTAGGAGGATTTCCTATGAGCAAGACTAAAGTTGCCGTTCTTGGCTGCGGTTTTATCTCCGAGATCCATGTTACCTCTTACAAGCGTTTCGTTCATGACGCCGAAGTTGTTGCCGTTTATTCCCACCATCTGGACAAGGCTCAGGCCTTTGCCGAGAAAATGGGTGTTCCCGCCGCTTATGACGATGTTGATAGGCTTTTGGCAGAATGCGAATGCGACATTGTGGACATATGTCTCCCCAACTTCCTGCACCACGGTGTTTGCCTCAAGGCCGCGAAGGCCGGCAAGCACATAATCGTGGAGAAGCCCCTTTGCCTTTCCATTAAGGAGGCCGACGAGATGATCGCCGCCTGCGAGGAAAACGGCAAGCTGCTTATGTATGCCGAGGAGCTTTGCTTTGCTCCCAAGTATGAGCGCGTTCGCGCCATTGTTGAAAGCGGCGCTGTTGGCGATCTTTATATGCTCAAACAGGCCGAAAAGCACTCCGGCCCCCACAGCCGTTGGTTCTATGAATCCGATAAGTCCGGCGGCGGTGTTATGATGGATATGGGCTGCCACGCTATCGCCTGGTTCATGTGGATGCTCAAGGGTGCCACTCCCAAGTCTGTATACGGCAACTTCATGCATGTATACCACGATACCGACGGCGAAGACCATTCCGTCACTCAGCTGGAATTTGACCTCAACGGCAAGACCGTTCTTTGCATAGGTGAGGACAGCTGGGTCAAGCACGGCGGCATGCAGGACTGCATTGAAGTTTACGGCGAAAAGGGCGTTTGCTACTCCGACCTGTTCCAGGGCAACTCCTCCCAGATGTACAGCCTTGAGGGTTATGATTACGCCAGCGAAAAGGCCGGCGCCACCAACGGCTGGACCTTCCCCATCTTTGAAGAGGCTTTCAACCAGGGCTATCCTCAGGAGCTGAGCCATTTTGTGGACTGCGTCCGAAACGGCAAAAAGCCCGTCTCCGACGGCAAGCTGGGCAAGGCTGTTCTGGAAGTTATCCACGCAGCTTATGTTTCCGCCAAGGAAGGCCGCAAGGTTGCTCTTCCCTATAAGTCCGACGCTGCAAAGCCTGTGGATAACTGGAGATAAGAGCCATGCTCCGTTTTCCCAACGACTGTGAACTGGGCAGCTATGTGGCAGACCGTTTAGCAGAAATTCTGGCAAATAAACCGAGTGCTACATTTTGCATTGCTGCCGGTACATCTTCATTCCCCGTTTTTGACGCTTTGAAGGCCCGGGTAAAATCCGGCGAACTCTCGTTCGCCAACGCAAACTTTTTTGCAATGGATGAGTGGTGCGGTTTGCCTCAGGATGCAGACGGCGCTATGGCAGATTTCCTTCGCCGCCATTTCCTGAACGAAATGGATTTCGGAAGCATCTTCCTTTTTGACGGCATGGCAGACCCCCAAATGGAATGCGAGCGCGCAGAGCAGTTCCTCGCTGAGCACGGCGGTCTCGATGCGGTGGTGTTCGGCATCGGCGTCAACGGCCACGTTGCTCTCAATGAACCCGGAGTTGACCCCACGCTGCGAACCCATGTTGCACAGGTTGCCCCCGTAACCGCCACAGTTGCCCAAAAATACTTCCGGCAGGAAGCTCCACCACTGACTCAAGGCGTTTCCATGGGAATCGGAAACGCGGTTAAAGCAAAAGCTGTGTTTCTCGTTGCAAACACCGCAGCGAAGAGACCCGCGGTGGAAGCTATTGAAGAGCTCGTCTGTGCCGGAACACCCAGCCGCGATGTTCCCGCCTCATTTGTTGCATCTATGCCTCAGGCGCAGTTTCTGGTCACCGAAGCCGTATTCGCCTGATATATACACCAACAAAAACAGCCGAAGACATTTTTCAATGCCTTCGGCTGCATTTTTTATATATCCCTTTTATATATCCCTTGTGTTTTGCGGCCTGTTCATGCTATGCTGACAAATGAAACACGCGGCAATAATAAATTGCCCATTGTGCAGGAGAGGTTGGACGGAATGAAAAATATTATTGATTCTCCCTTTGTGATGGAAATGCGGGAGACCACCGCAAATATGTACCGTATGGGCTGGGATGAGCGCAACAGCGGCAACATCAGCTGTCTGCTGGATGAAGGCGAGCTCTCCGAATATCTTGATTTGAACAATGTAATACGAAGCATCCCCCTGGGCTTTGATGCATCTCCCATGACGGGAAAGATTTTCATCGTCACCGGCACAGGCAAATATTTCAAAAATGTGGACAAAGACCCCGAAGCCAATCTTGGCATAGTCCGTATCGGGGAGGACGGAAAAACCGCCCAGCTCCTTTGGGGCTTCAGGGATGGAGCTAAGTATACCTCTGAATTCGCCGCCCATATTATGAGCCATATGGCCCGACTCTCCGTTGACCCCCAAAGCCGCGTGGTTATGCATTGCCACCCCACTTACACCCTGGCGATGAGCTATGTACATGAGCTGGACGAAAGAGCCTTCACCCACAGTCTTTGGCAAATGTGCACCGAATGCATTATGATATTCCCCGACGGGGTGGGCGTTCTCCCCTGGATGCTTTGCGGAACAAATTCCATAGGTGAGGCCACTGCCGAAAAAATGAAGGAATACCGTCTTGTTATATGGGGTATGCACGGAATATACGGAGCGGGCAGAACTATGGATGAGACCTTCGGCCTTATTGAAACCGCAGAAAAGGCCGCTCAGATATATATGCTCACCGCTCATCTTCCCAAAGTGAACACCATCCGCGATGAGCAGCTTTCGGAGCTTGCTGAACATTTGGGACTGAATTACCGCAAGGATTTTCTGAATCTGTAAAAAAGAAAAGCAGAGCGATTTCCAAAAATCGCCCTGCTTTTTTCTTTGATTTTATCTGTTATATGCGTGTGACTTCATAATCTCGAACCTGATAATCTCGGGAGGCGCTAATTGGTGATTTGGTTGATGATAGTGTTCCATTCATCATCGGTGAAATAAGTTCTGATATCGATTCCGCTGTACCCGGATACCAGAGCGACAAAGTTTTCCAGTCTCTGCAGTTTTGTTGCGCCTGCATAGTCGGCTTCATTTTCCTGCATATAATGGAAAGTTTGAATGAAGGGCTCCCAGCCGATTTCAGTTTTGATTTCCAAAAATCTTTTGGCAATTGAGAAAACGTCATACCGCTGAGAAAAACCCGAGCCCAATCTGTCATAGGCGTTGATAATGTCCGCGCCGTAAAAAACCTCGGATACAGAAAATTCCGCGGGAGCGGCGGCAGCGCCGTTTCGCTCAAGAACATAGGCCAGCTTGAAGTCCGTCATAACCTCCGCCTCAAAGTTCCAGGGTCTTTGGCTGTCGAACATATGACCCATTTCGTGAAGCAGGCAGAAATTCCAGTCGCAGTCACGGGCTGCCATCTTTGCCATCTCATCGTAAATATAGGCGTTGTTGAAGCGGATAATGTTGCAGTTATCAGTCACATAGGCAAAATGCTCGCAGGGTTTATAGGCCTCTACAATGATTTTTTCGTAGGGGATGAAGCCGGTCAGTTCATAGTATGTGTAATATACAATTTCCAGTTCGTTTGCCCACTGCAAAAGGCGTGGCTCTGAGGTAACGCTCAGAATGTCAAGAGGGAGCTGCAGCTCAATAATTCCTCCCGCACTTTTATAGGAGAGGTAATTTTTAGGAATCGTATCGCTCACGTCAACAGCTTCCCACTCCTGCATGGCGTTACCTTCATTGCGAAGCTGAAGCTGGGCATTTTCGCCCTCAAATCCCAGACAAAACTGATTGTCTCCGCTGTATAAAACGGAATATGAGCCGTTGGGGTTTCCTGCAATGTTCCATCGCTGAACATCATATCCGGTGGCGGTCCAAAGCTTGATCTTCTGCCCTGCTGCCACATAGGCATTATCAATATCCAGCAAAAGCTCCGTGTCATGGGCAAATATGTGAAAAACTCCGGCGGAAAACTCTTTCAATGTCCAATTCGCGGGCGTTTCGCTTAATACAATATTTCCGTCCTGATGGGAAAGGTATAGGCCTGTTTCTGCGTTGCGGAAAGTGTATGTTCCCGCCTGCAGAGGCTCTGCCACCGTTGTTTCCTGCGTTGACGGCACAAGCGGTTCCTGCGTTGACGGCACAAGCGGTTCCTGTGTTGACGGTACAAGCGGTTCCTGCGTCGCGGGTGCAAATGTTTCCGGCATTGTTGGGGAGGAAGGGATGCTTTCCGACTCGGAAGCGCATGCGCTGCAGAACAATATCAAAATCAACAATATTACGACAAGCTGTTTTTTCATTTTCCGAACTCCTGTTTTTTCTAAGTAGTATAAATGCCCGAAAGCCATTGTATATCAAGCGATTTCGGTTTTTCGTTTGCAAGCAGTTCATCTGCTATGCAAGTTGCGATTTTTCTGTACTACCGGCAGCACTGAGATACATTACCCATATTTTTTACCCATAGTTTTCCCCTGAATCAATATACTTTTTTGTATACTTCATCCTGTGGGTCTATTACGGTATCATCCCCGTAATCACCTGTTGATATTTCAAAATGCAGGTGCGCTCCTGATGAATTCCCCGTATTGCCTACTTCACCGATCCATTGGCCTGCTTCTATTCTTGCACCTTTGTATACCTGGGCGGGCATGCTTCCCTGGTATAAATGTGCATATTGATATATACGGCCATCATCTCCTTCAATTACAAGACCTGTCCCAAAGCCATTACAGTCACCATATTCACCTTCATGGTTTCTTGTGCAATGGTAAACACGGGTTACAATTCCCCCTTCAGCAGCACATACAGGAGCATTCTCGATCCAGGAATCACTAATATCAATTGCACCGTCTGAGTGCAGCTCCTGACTTAATTTATAGTGCCTCGGTACCGGCCAGTACAGTGCTGAATCATATCCCGAATCCGAATAATCTACTATATTTACGTCTTTTGAAAATATTTTACTACCTATGCCCACGATCACCGCGATCACGATTATTGCTTTGATTATTTTTTTCATCCTCGACTCCTCGTCTTATTTTCCTTATTGCGTCATATCATCAGCACTTGACTCAGTACAACAAAAATAACTCTCAAATGCCTGAGCATAGAGTATGGTATATTTCATCGCTTACGCCCCTTGCGTAAATTGTTCAGCATTTAGTACCTCAAATGTACAGCAAATGTCCAGCAAATACAATCCCCGAACACGAAAAATACCCCCCAAACGCCCAGTATTTTCAAGGGGTTTGGGGGGTATGTCGTTAGGGGATTTATTCCCACTCGCCGAATCAAATCATTTTCTAAACTTTTTTGTATAGATAATTTGATTTCTGGTGGTCTTATTTGCCGCAGATTATACCCATCCTATGGTCTATACGGAATTTTGCTATCAAAAATCTATCGGGAGTGAAATATCACGGAGTATTCCTGAGGATGCAATACAGGCGGTTTATCCGCCCAGTGTTAGCCTCTCCGCCTCGCACATACACATACCTTCTGCTATGCAGAAGTCGTGCTTAAGGAGCCGGTTGGTGGCAGGAACGGACAAGTAGCCCAGGGCTGTTAATCATTATGTCTTATCCTCTCCTATCGAAGGATGTCCAGAAGATCGACAAATGAGGTCAAATTATAGTCACCAGCCTTGGCCTCGGCGGCGTCGCCCACGCAGGCTACAGCAAATCCGCCGGCATGCCCGGCTTCGGCACCGGCTACAGCATCCTCAACCACAAGGCAGACCTCAGGCTCAAGGCCCAGATACTCTGCGGCCTTCAAAAAAACTTCGGGGTCGGGCTTGGAGCGGCTTATGTTGTTGCCGTCAGAGATGGCATCGAAGTAATTTGCAAGGCCGATGCGCTCCAGAATGAAGGGTGCATTCTTGCTTGAAGAGCCGATGGAAAGCTTCAAGCCCTTTGCTCTGAGCGCATCGAGAGTGTTTTTAACCTCGTCGGAGAGGTCGGCGGGGCTCATACGGCCCAGAAGTTCACGATATATGCCATTTTTCTTGGTGGCAAGAGCGACTTTTTCCTCAGGGGAAAGCTCGGGGCCGCTATAGCGCTCCAAAATGATGTCCAGACTTGCCATGCGGGATACGCCGCGCAGACGGTTGTTGATCTCCCTGTCGAAGTAAACTTCCATGCCGTCGGCCATCTCTTTCCATGCCAGATAGTGGTATTCATCGGTGAAACAGATAACGCCGTCCAGATCAAAAATTATGCCTTTGATTTTCATGCTCGGTATTCCTACTCAATCTTAATTTTCTGTTTGATAAGCCCGAACACGGAATGGCTCCATGTGTAAGCCTCTTTTCGTGTTTGGCTGTTATCCGAGTGTCAGCTTGCTGTACACTATATTTCCGATTCCGCCGTCAAGACGCTGCCGGTCCGGGCCAATGGCGTGGGCCATCCATGCCTCATTGCCGAGAAAGTTAAAATACGCCTTGTCGCTTCGTCCATCCAGAATGTCATCACACACGGCTATAACGCGCTCTATCATGTCCGGAACGCCGAAGCCATCACCGTGACTTAGAAGCACTGTATCATAACGGCCGTTGAGCCTGTCGAGAAGGCTGAGCAGAGAACGCTTGTACTCTGAAACTGTTAAGCTGAGCTCATCAAAGAGGAATACCATATAGTTGCAGGCGTCACCCAAAAGCAGCATACGCTCCTCGGGTATGAGCATCACCATGCTTCCGGCAGTATGTCCCGGACAGGCAAAAACCTCAACGGAAATGCCGCCAAGGTCAAATGTTTCCCCTTCAACAAGGGGGCGCATCTTTTCAAAATCCATAGCAGGGATTATCTGCTCGGGGCTGAGCTTGTCAAAATCCGGCCACATAAGCCCGCTTCCCGCGCGAAACTCCCAGGGGGAGTGGACTGAAAATGCCCTCTTTTCAAGAGGACTAATCCGCACATCCTCAAATTCTGCCGCGCCAAGGGCGTGATCGGTGTGCCCGTGGGTGCAAAGAACCGTAAGAGGCTTATCGGTGAGAGCATCAACGCAGGCCTTCAAAGAGCCAAAGCCGCTGCCGGTATCGAGCAAAACCGCTCTTTCGCTGCCCTCAACAAGATACATAAGCTCCGTATTGAAGGCGAATATCCTTGTTATTCTGTCCGTAACTTTTTCCGTTTTGAAAATCAATTCCATAGCACACTCTCCTTTTGAAAACAGGCAGGTATAATCCATACCTGCCTGTAACCATTATAGTTTTACGTCAGCACCTCATCAAGGAAATCCAGACACAGATCGCTGAGCCACTTTTCGTGGTACCAGGGATGGCCGTGATGGAGCTTGCCTTCCACGATGTGAAGTCTTGCTCTGCCCTCACCGGCTGCTGCATTGATGGCCTTGGCAAACTCAATGGATTGCTCCTTGGGTACCACCTGATCGATGCCGCCGTGGACTATCAAAAACGGAACTGTGTCTGCGCTCACATGGGCAATGGGGCTGGCGAGCTGGCAAAGCTCAGGAACGGTTTCGATGGGAGCTCCAAGGAACATGCTCTCGGGAGAATGGGGATCATTGTGGTCGGGAACGCCGTCTCCGGAAATCTTGAAGGCTTCATCCATTTGCAGGAAACCTGCACAGGGGCCGCACCAGTCAATGCAGGCGTGGACACGGCTGGAATACTCGCCATAACCCATGGAAAGGTCCTCAAAGGAGGGGTTATCATTGGTTACAGTCACAAAGGAGCTGAGCCAGCCGCCGGCAGAGGGACCCCAGATGGCAATGCGCTCTGTGTCAAAGCCGTACTTCTCGGCATTGGCACGCACCCAGCGGATAACGGTCTTGGCATCATAAACCATTGCGGGGAAACGAGCCTCGCCGCTCTTGCGATATTCGGCGCTGACAACTGCGTAGCTATGCTCAAGACCTCTCAGCATAGGCTCAACGGAGTCGTCACGCTTGGTGCCAAAGAGGAAAGCTCCGCCGTGGAAATGGACGATGACCGGGCATTTTTCCTCCCTGTTTTCGGGGAGATACAAATCCAGCTTCTGGTCGGGAGAGGCGTCACAATATGCAATGTCAAGATACTTTTCGGGAATGGAATCCAGTATCTCCTGAGCAAGAGGAGGGATCTCAATGCCGGGAGGTGGGCCTCCGAAGGGAGGAGCTCCGCCACCCATAGGAGGAATTGGGGGCATTGCTCCTCCGAGGCCGAAATGTGCATTCGCCGCACCCTCCCCTATCGCCATGGGAAGGGGCATTTCTTCAAGAGGAATTTGGGGTTCAATTCCTTTTAGATGCTTATCCAGAAAAGCCCACACAATAGCAAGGTTTTCAAGGCTCTTGAACTCGGGGCCATCATGTCCGGCACCTTCAAGAGGGAGCCATGTAAGCCTGTCCTTGCCGAGCTTTTCGCATATAGCCTCATAGAGCATCTCACTCTGGGCAAAGGGCACCAGCATATCCATGGTGCCGTGCTGGAGAAGCAGGGGGCACATGGACTCATTGACGTATGTAAGAGGATTTGCCGCTGCAAGAATGTCCCTGTCCGCTTCCTGCAGAGGCGCGCCTATATACTGGCTCTCCGGCGAAAAGGGCATATCGTGGTCGGCAAGGCTCACACCGTTGGCCCTTGCCTGTTCGTCCATCTTTGCGAAATCCGTGGGGCCGAACCAGTCGATAGCGCAGGCAACGGAGGCATCCACTTCTTTATCCTCGCCGCAGAACTTATCAATATTCATGGCGAAAAGGGCGCTGAGATTGCCGCCGGCAGAGCCGCCAAAGGCGCAGATACGCTTATCGTCTATATTCAGCTCCTCAGCATTTTTGTGCAGGTAGTCCACAAAGGCTCTGCAGTCCAGAACAGCCGCGGGAAATGGCGCGTCGCCGCTGCGGCGATAGTTGCAGGAAGCGAAGGCATAGCCATGCTTTGTGCAGTCAAGAAGCTCCTGAATGTGGAAATCCCGCTTATCCCCAAGGGCGAAGCCGCCGCCGTGCATATGGAGCAGCACGGGGAAAGGGCCTTCCCCGTCTTCGGGATAGAAAATATCAAAAACCTGTCTGGGATGCTCATTGCCGTAGCGAAGGTCCAGGCGGTTATTGGGATAGGCGCTTATATCCGCGTCGGGCATCTCCGGCATGGGTGGAGGGCCGCCCATGGGAGGCACTCCGAAAGGGGGCATGCTCATTTCATTTTTCATATCAAACCGCCTCTGCTTTTGCTTCCTGCTCCTCGGGCTTATCGTTGTGAATACGAACGGTGGGTCTGGGTCTGTTCTTAATGGCGTCGAAGGATATTGCAGCAAGAAGGATAATGCCCTTTACCGCGTACTGGAGATAGATTCCCCAGCCTGCCAGCTGCATACCGTTGGAAATTATCTGCATTACGAATATACCTGCAACAAGGCCCACAACATTGCCCTTGCCGCCCATGAAGCTGATACCGCCGATGATAGCAGCGGTGAGGCAGGTGAACTCGGTGCCGGGGCCGGAGTTGGCGGAAGTCATGTTCTGATGAGCCATCATGTCAAGAGCAGCCAGAGCGAATACAGCGCCGGTGATGGCGAAGGTCATGGCCTGAATGAAATCTGCCTTGATGCCGGAGAGACGGGCGCACTCACGGTTTCCGCCGACAGCCAGAACATCACGGCCAAAGTGGGTCTTGTTCAGGACAAACCATGCGAGGATAACGCAAAGAAGGGCCAGATATACATCGACAGGCATTCCAAGCCATTTCACGGTATAAAGAGAGCGGAAAACATTGGGGAGACCGGAATAGGTCTTTGCGTTGGTGATGGTAAGGCAAAGGCCCTTGAAAACCTCACTGCTGGCAATGGTGACAATAAGGGGGAAGAGCTTGAGCTTAGTAACAATGAGGCCGTTGATGAGGCCCATCACAAAGCCAAGAAGTATGCCCCATACCAGAACGATGAGCATGTGGAACACGGTGAAGCTTCCGCCGCTGGCCTCAAGTATTTTCTGAGTGAGAAGGAAGGAGGTGGTGGAAACCATTGCCATCTGATAGCCGACGGAAAGGTCGATGCCGCCGCCTATCATAACAAAGGCAATGCCCATACCGGCTATAATATAGTAACTGGATTCGCTTATGAGGTTATAGATGTTGCGTTTGCTGAAAAAGGCGGGGTTTATAACGGTGAACATTATAATCAGCGCCGCGAGAATTATGTAAACTGTTCCCTCGCGCCATGCGTAGGACAGAGCACCCTTTATCCGGGCGCCGGTAGACTGATTTCTTTCGATCATGCAATTACCTCCATGCCGGACGCAAGCGTCAGGACGTTTTCTTGTGTGAAGCGGTCTTTGGTGAGTTCACCGGCCACGCGGCCTTCGGAGAGAACAAGGATGCGGTCGCTCATGCCCAGAAGCTCCTCCATGTCGGAGGATATCATAACAATGGCCTTGCCTTCCGCAGCCATCTTGTTCATGAGCTGATATATCTCCTGCTTTGCTCCAACGTCAATGCCCTTGGTGGGCTCATCGAAGAAGATGATGTCAAGGTCGGCGGCCATGGTCTTGGCGACTACCACCTTCTGCTGATTGCCGCCGGAGAGGTTCACCACCATCTGATTGAGCGAGGGAACCTTTATGCGGAGATTATCCTTATACTCCTGAGCAACCTCCCTGCGTTTTCGCTGGGAAAGAACGCCGGCAGTCATATACTTTTTGTTGCAAATAAGAGTGGTATTGAAAAGAACGCTGTTGAAAAGGATACAGCCCTGCTCCTTGCGGTCCTCGGGGATAAGGCCGATGCCTGCGGCAATGGCGTCCGAGGGGGCTTTTATCTTTACCTTTCTGCCGTTTACAAGAACCTCGCCCTTTTCAATGTGAGCTGCACCGCAGATAAGCTGGGCCGTCTCCGTGCGTCCGCAGCCGACAAGGCCGGCCATGCCGAGAATCTCGCCCTTGCGGAGAGAGAAAGAAATGTTTTCAACGCTGTTTCCGGTAAGATTGCGGCATTCAAGTGCAACTTCGCCCAGAAAGTGACTGCGTGTTGGATGACTCTGGTCAAGTTCACGGCCAACCATCAGCTTAACAAGTTCCTGACGGTTTGTGTCGGCGGTGTTGATAGTTGCAACATACCTGCCGTCGCGCAAAACGGTGATACGGTCTGTTATCTCGAAAACTTCATCGAGGCGGTGGGATATGTAAATGACGGTTACGCCCTTGCTCTTCAGCTTGCGGATTACATTGAAAAGAAGATCGACTTCTGTAGTGGCCAAAGCAGAGGTGGGCTCATCCATTATCATAATTTTCGCGTTATTGCTTATGCCCTTGCATATCTCCACAAGCTGCTGCTGAGCGGGAGAGAGGGATACAACAGGAACATTGGGCTTGAGATTAAAGCCGTATTCGTCAAAAATTTCCTGAGCAAGCTTATTCACCTGCTTCTGAGAATAGAGCTTAGCCTGAGGTCTGCCAAGAAAGATGTTCTCTGCAACTGTGAGAGGCAGGCAGAGATTAAGCTCCTGGTAAATGACAGCAACGCCCTGCTCCTGAGAGGACTGGGGCGTGAGTTTCTTAAACTCCTTTTCGTCAAAGGCCATTATGCCGCTGTCCGGCTCAATGGCACCGGCTATGGCCTTTATAAGGGTGGACTTTCCTGCGCCGTTTTCACCGAGAAGAGCGTGAACCTCGCCGTCCTTCACGGAGAATGTCACATTATCCAAAGCCACAACGCCGGGATATGTCTTTGTAATATTTTTAAGTGTAAGCATAATTTTCTCCCTTGTATGGGTCTTAAAAAGCGGGGACGCGACGAACGCGCCCCCGCTTGCCTTGGCTTATTATACTTTATCTTATGGAATTATTCAACGGGAGTTACGGTGCCGTCGCCGTTGTTGATCCAGGTGATGCCGTTATCCTTCCAGAAGCCGGCAATCTGAGGACCGTCGCCAACGCAGTCAGCGGTGGTGAAGCTGCCGTCAGCATTGTTCACAACAGTTGCGGTCCAGCTGGGATTGCCCATGCCCTCGTTCTCAGGCTGAGCAACAATAGCGGTGCCGTCCTCGTTTACGGTGACAGTCCAGAGGATCTCACCGAAGGGAGTGGGCTCCATGTAGCTGTACTCACCGGGCTCGATGCCTGCGGGAGCAGCAGCCTCAAGCAGACCGTATTCGGCAACATGAGCTGCATAATCGTCGCTCTTCACAGGAACAGCCTTGCCATCATTGAGAGCGGCCCAGAGGATGGAGTTGTTCTCCCAGAAACCAGCGATCTGGGGACCGTCGCCAACGCACTCAGCAGTGGTGAAGGTGCCGTCGCCATTGTCGGTCCAAACAGCGTCCCACATGGGATTGCCCATGCCCTCGTTCTCGGGCTGGCCAAACTTAGCGGTGCCGTCCTCATTCAGGGTAACGGTCCAGAGCATCTCGCCGAAGGGGGTGGTCTCAACATAGCTGTACTCGCCTGCGGGAACTGCCACAGCAGCAGATGCGCCGCCTTCGAGGAGGCCGTACTCTGCAACATGGGCAGAATAGTCATCGCTCTTTACGGGAACTGCCTTGCCGTCATTGAGAGCGGCCCAGAGGATGGAGTTGTTCTCCCAGAAGCCAGCGATCTGGGGACCCTCGCCTACGCACTCAGCGGTGGTGAAGGTGCCGTCACCGTTATCGGTCCATACTGCAGTCCAGGTGGGACTTCCCATATCAACGTTCTCAGGCTGGCCGAAGACTGCGGTGCCGTCCTCGTTCAGGGTAATGGTCCAAAGCATCTGGCCGAAGGGAGTGGTCTCCATGTAGCTGTACTCACCAGCGGGAACAGGAGCACCTGCAACAGGAGCATCAACAACGGGAGCGTCAACGACGGGCTCTTCGGGCTCTTCTTCAACGATGAAGCCGTCGCGGCTGTTCCAGTAGTAAACGGTGTTTTCGTCCTTCAGGGACTCAATGGGATCGAAGGGCTGAACGGTTGCGCCGGAGAGAATGTTGAAGTGGGCAACACTGGCAACTCCATCGGGAGCCCATTCCTCTTCAACAGCCCACCATGCGGCAATGCCGTCGGGGTTCTTCTTGAAGTAGTCAACGCCTTCCACGCCGTAGAGGATGCCGTAGGCGGTGTTTGCAACAGAGGTGGCAACATCGCCGCCTGCTGCGGAAACGCCGAACTGAACAGCGCCGCGCATGACAGAGGGAGTTACACCGTCGGTGTCGGAAACGCTGCCGACAATATAGTCAGCTTCGTTGCCCATAACGCCGGCAGAGAAGAATGCAAATTCGTCAATCTGGTCGGCATAGTTATCAACTATGTACTGGCCGCCCTGAGTGGATGCGAGAGAGTTATAAGCGATGAATACGCGGGTGTTGGGGTTGGTGGTGAGGATGTTTGCAACGTTCAGGCCGCCGTTGGTCTGATCCTGCTCGGTAATAATGCCTGCAAAGTGATCGAGGGCCAGCTGGCAGAATGCGGGGTTTTCGACCTTGTTTGCTTCGTCAACAACATTGCCGCTTGCGTCAACATAGTCGCCGTCGGCATTCTTGAGATAGGGCTCAATGATGCTCTGCTCGCCGAGGGAGCGCTTGAGAGTTTCTTCTGCAAGGTTGGACTCCAGGAAGGAGAGCTCCCAGTTGGGGTTGGCGGCGTTGAGCTCGTCTGCGTGGGCCTCGATCCAGTTCTTTGCGATCATGGCAACATAGGCGCCGCAAAGGTACTCGTCGGACACGGTGCAGCAGTCATAGTACTCTTCGCTGAGCTCATCGGTGGTTGCGCCGTTGATGTAGACTTTGATGCCGGCCTCGTGGGCTTCCTTGATGGCGTCGCCCAGAGCGCGGATGTCGGTGGGGTTGATAACAAGAAGATCAGCACCCATGGTGATGAAGTTCTTGATCTGCTGGATCTGGAGAGCGGAGTCCTGATCGCAGCTGACGGTCTGGACCTTGGCCTTGCCGTCGAAGATGTTGATCAGTGCTTCCTCTTCCAGAACGTAGATACTTTCGCTCATGCTGACAGTGCAGAAGCCGACGAGGTCGAGCTCAGCGGGAGCAGAAGGATCTGCGGGAGTGCCGGGATCGGCGGGAGTCTTGTCACCGCAGGCAGCGAAAAGGGACACTACCATTACGAGGGCAAGCACAATTGCAAGCAGTTTCTTCATAACTTTTCCTCCATAAAAATAACTGTACAAAATATAGGTGTACCGCAGCACACCATTTGACAGGTTTATTCTATCATCCGCAATTTTTCTTTTCAACAGTTTCACAATAATTGCTTATTCCGTTATTTTGTCGATGTTATCACAAAAAAAGTAATTTCAGCGAAATTTCCCGTAAATTATAGAAAAATAAGAGCTTGACAATTCATTATTTTTGTTTTAGTCTTATATCGGTAATGTGAATTTTTTGACATAAGAGGTGCGATATGGACATAGAACGCATGTACGAATTCAACACCCTTGTAGAATGCGGCTCCTTTCGCGAGGCTGCGAAAAGCCTCGGCATTTCACCGGCATTGCTTAGCAATCACATAAGCCTTCTTGAAAAGCGGGCCGGTGTGCAGCTGCTCAAACGAAATGCCCATTCCATAATGCTTACCGAGGCGGGAAAACGTTTTCTTATTGATTCCCGAGAGATTGCTCAGGAGTATAAGCAGATAGTTTCGGGTTTGGACAGCATTTCTGAAAGCGGAGGCATGAGCATCCGCATCGGCTTTTCCGGCTTCACCATTCCTGCGAAGCTGGGTCCCTTCCTTGACACCGTCAATCTTCGTTATCCCAACATAAAGCTGGAGTTTTTTGATGACCGTGTGCACAACATTGAATACAGTGTTGCCGGGGGGGAGATAGACCTCTTTTTCACCTATGCCGAGAGCGGCGTAAGCTACGAAAATATTGAAAAAGAGGCAGTATACAGCACCAAGGTGCTGGCTCTTGTTCCTCTTCACCATCATCTTGCACACAAATCCTCACTCAGTGTTTCCGACCTTGAGGGAGAGAGATTTGTGCTCTATCCCAAGGGTGCGGACAGTTCCTATTATGACTCCGAGCTGAGCATACTCAAAAAAAGCGGTATATCCTTTTCGCTTTATGAAGGGGAAGTTTGCCCCACGGCCCACTTTATCATGGTGCCCGTTGGTAAAGGCCTTGCCCTGTGTCCCCGTGTCATGCGGGGAATGATACCGCCCAACACCACGGCCCTGCCCGTTATAGATCCCAGCTTTGAGACCACCATGTATATGTTTTATCGCAAAGACAACCCAAACCCCTATTTAAATGAATTTCTTGAAGGATTTCGCAGCTTTGGAGCAGGAGGCGGCAATGACAACTGAAAGATTATTTGAATTTCTCGTCCTCAGCCAGACCCTCAGCTTCAGCGGTGCGGCCAAAAAGCTGTTCATGACCCAGTCGGCGCTTAGCAGACACATTGCGGAGCTGGAGGAGGAACTGGGGGTGAAGGTGCTGGAGCGCAGCACTCACTCCGTCCGTCTCACTCAATCCGGCAGAATGCTGGCCAGCCGCATCCCCCAGCTGCTCCAGAAAAATGCATCAATGCTCAACCGACTGCGTCTTGCCGAAGGCCAGACAAGCGGCAGCGTGAGCATTGCCTGTCTTGAAAACTCTATACATGAGCAGCTTGTGATTTTCCTGAACTATTTTTCCGCCAAATATCCGGATGTGGATTTCAAAATTGATGTCATTAGCCGTACGGACCGGGTGGCTGTCTTTGATTCCTATGACCTGAGTTTTTCCGCCTTCGAGATGCAGAAGCTGCCCACCTACATATCTTCCTCCATAGCATTTCAGAGTCCGGCAGTGCTCAGCGCCAGAGAATCCCATCGCCTTTCAAAAAACTATCATATCAGTCTTGAGGACCTATCCGGCGAAACCTTGATTGTTCCATTTGCCGATGAAGTGTTCTGTTCGTTTTCCGCTATGCGTCAGCTTGCGGAAAAAATGACCTACAGCCTTAATATAGTGAATGTTCCATCTATAGAGAGCGCACTGGCAATGGTAGCTTTCGGAAAGGGTGTTGCTATCCTTCCCCAGTATGTCAGCCAGAACAGTCTTCTTAATGTGTGGAGCATCGATATATCAACACCCGGCTGCTATTTCAACACATATGTCTATCACAACGGAAGTCTTGATAATCCCGCGGCGGCACTTATGATGAACGAGCTTCGATCCTTCAAGCCCAACACGGAAAGACAATGTAAGGAGAGCCTATGAAATACTTAAAGAAAAAACCCTTTTACCTGAATGATGAGCAGCTTGCTTGGGTGAAAACAAGTCTGGACGGCCTCACTGATGAGGAAAAAGCGGGACAGCTTTTCTGCGTCATGGGTGGAGACTATTCCCCGGAAACTCTAAAGGATATGGTTGCAAAGGGCAAAGTGGGCAGCATACTGTTCCGCCCTGTAAAGAATTGCGAGGGTATAAAGGCCGACTTTGCACCCCTTGACGAGGTGGCAAAAATACCCCTTTTGAAGGCCGCCAATCTTGAGGAGGGCGGCTCCGGCGGCATGAGCGACGGAACTCTCTTCGGCTGGCCCATGCTTTCCGCTGCCAGCAACGATGAGGAGATCGTTGAGCGTTTCGGTGCAGTCTGCGCCGTGGAAGGGAGAAAATGCGGTATAAACTGGACCTATTCCCCCGTCTGCGATCTGGATATGAACTATATGAACCCCATAACCAATGTCCGCACTTTCGGCAGCGATACAGCTAAGGTTACCAAGTTCACTGAGAAATATGTCTCCGCTGTGCAAAGCAGGGGAGTTGCCGCCTGCGCCAAGCATTTCCCCGGTGATGGCGTGGACTACCGTGACCATCATCTGCATGTTACATGTAACAGTCTCAGCGCGGATAAATGGTACGATACCTACGGCAAGGTCTATGAAAATCTTATCGCCAATGACCTGCTCAGCGTGATGGTGGGCCACATAGCCCAGCCCCATGTGGCAAGGGATGCGGACTCCTCCATAAGCGCGGCGGAGGCCATGTCTCCCGCCTCGCTCAGCCCCACTTTGCTGCAAAAGGTGCTTAGAGGAATTCTGGGCTTCAACGGTCTTATCACCTCCGATGCCACCATAATGGGCGGCTTCTGCATGGCAAAGCCCCGCCGTGAGGCCGTTCCTGCAGCAATAATGGCAGGTTGCGATATGCTTGTCTTCAACACGGATTTTGAGGAGGATTACGGCTATATTCTGGAAGCACTTGCCGACGGCAGGCTGAGCAGAGAACGCCTTGATGAGGCCGTTGCCAGAATACTGGCTCTGAAAGCAAAGGTGTGCTTCGAAAAACCTCTTGAGGAGGAAGTCGCCGCCGCCAAATGGCATGAGGAGTGCGCCGACAAGGCAATCACCCTTGTAAAGAGCTGCGAACCGGAGGCCCTGCCCATAAGCCCCGAAAAATTCCCCACTGTACGGCTTGTTGCTCTTGGCAAGGATGACATCCCTGATGGTTCCGTAAAGGCTATAACTAAGGAAGTTCTCGAAGAAAAAGGCTTCAAAGTGGAGTGCTACGAGCCTTTTGCCGACGAGCTCCACGGCAGCGCCAAGCTCGATAAAAGCAGGCTGACCCTTTACGTGGCAAATTATGAACAGGCCAGCAATCAGACCACGGTACGCATAAACTGGTGCCCCAAGCACGCTTTGGATATTCCCAGATTTATAAACGAGGAGACAAGCATATTTGTTTCTCTTGCAAATCCTTACCATTTGCAGGATGTGCCCATGATACGAACATATATCAATGCATATACTGCTACCCGTACCACCATCCGACTTACCATTGAAAAGCTTCTGGGCCGCAGTGAATTTAAGGGTATAAGCCCTGTGGATGCTTTCTGCGGACTCCCGGATACAAGACTGTGAGGGTGAGACGGGCCATGGGCCGGCGGTGATGACCTTGTTGATTGGAGCAACAGCATCTGCGGCTGTGTATCTGTAATGCTCCTGTTTCCAGTCTCATTTTTATTGGTGACAAATTGGTCTTATCAGCGAAATGTGTTGTTTTTCAAGAAAACAAGGGAAACTGTAGTATAATATGCAAAGGAGATGGAGAATGAACAAGAAATACAGCATTATTCTGATAATAAGTATTGTGGTCATCGTGGCGGCGTACTCCCTTATGGGAGGCGGAGGTCGTACTGATTTGGACATAGGCGAGGACCGCTTGAGTGTGAGCTATAAGGACTTTAGCTTCACCGTGGACTATAAAGATGTTACGACTATCGAGCTTGTGGAGGTCTCCGATTTTGGCGAGCCTTTGGGCGGCGGAAGTGACAAAGCATGCCGCTGGGGAGCGTGGGAGAATGAGGTCTGGGGAGAGTACACTCAGTACACCATAACAGGCACATCCAATGCAGTTTTGCTCCGTCTTCGCGATGGCGGGGTATTTCTGCTCAGCTACGAAAGCGGAGAGACCACGGTGATGCTCGGTGAACTGCTCTATGAAATGCTCGGCACTCACGGCTACGAAGTGGTATATATAACGTAAAAAACACAATCCCCGGTTGCCTTTTAAGGGTCAACCGGGGATTGTGCATAGGAGAAATGTGAGGAGTGAAGAAAATCCGATTATACTTTTCTATATCCACCGCCATGGGCGCATCCGCCGGGGCAGGCAAGGAAGTCGGCGAAGACAAAGTCTTCGGCGACTTTTTTTATTTCGGCGGCGCCGCTGACGGAAAGCGTCTTAATGCAGACCAGAGCAGGGGAGAGTTCGTCCCGAAGTGGGCTTGCAGCTACGGATTCATCGAATGCTTCCTCCTGTGCGTCTTCCCAGACTTGACGCATGGTATAGCGGCTCACGCAGGACCGGAGGATATGGTCATAAAGCTCAATTTCCGTCATGGCGAAATCACACTTGTGTGCAGCTTTCAGCGCCGTGCAGGGGGAAACCCAGACAGTGAAGGCCTCACCGTAATTCGCTTTGCACCATTCGTGGAATATTGCTTCGGGATGGCGACCCAAAACGGGAGCATCAACAAGCTTCGGGGCGGCAGGGCATAATGGGGATATGCCTTTTTTGCCTATGGAAATCTGGGAGTTCACTTCTTCGGCAGCCATGGCGATAAAGCCGGAGGCGTCAAAAACCTTGGCTATACCCATGCTGTGTAGTATGTTTACGAGCTTGCCGCCGTGCTCAATAAAGGGGGACAGGGCGAAAACGACAGGCTGTTTCCTGTTGAGAGCAACACGCAGAGCCTTGCTTTCGTCCTTTATGCTCAGCGCGCCTGTGGGACAGGCGGCGAGGCACTGACCGCAGCCGATGCAGCCGCTCTCGGACATGGGAACTACTGAGCCGATTTTGGTACCGGCGGCGCGGTGCAATGCACCGATGGCATGGATACCCTGCTTTTCGCAGACTTTCTCGCAACGGCGGCAGAGAACGCACTTGCTGCTGTCGCGTACGATTGCCGGGGAGGAGAAATCCTTCTTCTGTTCGTGGTGGACATTGGCGTAAACTCTGTCGTCCATGCCGTGCTCACGTAAAAGGGCGTGGAGCTCGCAGTCGGAGTAGCGGGAGCAGTATTCGCAGTCCATACGGTGATTGCGGCAGATAAGGTCGAGGGTCATGCGGCGGCTCTCTACCACCTTTTCGCTGTGGGTGAGAACTTCCATGCCTTCTGCTGCTTTTGTGGAGCAAGCGGGCATGAGCTTGGGAGATCCCTTTATCTCCACAAGACATATGCGGCAGGAGCTGTCAGGCGTGCAGCCTGCAAGGTGGCAAAGAGTGGGGATGTGCACACCGTTTTCGCTGGCGGCTTCAAGAATTGTGCGGCCCTCTTCGGAAGAGACGGCCTTGCCGTTTATTATGAAATTTATCATATCGCCGCCTCCTTATTCAAATTCAGCGGGGAAGGCCACAATAGCGCTTTCCACGGTGTTGGGGATGCCTTGCCCCATGCTGCATCTGGAACTTAGACGCAGATAATCGCAGAGCTTTTCTATCTCAGCTTTGCTGCCATCTTCTCTGAGCAGCTTTGCAAGCTCCACGGAGCCGAATCGGCATGGGGGACACATTCCGCAGGATTGACCCGAGAGGAATTCTACGCTCTTGGTACAAAGGGTGCGTGCGGAGCTTGACTCGTCAAAAAACATCAGGCTTGCAGTACCAAGCGAGGCTCCGGCTTCAAGCTTCATGTCGAGGGAATCGGCGGAGTAAATGCGTCCGGTGCAGCCGCCGCCAAGGCGAAAACCCTTGGCATTCTTCGCACCTGCCAGTTGGGCAATTTCTCTGACGCTAACGCCAAAGGGCAGTTCGTAAACGCCGGGGCGCTTCACACAGCCGCTGACGGTAAAGAGCTTGCTAACTTCGCCGCTGAGGAAATATTCGCTGACGGCGGCAAAGGTCTCAGCATTATTGATAACGGTGGGCTTATGGAAAATGCCATTGAAACCCGGATAGGGAGGCTTGAGCGTGGGCTCACCACGCTTGCCAACTATGGAGCGAATGAGAGCGGTTTCCTCGCCGCAAACATAGGCACCTGCGCCTTTCACAACTTCAATTTCAAAGCCTCCAAGCTCGGCCTCGGAAACAGCTTTTTTCATGCTTTCAAAGCATTCGGGATATTCACTTCGCACATATACAAAGCCCTTTACCGCGCCAATCGCGGCGGCACAGAGCAGCATGCCCTGCAATATGGCATGGGGTGCGCGGAGCATGAGCTTCATATCCTTATAGGTCTCGCCCTCGCCCTCGCTGCCGTTGCAAATGATATACTTTTTCTCGCCGGGGGCATTTTTGACAGTATCCCATTTCCCGGCTATGTTGTAGGCACTTCCGCCTCGGCCGGTGAGCCCTGCATCACGGAGGGCGCCTATGATGTCAGTATCGGAAGCGCAGATGCTAAGCGTTTTTTCGTAATTTGCAGGGGCAAACATGGCTCCCTCTCTGCCGCCATCAGCAAAACTCAGGTCCACTTCGCCATCGGAAATGCCGGTGAGCTCAGAGTAGAATGTGGCAACTCCTGCCACATGGGAAATGGGCAAGCCCAGCTCCTCCGCAAGGGATTTCAGAGCTTTGGGGGAGCGGTCAGGAGCTTCCCGCAAAGCGGGGATCAGCTTCTCGCTTATCATGCCTTCACCTGCTTTTTCTCAGGGAAAAGATGACGGAATATCCAGCGGTTCACGGGGCCAAGTATCCAGATCTGAACGCCGAAAGCGAAGACCCAGTTGATGGGCATTTTACTTATCCAGGCCTCCATGAGCTGACCGAAGCTCCAGCCGAAGTTGATCATATTGATGATGTTGCTGTAGAGGCACATGATGGGGCACATCAAAAGCACGGTGAAGCCGGTGCGAATGCACTGGTAGAGGATTTTGTTATCGGTGGGATACTTAGCGGCCTGCTTGCCGGCGAATTTCTGCACTACGAAGAACTGGAGCAGAAAAGCTACGGGTGCTTTCTGCAGGAAAGCGATGCCTACCTGACGGAAAAGCTCTACGGAAAACTCGCCGTAGACGATATATTTATTGTATGTAGCCATGGTGGTGGCCATCAGCAGAACGCCAAAAAAGGTAAAAACAACTCTCTGGAATGTGGTTTTAGGCATAAGAATGAAGCTCCTTTCTATCAGTCCTCGTACCAGCCGTAGGGGGGCACGAAATAGCTTTTGGGCGGGCAGTTTTTGTCGCCGATGCGGAAAATCTCGCCGCTCTCCTTGCGCTTGAAAAAGATACGTTGGTTGATGGGCAGGTTCATGCGGAGCGCTCCGGTGCGGCATACCTCCACACAGCAGGCACAGTACCAGCACTCGTCAGGATAGGCCAGTATAGGGGGCTTCCCGGCCTCGGAATTGGGGATTATGGTCTGCATGCGGCAGATATTGGCGCATGCGTTGCAGCCTATGCAGAGATTTTCGTCTATACTCACCGCAACGGTGGGGCCAGTGGGGTTAGCGAATACATAGGTCTCAGTCATCAATTATCCCCTCCTTCTGAGAGAACTTTTTCGTAGTTTTCAAGATATGTTGGAGCGTAGGGAGGCTTGAGCCAATACTGACTCTCTCTGAATTCGGTCTTTACCTCGCTGCCATCAAGGCGGTTGAAAACGTAAGTGCCTCTGGGAAGCTCCATTTTGTCGGTTTTGAGCTTCACTCGGCAGGCCTGCATGAACATTTCGCCAACGGTCATTCTCGTCTCAACCTCAAGAACTCTTGCCAGTTCATGGGGATTGCGGGCGTAGGTTCTCTTGCCCTCGTCCTTTCTTATGCTGTCCATCCAAAGAAGACCCTGTTCCAGAATGGAATCGGTCATGAAGTCGGCGCAGCACTGCTGCATAACTCTTGTCTCTCCGCTCCAAAGCTCCTTCCAGCTGATGTTGGCCTCTTCCTCTCCATATCTTCGGACAGGGGCATATACACGGCTGCGCTCAGCCTCCATCTGGGATTCGTCAATATTAGCTGCAGGATTTTTCCTTGCAAACTCCGCAGCACGCTCGCCGGCGTAAAAGCCGGAGGAACAGGCAAAGGAGCTGCCCTCAAGACCACTGGCGGCACCTGCGCAGAAAAGACCGGGTATGTTGGTCATCATTTTCCAGTCCACGGCGGGCTCGCCCTGCATGCCGAAGCTCTCACTGCGCCATGCCTTGGCGTACTGGGGCTCACCCTGGAACCAACCGCCGGTGAGATAGCCTTCCGGACTCTGGATAGGAGCCATCAGCATATCCTTGTCTGGATTGAAGCCGCTGCGGGTGTAGAGGTCGAATATGGTGTAGCGAGTCTTGCCCTCGTTGCCTATCATCATGCCCCAGATGCTGCGGCGCTCTTCTTCAGGCATGGAGGGGAGGTCTGCCCAGAAGGGCAGCTCAAATTCACCGCTGCGAATGCGCTCCGGCAAATCGTGTATAAGGTTGGGCAGCTTGCAGCCCTTCCAGTTATCGCTGATGGGGCTGCCGCAGTAGGGCTGGTCGGCGGTGGGCCAGTTGCGCTCTGCCACAGTTTCAAGCAGACGGCCGTTTTTGTCCTCCCAAGGTATCTCCTTGCCCTTGTTGTCCACAATGGTGCAGGGGAACCATGTGTTGCTGGGGTTGCCTACGCCGAAACGGGGCCATGCGAAGGGGTGTTGGACCTTGGTGTGACCGTTTTTGTGCATGCCAACAACCTCCGCACCGGCATTCCAAGCCATGGCAAGGCCCTCGCCTATCTCGTTGGGATCCCAGCGCCAGCTATTGCCCGTTATCTCCATGTTGTAGGTCCAGATGGTGCAGGCGTAGCCGCAGGAGAGGATGACAGCGGGAGTGTGGAATACGTAAAACTCGCCTGTTTCCATTGAAAAGCCCGTCGCACCGACTATGGGCGCACCCTGCCTGCCGCCTTCGGTCAGCAGATTCGTTATCATAACGCGCTCGAAAAGCTCCGCGCCCGCCTCCTTGAGGCCTTTGTAGAGATAGGGCTTGATGTACTGACCGCCCCGGAGCTTGCAGGAGACAAAGTCCCGGTAGTCATAGGCCTTGAGCATGCCTGTTTCTTCGTCTCGGGTGGCTGCGCCATCAAACTCTCCCTCGTCGTCCACAAGAGGCATACCGAGTTTTTTCAGCTCCATGAGAGCATCCCATGTTCCCTTGACAGCTATGTAGTCCCGGTGGCCCTGTCTGCCATCGGTCTTGCCCTTTAAGGCGTTTTCCTCCGGTGTCATGGGGCTTGCTGGGTTAGAAAGCAGAGTGTTCCAGTGGTCCATTCCTGCGCCGCCGCAGCCGCTGCGCTTGATAGGTGCCTTGTCAGCCACGGCCACCTTCGCGCCCTTCCGGGCAGCGGAAATGCCTGCCGATGCTCCCGCAAGGCCGCCGCCTACAACGAGAACGTCAACATAGATGTGGTTTACCTTGTTGTAGTCGACCTTGTAGGGCCATTTGTATATTTTTTCGCCGATTCCGGCCTGATTAGTCATACTTATATCTCCTTCACAGAGTGTTGGCGTCATATACCAGCATGACGCTGCCGCAGGTATGTTCCATCATCCGCTTTCCCGCGGCGGATAGTCTGCGGGAAAAGGGATTGTCGCAAAGCGTGTCCATTTCTGTTTTGCCATCGAGAACTTCCTGGCAGGCGCAGAGCATATCCTTCGGCACGCTGTGGGGCATGGGCTCTTTGCCGTGACCCCAACAGAGCAGGGTCTCATCATTTATAGCGGCGAGAAATCTCTCAAGTCCATCCCTGTATGCTTCTATGCCCACCCGCTTTTCCTTGGGCAGGGTCACGAGAGCGGTGCGATTGGAAAAAGCGTCGCTGGTGAGAGCGTAGTTTTCCTCCCGGTTATAAAAGGCCAGAGAGCCCTGAGTGTGGCCTGGAATGGCGAATACCTCGAGTTTTTTGTCACCCAAGTCTATAACAGTGCCGTGGCCTATATCTTTGTAAGGGAGCTTATCGCACATAACAATGTGCTCACGGCAGTAGGCTTCATGCTCGCTGTCGCCGCCGCGGCCGAAAACATCCCCCATGCGCCGCTCAAAGGAGAGGGAGATGGGCAAAAGGGGCGCATCCTTCTCGCTCATGTAAATTTCATCAAAAAGTGCCGCAGCCCCTGCGTGGTCAGGATGTCCGTGGGCAATATAGCAGGCAAGGGGCTTGGCGGCGAGGCTTTCCACAAAGCATCGCAGTGTGTCGGTCACGCCAAATCCGCAATCGATAAGGGCAGCCTTCTTTGTGCCCTCAACCAGATACATCATCACCATCATGCCCTCGCTGCTGTGCTGCTCGGCAATTGACCAGAGTCCCTCGCGGAGCTTACGGGCTTTATATACTTCTTTCATATTTTTATCTCGCCTCATCGAAGAGTTTTGCCTTGTCAAATTCGAAGCGTCGTCCCCTGTGAATGAAAAAGTGGGGGCGGCTTTTTATTTTTGTGGGGTCTCCGCCGCCTCTGTCCTCGGGACGGGGAGCGCGGCAATCATAGACAATGTGCCCGTCTATTATCTCGTGCTCAATGGCCGGGGGAGCTTTGGGCGGGGCGTCCTCGCCCACTTCGCCCCGAAGCATCAGCTTTGCGGCTTCAAAATGTATGTCCGCTTCTTCGGCATCCATGATGCCTGGGCCGCCGCAGATGCGCTCAAACTCATGGCGGTGAGCCATGAGTTTTTTCATATTTCTCAGGAAATTTTCCGCTGTGCCGTTAAGCCATTTTATGCCTGGCATGAATTCATCCCCGGAGAAAAGCAGCTTTTCCTTTCGGTCCAGTATGGCTATGCTGCCCACGGCGTGGTCGGCTATCTTGATTATTTCCAGCTCTCTTCCGGGAAGGTTTATCTTATCTCCGTCGCCCACAACGTGGGTATTGTAGTTTCTTGGGAAGCGAATACCCTTGAAGCTGGGGAAGGGACGGGTGACCAGCGGCAGACTTTCGTAGGATAGATAGACTTCGTCAAAGTAGCAGTTGTTGGCAGTGTGGTCAAAATGGTCGTGGGTGTTGATAACGGCCTTCACGGGCAGACCGCAGAGATTTTCAAGAAACTCTCTCAAATTGCCTGCACCGTAGCCGGTGTCTATGGCTATGGCCTCCCCCTCGCCGGCAAGAAGGTAGTGATAGTCTCCGGAGGAGAGTATCTGCCATGTGCCGGGAGCTATCTCTGTGGCCTCCCAGCAGGGTTCGTCCATGGGAATAAGTCTCCCGTCCGGGCGGCGGATAAGGCATTCATGCTTGCCGGAAAAATCTATCTCTTTCATTCCTGTAACCTCAAATGATAAAATCGAAACTGTCCCCGGAGGGTACAAAATGGACAGGCACATCGCCCACCAGGCGGGGAAGCCACTTGGCCATGTGCTTCATACCGGGTTCTTCAAAGTTGAAGTGGCCAATGTTATAGATGACTTTCTTTTTGCCAAGGGAGCAGCAGTCGCGCACAAAGGCGGAGAGTGTCCAGTCCACTATCTCAAGGGGGATTATGGCGTCTATGTCTTCAAGCTCCGTTTTGAGAATTTTATTGTTCACATCAAAGTCTCTGTCACGGAGATGCTCGCATATAAACACCTTGGAGACTCTGGCGGACTTATCGCCGACAATGCGTATGCCATTTAGCCCCAGCTTTTCAATGAGTTCTTTTCCCAGGCTCTCTGCATCGGTTTCCGGAAGAGAGAACAGCAGGGGTTTGTTGGGATAATCCAGCTTGTACTCCGTCCAGCCCAGCTCTTGCATTATGCCATAGAAGATGCCGTCTATAAATTCCGGATTGTTGCTGGGAGGACCGCCGTGGATGCGGTCATGGTCACGCCACACCACGATGCCATGAGCGTCAAGAAGTTCTTTCTTGGCGGCATAGACCTCACTGTCTTCAAGCCAGTCGGTCTTGTCCTCGTGATTCCAGAAAAGGGGCTCGTGGACAATGATGAAATTGGCTCCCAGCTCTATGGCTTTTCGTATGACCTCCACAGAAGCAAAGCAGGTGATCACTATACCGGTGCATTCCTGCTCCGCGCTGCCGCACTTGACAGTATCGCAGGTGTGGGCTTCGTCTACGGCAGGATGGAATGCAATTAGCTTATTAATTATCTCGGAAATCAACATGGCAAATGTCCTTCTCTCCTGAAAATACTGTTTTTCACTATGATTATAGCAAGAGGGCGAAAAGCCAATCAATACCGATATCTTTATAAAGCTTGCAGATTCGTAATAAGCCAGTAAGGCGAAAGCGCATTGTGTACGCTTTCGCCTTACTTAATTATTCACTTTCAATTTGGGTCATCATAAATTCAAGAAAGCGTCTGCCGTAATCGCTGAGCTCACTTTCCCGGTAAAGAAGATTAACCGAGGAATAGATTTTGGGGATAAGATCCACTACGGAAACCCCCTGAGTTTTATAGCGAGTGGCAGGGGTTTTCATAAGCAGGGATATACCCCTTCCATTCTCAACGATCTCCAGAAGATTGCTTATGCTGTAGCTTGTGTAGGTAACAGCAGGGGAGAAGCCTCTTTTTTTGCAGGCATCGCTGGCCATCTGGTGGACAAAGGTGTGCTCCGGCATCATCAAAAACTGTTCTTTAGCCAGCTGAGTCAGCAGCACTTCGCTATATCCGGAGAGAGGATGGGAGGATGGCAGCACTGCCGCCAGAGAGTCCTTGTTGAGGCAAAGGCGGTCATAATTTATTTCTGCCTTACTGTCTTCCTCTTCCAATATGACAAAGTCAAATTCGCCCATCGCCATTGACTCTATAAGGGCCTCGGGAAGAAGCTCACGGAAGCGGATGGAGATATCCGGGTTCAAGGCTGAAAAGGCCTGTAGCTTGTCCACAAAATTATAGCGGGCTGCGGCAGGATAAAAGCCGATGGAGAGGTGATAGTGCTTTTGCATACGCTGCTGTTCCACGGCGGACATGGCCTCAGCCTTCAGCTTCACCATGCGCTTGGCGTGAGACAGCACCAGCTTCCCGAAGTCACTGAGTTCTACCCGTCTTGTGGAGCGGTCAAAGAGCTTCACGCCGTAAAGGCTCTCCATTTGCTGAATGTGCTGGGTCAGAGCCGCTTGGGTGAAGGAGAAGGACTCAGCTGCCTTGGAAAAGCTACCGGTTTCCGCCAGCTTCACAAACTCCTCGTAGTATTCCATTTTCATTGAGCCTTCACCTCCTCTATGTGCTCCATAAAGAGCCTCACGGCCCGGGACATGGCCTTGGGGGAATATACAAGAGCGGTGCTCATTTCAAAGGAGGGGACTATCTGGCAGGTGTGCACGCCGTCATTTTGCCATGCCTCCGCAATTGCGGAGGGCAGCACCGCGGCGCAGACGCCGCTTTTGATAAGCTCCTTGGTAGTTTTTCCTGAAAGCTCCGCAGAGATGGTGGAGCCGGGCTCCAAGCCCGCCTGCCTGAAAGCCTTGGTGCATAGCTCGTACATG
>JAZSRY010000064.1:0-7430 GCA_045538735.1 Oscillospiraceae bacterium
TCGCAGATTTCTGAGGTCATATGCTAGTGCAGTGCAAGGCGGCGGCTTGCAGATGGGCTGTCGCCCTTCAAAAGCCGGCAACGCAGCAATGCCAACGCATATGCCATCAGAAACGGGTTCGGATTATATTGCTCAGGCTAACTTGTACGGACAAGTTATTAACGAATTATATATTAGGATGGCGCATATGTCAATAATTCAAAATCTTCATTCCTTTTCCCAGCGGAGAGAGGCCAGAAACCTTCTCAAAAGGAAGGGAGCGATGATTGCAAGGGCCTTTGCGGCAAGCAGGAGAGCAAATTCTCCAACGCTGCCATCTATGCCGTTGATTGCGGTAAACACCGCGATGCACACAAGACCCACTGCCGCGAAGACTGCGGAAAGCAATGCTCTCACCGGCATCTTGACCACAGAGGATTCGTATTCATAGTCGCGGAGTCTGCTGCCTCTGGAAAGCGCCTTGTATACAGCAAGAAGAAGGGTGAATACTGCAATGGCCTCCGCCATATAGGGGATAAGCACGTAGAAGCAGTTGCCCATGCCTCCCGCGCGGACAAAGCCCGCAGCTGCAAGTCCCGCCAGAGAGAGAAGAGCATACACAGCCATCGCAGATGCCGCGCGGCGGTAGCTCATTTTTTCGGGGACGAAGTTCAGGTGAGCGCCCATATAGACATATTCGCCGGAAAGATTAGGACGGATGTCCTGCAAGTAGGATTTTCTTCCCTTTTTCTTGGCTTTTCCCTTTTCTTTTGCCATGGGCATTCTCCAAAAAGCGCATTTGCGATGTAGCTTGTTAGCGCTTTAATCCGCAAAAGCGCTTCAGTATAAATACACGCATAGATTATAGCACATCATCTGTCAATTAACAAGCTAAAATCTTGAAAAATACCATAAGAAAATGCGCTAAATTTTAGTAAAAGTGTTAATATTCCTAAAAAATATTTGGAATAACCGTACCGTGCCGCTCCCGCACTTCCATCCGGTCGGCGCAAAAAAGCCCCGCCATAACTGCCGGAGGCACTTTTGGCGGGGTTTGGGTTTTATTGTTGCTGCTGTACGGCTTATATTCCTTTGAGGGCGCGGCTGATGGCTTCAATATGAAGAGGCGTGGTGCCGCAGCAGCCGCCTATAAGGCGGGCGCCCCGCTCATGGAATTTCAGAGCGTATTCGGCCATTTTTTCCGTGGGGAAATCATAAACGCTGCGTCCGTCCTTAACCACGGGCACACCCGCGTTAGGTTTTGCTATGAGAGGCAGCTGAGTTCTCTCGCGAAGTCTTTCCAGAATGGAGCAAAGCAGATCCAGGTCTCCGCAGCAGTTTACACCGAAGGCGGTGATGCCAAGCTGCTGAAGCTCGTCGCAGACATCGCAGAGATCTTCGCCCCAAAGAGTTTTGCCGGTAGGACCGCAGGAGAAGCTGACGATAATGGGCTTGGAGCTTACCTCCTTCACAGCCTTGACAGCCAAACGGGCCTCATCCAGATACATCTGGGTCTCTATGCCGAAAAGGTCAACTCCCGCTCTTTCAATAGCCTCGGCCTGATGGGCGAATACGGAGAAAAGCTCATCCTCCTCCATGTCGCCGTAGGGCTCAACAAGCTCGCCTGTTGAGCTTATATCGCCGATAACCAGAGCAAGGCCGTCTGCAGCCTCGCGGCTTATGGCAACAAGGTCACGGCACATCACGTTCAGGTCATCCCTAATGCCGTGCTTTGCAAGATTTATGCTGTTCGCGCCGAAGGTGGGCGCATAGATGAGTCTGCTTCCCGCGGAAACATAGGCGCGCTGGAGCAAAATCATCTTATCGGGGTTCTCAAGAACCCATTTTTCCGTACAGCTGCCCGCGGGCATGCCAAGACGCTGAAGCTCGGTGCCGGTGGCACCGTCCATAATAACGGGTCTTTTTTCAAACATAATGTTTTCCCCTTTCAGCAGATTAATTTTTTATCAGATAAGTTCAAGAAGCAGAGTCCAGATGGGAACCGTTGCAACGCAGGCAAGGGTGGAAAGCACCACCATATAGCCGCCCGCAACTCTCGCCTCCACCGCCTCGGGATTATATCGAAGCAGGAAGGAGGGCAGGAAGGACGCGACGGGCATTGCATAGTAGAAGATAACACTCTGTATGGTCTGCTTGTCTATTTTGAGAAGCATGAAGATGCCAAGCACTGCGGCGGGAACCACGAAAAGTCTTGCGATAACCACCAGGAAAACGCAGGGATACTTGGTGATGCCCTTCCAGTTGGCGTCGGCAATGATGCTGCCGCAGAGGATGAGACCCAGAGGAGAGGCCATATTGCCAAGTCCCTGAATAACACCCGTTACCACCTGAGGAAGCTGAATCTGGGTGGCATAGAGGATAAAGCCTATGAACACCGCAACAACAGGCTCGCAGATAAACTTTTTCAGCGTTTCCTTAACATTGAGCTTTTCGCCCTTGCCCAGCATAAGAGGTGCGCCGCCGTAGAAAATGATAGGGACGGGCAGAGTGAAAATAACATAGTTGAAAACAGCTTCGGGACCATAGAGCTCGGAGACTATGGGCAGACCCATGAAAGTGAAGTTCGTGAACATAAGGGAAAATCTCACGGTTCTCCACATATCGCGGTTTTTCATCTTTGGAGTTAGGAAGCGGACTGCCACGAAAACGAAGGCAAGGCTTCCCACGCTCATAAGCAGAATTATGGGGGTGCTTATCAGCTTTTCAATATCAAACTCTATGTTAAAGGAGTTGATTATCATGCAGGGCAGAGGAATTGCCATGACGAATTTGGTGAGCATCTTGTCGAAGCCGTCGGCCATAATCTTCAGCTTTCTGGCCACATAGCCCACCACTATGAAAAGCATAAGCTTTATTGCAAGTTCAAGAACGGTCATTTAATCATCTCTTTGTCTTTATTGCGTCGTTTACATCTTTTCGGGGGCAGATACGCCGATGATAGCAAGAGAGTTGGCGATGGTCTGCTTTACGCACCAGGCCAGCATAAGTCTTGCCTTGGCGGTTTCCTCCTCAACGCCCTTTATGCGGCAGGCACCGTAGAAACGGTGGAAGCGGGCAGCCAGCTCGTTGACGTAGTTATTGATGCGGCTGGGGTTATAGTCGCGGGCTGCAATGCGAATCTCCTCGGGGAGAGCGGAAAGCTGCTTGATAAGCTCTATCTCGTGGACATCGCTGAGAAGGCTCATATCCACATCCGCTGCCTTGGGAACTTCAAGACCCTCGGCTGCCATACCTGCAATGAGGGAGCAGATACGGGCATGGGCATACTGAACATAGTAGACGGGGTTTTCGCTGTCCTGACGGAGAGCAAGACCAAGGTCAAAGTCTATCTGGCTGTCGGGCTTGGAGTTGAAGAAGTAGCGGGCGGCATCCACGGGCACCTCGTCCAGCAGGTCGCTGAGAGAGATAGCCTTGCCGGTGCGCTTGCTCATACGGACTACCTCGCCATCGCGCATAAGGCGGACAAGCTGCATAAGAACAACATCCAGTCTTCTCTCGCCGTCCAGCCCCAGAGCGTCCATAGCGCCCTTGAGACGGGCAACATGGCCGTGGTGGTCGGCGCCCCAGATATTGATGACCTTATCGAAGCCGCGGACGGCAAGCTTGTTGCGGTGGTAGGCAATGTCAGCGGCAAAATAGGTGTAGAAACCGTTGGCGCGGCGGAGGACATCGTCCTTGAGACCCAGCTTTTCGATTGCCTCGGGCTTTTTGCCTGCGGCAAGGAGCTTGTCTCCCAGAATTCTGGAGGTGTTGAGCCAGAGGGCGCCGTCCTTTTCATAGGTGTAGCCGGCCTTGCTAAGTTCCTCAACGGACTGGGCAACATAGCCGCTGTTATGGAGGGTGGACTCATAGAACCACTGGTCATAGTTAATCTTATAGCGGGCAAGGTCTGCCTTCATCTTGGGCAGGTTGCGCTCCAGACCGAAGGCTGCCATGGCTGCGTGGCGCTCTTCGACGCTCTTATCCATGAAGCTCTCGCCATTAGCCTCATAAAAGCCCTTTGCCAGAGCCCTGATATCGTCGCCATGGTAGCCGTCCTCAGGGAACTCCACTGCGTCCTCACCAAGGATAAGCTGGCGGTAGCGGGCATCTATGCTGGTGGCGAACTTTTCAATCTGGTTGCCGGCATCGTTCACATAGAACTCTCGGCTCACTTCGGCACCTGCGCAGTGGAGAACCTCGGCGAGAGCATCGCCCAGAACGCCGCCGCGGGCATTGCCCATATGCATGGGGCCGGTGGGATTGGCGGAGACGAATTCCACCATAATCTTCTGACCCTTGAGAGCATCGGTCTTGCCGTAGTCTGCGCCCTCTTCCTCAATGTTGCAAAGGACATCGCCGAACCATTTTCTGCCCAAGCGGAAGTTCATAAAGCCGGGGCCGGCAATCTCAACGCTTTCAAAGTAGCTGCCCGCAAGCTCCATATTGGCGACAAGAGCCTCGGCAATCTTACGGGGAGAATTTCTCAGGGCCTTGGCGGCTGCCATAGCGTGGTTGGCGGCATAGTCGCCGTTGGAGGTGTCCTTGGGTATTTCAACAATGCCCTTAAGCTCCGCGCCTGCGGGCAGAGTGCCCGCTTCCGCAGCAGCGGTGTAGGCTGCTTCTATAAGAGCGTGTATCTGAAGTTTTGCATTCTCAATAAGATTCATTTATGCCTTCTCCTTTTCGGATTTTTCTTTAATTGTGATGCTGATCTGGTTTCGGCTTAAAAGGGCATTTTCAAAATCAAGGTCATAGCCCAGATCAAGGCTGCCTCCCTGCTCGTTGAGGAAAACATCAATAAAATTTGTGTTTATGCCCATTGCAAGAGTGCCGTAGGGTGTACCGTAAAGAAAGCGGTGCTTCTTGCCCTTACTGAAAACCATACGGCTTGTGACCGTGCCGGTGCGGTTCATAACAATCTCGTCGCTGCGGATTAAAAACTCCGTCTTCGTGCCCTCGAGACCGGTTATGGCGCTTTCCATATAGGAAAACTTCTTAAGTCCGCCGCGGCAGCCATAATTTCCCAAAGTTATAAGCTCCGTGGGCTCGGCTTCCTCCCCGCCCACGCTCTGGGTACTTTTTATACTGATAAGAACTTCTTTTTCCATAATAATCCTCAAAAAACCGCCTTTTCGGCCTCTACACTGTGGCCGAGGAAAACCCCCGCTCCCGCGCTGAAGGTTGCCGTGTCGCCGCTTGTGAACCATCGGCGATAACCTATTTCATCATCACGTTTCAATTTATTTTCATTATGAAGATATTCCCGCAGAGCCAGAGCGGCCTCGCCGCCGCAGGAAATGAGCTGCACTTCCTCGCCCAGATATTCGGCGATGGCTTCACCCAGAAGAGGGAAATGGGTGCATCCCAATATCACGGTGTCGGCGCCAAAACGCTTAAGGGCGCTGAGCTCAGCTTCAACGGCAGCTCTCACCATAGAATCCTCCGCGGAAAAATGTCCGCTTTCCACAAGGGGAACGAAGCTGGGGCAAGCGGTTTCGAAAATCTTCACGCTCTTCCCCTGTGCTTCAAGGGCACGGCGATAGGCTCCGCTGCGTATGCTGGCTTCGGTGGCGATAACGCCTATGCGTCCCGTTTCCGTAGCCTCGCAGGCGGCAATTGCGGCAGAATCGATAACTCCGAAAAAGGGCACATCAAAACTCTCCCGCAGCTTGTCCAGCGCATTGCTGGAAACCGTTCCGCAGGCAACCAGTATAGCCTTCACATCCCTTTTCTGCAGAAACTCCGCATTTTGCAAAGCAAGGCGGGTAATGTCCTCCCTGCTTCTGGGACCATAGGGCATATTTGCCGTGTCGCCGAGATATATTATATTTTCACAGGGCATTGTCTCCTCCAGGATCTTTGCGGCGGTGAGTCCGCCCAGTCCTGAATCGAAGACACCTATTGCTCTTCGGTCCATTGGCATACTTCTCCAATTTAATTCCATTACGACAGTATATTGTATTCCATTTCCCCGGCAATTACAAGCATAATTTATGTGTGGAATTCTCGGGGCTGATTTGCTATAATATTATATAGGATATATCTTTGGAAGGGGGCAGCCGCCCAATGAACATTGAACTGAGCGATAAGGAATTTCGCAGACTCCTTGACCTTGTTTACATCGGAAACTGGATATTGAATTCCACCCGCGGCGAGGACCGCTTCGAGGACTATGACCTTTTGCAGGAAAAGTTCTTCGCAATCTGCGCAAAAAACGGCTTTCGCGCCCTGAGCGAAAGCTATATGGGACACTATTTCCCCTCCAAGGCATACGAGGAGGGCGGAATACACGAGGCCATCGCCGACTATGAGGACGCGGTTTTCTTCGACATTCTTGCCGAGGAGCTGGCTCGCAGAGATATGCTGGTGGAAAACCTCAGTCAGGATGACCTTCGGGAGCTTGCTCAGCGCATGGATGATTATATGGATGAGTTTGAGCGCAACGGAATTGACAATCTGAGCATAGAAAATGCCGAATAAAATTTTCCTCCCCTTGCCATACTAAGGCAAAGGGAGGAATTTTTATGAAAATGTCCAAAAGCGAATACGCAAAATATATTTCCGACAAAATGCCGCCTTCACCTATTATAAAAAACTGCCTTATGGCCTTTCTCTTCGGTGGTGTGATATGCTGCATCGGTCAGCTGATAAACGACGCGTGGAGTGCCTTCGGCCTTATAAAGGAGGACGCCGCCACCGCCACCACCATCTCTATGGTGTTCCTCGGTGCTTTTTGCACGGGACTGGGTTTTTACGACAATCTGGCCAAGCATGGCGGTGCAGGTACGCTCGTACCCATAACGGGTTTTGCAAACGCCGTGGCCTCCCCTGCTCTTGAATTCAAAACCGAAGGTTTCATTTTGGGAGTTGGTGCCAAAATTTTCCAGATTGCCGGACCAGTTATTGTTTATGGTGTTTCAGCCTCGGTGATTTACGGTCTGATCTATTGGATATGTCAAATGTTAAAATGAGCAGCCAAATATGGCTGCTCATTTTTGCAATTATGTAGGACGTATCCAACCTTTTCTCATTAAAATATCAATTATTTCATCCACTTTAGGAACCGTGATTACAAATAAACGATCATCGTTTGTGAAAATGTTTAACTGCGTGAAGGTGTAGGTGTAATGGTCAATGTTCTGCAGCAATATTTCATCTAATGTATAGGGCTTCTCTTCTAAACAAACACAAACAATTCCGGCTTCGCAAAAATAGATATTTCCATTTTTAATTTTGCCGTTACCTAAATTAAAATTCCCGCTTGTCTTGTAGAAAATCGGTGAGGTAATTTCCTTTTCAAACTTTGCGTATCGTTTGTCCATAATATTTCCGTAAACAACCAAAACAGGAAACAGGAGAAGAGCAAAGAGTAAGCCACTTAAAGCGGCAAGTTGAAACGGTTGATCGATGTCTAATAGAAGTAAAACAAAATAACCGATTAAGCCAAA